>NZ_JBEXGN010000005.1:0-444884 GCF_040607345.1 Streptomyces sp. NPDC005302
GGGGCCCCCGGCCGGCCGCCGGCCCCCCCCCCCGCCGCCCCCCCCCCCCCCCCCCGCCGCCCCCCCCCTCTCTGCGTGTGCCTCCCCGGACCGGAGGCGGAGGCGGGGGTGGAGCGAACCCGCGATCCGCCGGTGTGACGCGATCCGCCGGTGAGACGCGGGCCGCCGCAGCGGCGCGGGCCCGGCCTCCGGAGAGGTCGGGCCCGCGGTGCTGCTCCGGCTGTCCCGCCGTCCCCGGGGGACGGCTCGCGGCCGTCGTCTAGAACGGCTCGAAGTCGTCGTACTCCTGCTCCGACTCGTCCCGCTCGGCCTGCTTGTCCCGGCGGCGCTGGGCGGAGGGACGCGGAGCCTCGAAGCGGTGGTCCTCACCGCGTCGGCCCAGCATCTCGGCGCCGGCCATGACGGTCGGCTCCCAGTCGAAGACGACCGCGTTCTCCTCGGGGCCGATCGCGACGCCGTCGCCGGAGCGGGCGCCCGCCTTCATCAGCTTCTCCTCGACACCGAGGCGTGCCAGCCGGTCGGCGAGGTAGCCGACGGCCTCGTCGTTGTTGAAGTCGGTCTGGCGCACCCAGCGTTCGGGCTTCTCGCCGCGCACGCGGTAGAGACCGTCCTCCTCCTGCGCGACGGTGAAGCCGGCATCGTCGACCGCCTTCGGGCGGATGACGACGCGGGTCGCCTCCTCCTTGGGCTTGGCGGCACGCGACTGGCCGACCACCTCGGCGAGGGCGAAGGACAGCTCCCGCAGGCCCGTGTGGGCGACCGCGGAGACCTCGAAGACGCGGTAGCCGCGGGCCTCCAGCTCGGGGCGCACCATCTCGGCCAGGTCCTTGCCGTCCGGCACGTCGATCTTGTTGAGGACGACCATGCGGGGCCGCTTGTCCAGGCCGCCGTACTGCGTCAGCTCCTCCTCGATGATGTCGAGGTCGGAGACCGGGTCGCGCTCGGACTCCAGGGTGGCCGTGTCCAGGACGTGGACGAGGACGCTGCACCGCTCGACGTGGCGCAGGAACTCGAGGCCGAGGCCCTTGCCCTGGCTGGCACCCGGGATGAGGCCGGGGACGTCGGCGATCGTGTAGACGGTCTCGCCCGCGGTCACGACGCCCAGGTTCGGGACGAGGGTCGTGAAGGGGTAGTCCGCGATCTTCGGCTTGGCGGCCGACAGGACGGAGATGAGCGAGGACTTGCCGGCGCTCGGGTAGCCGACGAGGGCCACGTCGGCGACGGTCTTGAGCTCCAGGACGATGTCCAGGAAGCCGCCGGGCACACCGAGCAGCGCGAAGCCGGGCGCCTTGCGGCGGGCCGAGGACAGGGCCGCGTTGCCGAGACCGCCGCGGCCGCCTTCGGCCGCGACGAACGAGGTGCCGTGTCCGACGAGGTCCGCGAGGACGTTGCCCTCCTTGTCGAGGACGACCGTGCCGTCCGGCACCGGCAGGATCAGGTCCTGGCCGTCCTTGCCGGAGCGGTTGCCGCCCTCGCCGGGCTTGCCGCTGGTGGCCTTGCGGTGCGGCGAGTGGTGATAGTCGAGCAGCGTGGTGACGGACTGGTCGACGACCAGCATCACGTCACCGCCACGGCCGCCGTTGCCGCCGTCCGGGCCGCCGAGCGGCTTGAACTTCTCCCGGTGTACGGAGGCACAGCCGTGACCTCCGCTACCCGCGGCGACATGCAGCTCGACGCGGTCCACGAAGGTGGTCATGTGGGGTGCCTCCAGCACTTCGGTACTTCTTGTACGTACGGAATGTCTCTTACGTAACACGCGAAAGGCGGACCCTCTTCCCGTGGGGGAAGTGAGGTCCGCCTCGCGAAGAACTCTGTTCTGCGGAGCCTGGGCCCCGAGGCATGGGGTCCGTCCGCGGGGGACGGATCAGCCTCGACGGGACTGGATCAGGCGACCGGAACGATGTTCACGACCTTGCGGCCACGGTGCGTGCCGAACTCGACCGCACCGGCGGCCAGCGCGAACAGCGTGTCGTCCTTGCCACGGCCGACGCTGACGCCGGGGTGGAAGTGGGTGCCACGCTGGCGGACCAGGATCTCACCGGCGTTGACGGTCTGACCGCCGAAGCGCTTCACACCGAGCCGCTGAGCGTTGGAGTCGCGACCGTTCCGAGTGGACGATGCGCCCTTCTTGTGTGCCATGTCTCAGTCCCTACCCTTACTTCGCAGCCGCGGGGATCTCAGTGACCTTGATCGCCGTGTACTGCTGGCGGTGGCCCTGACGACGGCGGTAGCCGGTCTTGTTCTTGTAGCGAAGGATGTCGATCTTGACGCCCTTGTGGTGATCCACGATCTCGGCCTGGACCTTGATGCCGGCCAGGACCCAGGGGTCGCTCGTCACGGCTTCGCCGTCGACAACGAGCAGGGTCGAGAGCTCGACCGTGTCGCCAACCTTGGCAGTGGAAATCTTGTCAACCTCAACGATGTCGCCGACAGCAACCTTGTGCTGGCGACCACCGCTGCGCACGATGGCGTACACGCGGATCTCTCTCTCGCTCGGAACCGAACCCCCGCAGTCCAGCCGCCGGCGGGTGCGAGCGGCCTCTACCAGGGCTCGAAGCGTGTGCGAACACGCCTGGTCCCGGGAGGAATGAGGTTTACGGGGATGTGGCGTGTCAATGGACACGCCGACGGTCCAGGTTACGAGACCGTCCCCACCGGGGTCAAACCGGCCCCGGCTCGGCCGGAGACCGTCGCGACGTACTCGGCGCAGGCCTCCCGGACGCGGTCCGGCGACAGCTCCAGGCGCCGGACCGTGAGCCGGCCGGGCCCGTCCGCGGTGCGAACTCCACGGCCCGTACGAAGGCGCACAGGGCCCGCGCCCCGGGACGCGGCTGCCCGTACCCGGGGCCGGAACCCAGTGTGGGGGCGCCCCCCGGGGGGGGGCCCCCCCACGGGAGGGGGGGGGTGAGCCCCCCGGGGGCGGCGGCCCCCCGCCCCGGGGCCCGACCCCCGGGGGGCCCCCCCCCCCGGGGGGCCACCACACTCAGGTCAGGGGCTGGTTCAGCCCTCGTCGGCCGAGGCCGTGACGGCGGAACCGGTCTGCTCCGCGGCCACGGTCTTCTTCGCCGTGGACTTGGCGGCCGTCTTCTTCGTGGTCGCCTTCTTGGCCGTGGTGGTCTTCTTCGCGGCCGTCTTCTTGGCCGCCACGGTCTTCTTGGCGGCGGCCTTCTTCGCGGGCGCCTTCTTGGCCGCCGTCTTGCGCGCGGTCTTCTTGGCGGCCGGTTCCTCGGCGTCGGCCTCGGCGGCCTCCGTCGCGGCGGGCTCGGCGGCCGGTTCGGCCGCGGCCGACGGGACGACCGTGACGGCCGCCTCCTCGGACGCGGTCGGCGCGGTGGCCTTGCGAACGGCACGGCGGCGCGGACGGGCCGGGGCGGCGCTCTCGGCGGCGGCCTCGGCCACCGGCTCGGGCTGCGCCTCGGGGACCTCGGCGACCGGTGCCGGAGCGGGCTCCGTGACCGTCACCACGGTCTCCTTGGGCGAACCGGCGGGCGCCGACACCTTCCGGGTGGCACGACGGCGCGTACGGCCCTTGGGGGCGGCGTCCTCCTCGACGACGGCGGCCGGAGCCGCCTCGACGGGAGCCTCGACGACCGGCTCGGCGACCGGCTGCTCGGCGGCAGGGGCCTCGACGACCGGGTCCTCGATGGCGGCCGGCTCGGCCTCCGCGGCCTCGCGGGACCGGGCGGCTGCCCGCTCGGCCCGCTCCTCACGGCGGCTCCGCGGAGCGCGCTCCTCGGCCTTCGGCGCACCGGCCGGAGCCGACGCGCGCCGGGTGGCACGGCGCCGCGAACGACCGCGGCCTGCCGCGGCCTCCGCCTCGGCGGCGCTGCCGTACAGCTCCTCGTCCGGCTGGAAGTCGGGCTCGACGGCGATGGGCGCTGCGACCTCGGCGGCGACCTCGGCCTCCGTCTCGACCGTCTCCGGCTCCTCGGCCGTGTCGTGCGTGTCGTGGTCGTGCTCGTGGACCTGCTCGGCGCCACCACGGCCGCGCTTCTTGCGCTTGCCGCCACCGCCGACGGACGTCGGCTGCTCCATGTGCACGATGACACCGCGGCCGTTGCAGTGGACGCAGGTCTCGGAGAACGACTCCAGCAGGCCCTGGCCGACCCGCTTACGGGTCATCTGGACCAGACCCAGCGAGGTCACCTCGGCGACCTGGTGCTTCGTACGGTCGCGGCCCAGGCATTCCAGCAGGCGGCGCAGGACCAGGTCGCGGTTGGACTCCAGGACCATGTCGATGAAGTCGATGACGACGATGCCGCCCAGGTCGCGCAGCCGCAGCTGGCGCACGATCTCCTCGGCCGCCTCCAGGTTGTTCCTGGTGACGGTCTCCTCGAGGTTGCCGCCCTGGCCGGTGAACTTGCCGGTGTTGACGTCGACGACGACCATCGCCTCGGTCTTGTCGATCACCAGCGAGCCGCCGCTGGGCAGCCAGACCTTGCGGTCGAGCGCCTTCATCAGCTGCTCGTCGATCCGGTAGGTCGCGAAGACGTCGACCTCGGAGGTCCACTTCGAGAGGCGGTCGGTCAGGTCGGGCGCCACGTGCGCGACGTAGCCGTGGATGGTGTCCCACGCCTCGTCACCGCTGACGATGACCTTGGAGAAGTCCTCGTTGAAGATGTCGCGGACGACGCGGACGGTCATGTCCGGCTCGCCGTAGAGCAGCGTCGGGGCGTTGCCGCTCTTCGCCTTCTTCTGGATGTCCTCCCACTGCGCCTGCAGACGCTCGACGTCGCGGCGCAGCTCGTCCTCGCTCGCGCCCTCGGCCGCGGTGCGCACGATGACGCCCGCGTCCTCGGGGACGATCTTCTTGAGGATGGTCTTCAGACGCGCGCGCTCGGTGTCGGGCAGCTTGCGGCTGATACCGGTCATGGAGCCCTCGGGCACGTACACGAGGTAGCGGCCCGGGAGGGAGACCTGGCTGGTCAGACGCGCGCCCTTGTGGCCGATCGGGTCCTTGGTGACCTGCACGAGGACCGACTGGCCGGACTTGAGGGCGGACTCGATGCGGCGCGGCCCGTGGGCCATGCCGAGCGCCTCGAAGTTGACCTCACCGGCGTAGAGCACGGCGTTGCGGCCCTTGCCGATGTCGATGAAGGCGGCCTCCATCGACGGCAGCACGTTCTGGACCTTGCCCAGGTAGACGTTGCCGACGTACGAGGTCGACTGCTCCTTGTTGACGTAGTGCTCGACGAGCACGTTGTCCTCGAGGACGCCGATCTGGGTGCGCTCACCGCTCTGGCGGACGACCATCACCCGCTCGACGGCCTCACGGCGGGCCAGGAACTCGGCCTCGGTGATGATCGGGACGCGGCGGCGGCCCTGCTCGCGGCCCTCGCGGCGGCGCTGCTTCTTCGCCTCCAGACGGGTCGAGCCCTTGATGGACTGGACCTCGTCCACGGCGTCGGCCCGCTCGTCCTTCTTGCTTCGGGGCTCACGGACCTTGACGACCGTGCGCTCGGGGTCGTTGTCGCCCGGCTCGCTGTCGCCACCGGAGTCACCGGCGCGACGGCGACGGCGACGGCGCCGACGGCTGCTGCTGGAACCGCCCGACTCCCCGCGCTCGTCGTCGTCGGACTCCTCGGCGTCCTCCTCGACCTGCTCGGCCGTGTCCTCGGCGTCCTGCGCGGCCTGTTCGGCGGCGTCGTCCTCTTCGGCGTAGGCGGCGTCGCCGGACTCGTGCTCCGAGTCGGCGGACTCGCCACGACGGCGACGACGGCCGCCACGACGACGACGGCGGCGGGAGCCCGCGGACTCCTCCTCGCCGTCCTCACCCTCGGCGGTGTCCTCGGCGTCCTCGGGGGACTCCTCCGGCTGCTCCTGGACGTCCTGCGGCTCCTCGGCGGCCACGGTCACCGGCTCGTCCTCGACGGCCCGGCGACGGCGACGGTTCCGGCGGCCGCCGGTGGGCTCCTCGACCGCCTCGGCCGGCTCGGGTGCCTCGACGGGCTCGGGGGCCTCGGTGCTCGCTCCCGCCGCCTCGGCGGCGGCGGCCGCTGCGGCGCGCTCCGGCGTCTGGAACATCGGCTCGGTGAACACCGGCGCCTGGAAGACGGCGACGGCGGGACGGCCGGGACGACGCGATGAGTCGTCGGTCTCCTTCGGCGCGGGCGCCGAGAAGCCGCCCGCGGCCTTGCGGGTGGCGCGACGGCGGCCACGGCGCGGGGCACCGTCCTCGGCAGCCGCGGCGTCCGCCTGGACGGCCTCGGGACGCTCGGACTCCGCGGGCTTGCTCTCGCTGGTCACGGGCGCCTCCACACGCTCGTCGGCGGCGTCGCCCTCGGGCGCGCCGGCCGGGGCGGAGACGCGCCGGGTGGCACGACGACGGGTGGCGCGGCGCGGAGTCGCGTCCTCCTCCGCCTCCACCGTTTCGGCGGGCGCCTCGGCCTCCACGGGGGCGGCGACGGGCTCGGCGGGTGCCGTCACCGTCTCGGCGGCCTCGGCAGCGGCGGGCGCGGCGACCCGGCGGGTGGCGCGGCGGCGCGTACGGGGAGCGGGCTCCTCGACGGGGGCCGGGGTCTCCTCGGCCGCCTGGGCGGCGGGGTCGGCGACGGCCGCGGGGGCGGGCACCACGGTCTCGGCGGCCTCGTCGGCCACCGGTACACCGGCGGGGGCCGAGACACGGCGGGTGGCGCGGCGGCGCGTACGGCGCGGTGCGGCGTCCTCGGTGTCGGCCGCGGGGGCCTGGGCCGCCTCGTCCGTCTCCTCGGCCTCGGCGTCCACGGGGTCCGTGGCGGCGGGGAGGGATTCGTCCGCGACGGATTCGGCGGACGCTACGGCCGGTATGGCCGGCGCGGTGGTCTCGGCCGCGGCCTCGGAGGCGGCGGTCGGAGGACCGGCGGGGCGCGACGCCGCACGGCGGCGGCGCCGCGGCGGCAGGGTGTCGCTGGGGCTGTTGTTGTTGTCGTCGGCGCCCGTGGAGGGCTCGGCGGCTTCGGTCGGCTCGAGCATGCGGGTGGATCTCCCGTCAGGCTCCCGGGCGCCGCGCCTGGTCCGGCAGTGCCGGTGACGTCCGCGGCTCGCGCGATGCGCGGTGCCGCCGTCCGGGGCGCGGGCGCCGCACGGGAGCTCTCTGTGTCCTGTCTCGCCGGTTCCGTACGCCATGTGTGCGTACGGCCTGGCGAAAGTCTTCTGGTGGGGTGCGCTGCCCGACCCAGGTGGCTCCCGGATACGAGGGCTGCGCTACGACGTGCGTCCTTACGCGGACTTCCTTACGCCGACGCCTTCGCGGCGGCAGTTTCGGCGGCCCCTGTGCGATCGGCTGGGGCGGCTGCGACTGCCTCGCGGTCGGGCGCGAGCGGGTCGGTCACCGTGCCGGTCTCTTCATCGAACAGCCCCTGCGCCAGCCTGGTCACCGCAGCGGCGACCGGCGGCGCCAGGTCGGCCACGGCGCGAAGACCGGACAGGACGTCGTCGGGTCGAACGGCAGGCGTCACGTGCCGAACAACCAGCCGCAGTATCGCACAGGGCTGGTCGCTCGGCCTATCAGCCTGGGGACCGTGCGTCCCGGGGACCGTCTCAAGACCCGCCACGGCGCTCCGGGCATCGAACGTCCGTACGCCATTCTTGGTCTTGCGGCTGACCTCGACGGTCTCGGCCGCCGTGAACGCCGCCACCGCGCGCTCCGCCTCGGCCGGTTCCACGCCGTCGAGCCGCAGCTCCCACACGGAAGCGGTGAGCCGGTCGGCGAGACCCGAGGTGCGGGCCTCCACCGCCTCGATGATGTCGAGGCCCGAGGGCATCGACTCGTCGAGGAGCTCACGCAGCTTCTCCGGGTCGCGCGCCTCGGTGAGCGCGATCTCGAGGTACTCCGCCTCACTGCCCGTGCCGGTGGGTGCGGCATTGGCGTACGACACCTTGGGGTGCGGCGTGAACCCTGCCGAGTACGCCATGGGTACGGCGGCACGGCGCAGGGCGCGCTCGAAGGCGCGCTGGAAATCACGGTGGCTGGTGAACCGGAGGCGGCCGCGCTTGGTGTAGCGCAGTCGGACGCGCTGCACCGCCGGAGCGGGAGGCGGGCCTTCGGGCTGTCGCTTGCCCAGTGTCGTTCAGTCCTTCGTGAGTGCGGTCGTACTGCTACCTAGAGTACGTGTCCCGCCCGCGACTGGTTCCCGCGGACCGGGCGGCTCCGTCTCCCGGGGGATGCCGGCCCATGGTTCGGGGGGTGCTGCGGGCCGTGATTCCGGCGCCGCGACGAGCTGCGGCTCCCGGGGTGTGCCGAAGAGCAGACGGCGGAAGTCGCGGGCGGCGGCCAGCGCCTGGCGCGCCGTCCGCCCCGCGCTGCGCGCCGCCTCGGCGGCGGGCTTGAGCACCAGGTCGCGGACGGTGTGCCCGACCGGCGTCAGCACCGTCCGGTAGGCCCAGCGTGCCGGATCCACGAGGGTCCAGCGCAGGAGCCGTCCGAGGAACCGTCCGACGGCGAGCGAGATGTGTCCGGCGACCCGCCACGCGTGTCCGAGGGCCTCGCCGACCTCCCGTCCGACGACGGCGAGGACGCGGCCGGCCGGGACGAGCACCCAGCGCCACAGCGCGAGCGCGGGCAGCACCAGCAGAAGGCGTCCCGTCCAGTAGAAGACGGCGCCGATGCCGAGCAGGATCATCCGGACGACCCATACGAGCCCGGTGAGCAGCAGGGCGACCGCCCTGGCCACGGGCGTGAGGACCCATGTGTGGAGCCATCTGGCCGGCACGACCACCAGGTGACGCGCCAGCCAGGTGACAGCCGTCCAGAGTCCGCCGCCGACAGTGGCCAGGACCAGCCCGATGCCCCTCAGCAGCGCGGCGACCGCGTGCCCGACGGGCGTGAGCAGCCGTGCGTACATCCAGCCCAGCACCACTGCGATCCCGCCGGCGAACCAGGCGAGCACCGCCGCGACCCCGCCGGCGAACCAGGCGAGCACCGCCCCGACCCGGCCGGCGAACCAGACGAGCGCGTGGCCGAGCGGGGTCAGGACGGCGCGGTACAGCCACACCGCCGGCACGACGAGCAGCACCCGTCCCAGCCAGGCCAGCGCGGTGCCGACGGGCAGGACGGCGTACCGCCACAGGGCCACCCACGGCCAGACGAACAGGGCCCGCGCCACCCAGCCGACGACCCGCCCCAGCGGGCGCAGCACGGTGTCCCGGAGAAGCCTTCCCCCGACGACGCACACGTCCCACAGCATGCGCACCGGCACGACCAGCACGAGCACCACGATCCGGACGGGAACGCGGATCGCGACGGCGAGACAGCCCTCGGCCGCCACCCCGGGCGGCCCGGGCGGCCCGGGCGACGTGGCGGGCGGTTTTTCCAGATCCATACCTGCCTAGACGCAGCGACCACCCCGATGGATGCGCCGCACGGGCACTCGGCGCGCGTGCGGCGGCCGATGAGTTCCCGTCGCTCGCGGAGTCTGAGTCTGCGCAAGGGAACGTCGCGTACGAGCTCTGTGAGGGGACCATGAGCGCACTACCACCCGTCGTCGACACGGCGACCTGGGAGAACCGGCTGGAGTCGCTGCGAGCGCGGGAGAAGGCCGCGACGCGGGAGCTCGACGCCGTCGCCGCCGAGCGCCGCCGGCTGCCGATGGTCGAGATGCCCGCGTACACGCTGGAGGGCGCGGACGGACCCGTCCGGCTCGCGGACGTCTTCGAGGGCAAGCGGCAGCTGATCGTCTACAACCACATGTGGTCCGCCGGCCAGGAATGGCAGTGCCCGGGCTGTACGGGGTTCACCTCGCAGTACACCCGACTGGAGTTCCTCGACCAGTACGACGCCCGCTTCGTCGTCGTCACCCAGGGCCCCATCGAGGAGGCGCTCGCCTACAAGGAGCGGGTCGGCAACCGGATGACGTGGTACTCGACGGCGAACAGCACGTTCGGCGCGGACGTCGGTGCCCCGCCCGGCGGCGGCTACGCGGTCAACGTGTTCCTGCGCGACGGCGACACCGTCCACCGCACCTGGCACACCGACGGCCGCGGCACCGAGCAGCTGAGCCACACCTTCGCGCTCATCGACCTCCTGCCGTACGGACGCCAGGAGGAATGGCAGGACTCCCCCGACGGCTGGCCCCAGTCCCCCACCTACAGCCGCTGGGCCGCGTCGAAGGACATCGCGGCGGCCTACGGCCCGGGGACGGGCCACGCCTGACCCAGGCCCGCGCACGACGAGGCGCCCCCCTCCCGTCGGGAAGGGGGCGCCTCGTTCGGTTCCGCGGTCAGCCGGCGCTCAGTGCGCGTGACCGCCCGCCGCAGGAGCGGCGTTCTTGACCGTCAGCGGCAGCAGCTTCTTGCCGGTCGGGCCGATCTGGATGCTCGTGTCCAGCTGAGGACACACCCCGCAGTCGAAGCAAGGGGTCCAGCGGCAGTCCTCGACCTCGGTCTCGTCGAGGGAGTCCTGCCAGTCCTCCCAGAGCCAGTCCTTGTCGAGACCGGAGTCCAGGTGGTCCCAGGGCAGGACCTCCTCGTAGGAGCGCTCGCGGGTCGTGTACCAGTCGAGGTCCACGCCGAAGTCGGGGAGCGTCTTGTCGGCGCAGCGCATCCAGCGCTCGTACGAGAAGTGCTCGCGCCAGCCGTCGAAGCGGCCGCCGTCCTCGTAGACGGCGCGGATGACGGAGCCGATGCGGCGGTCGCCGCGGGACAGCAGTCCCTCGATGATGCCGGGCTTGCCGTCGTGGTAGCGGAAGCCGATCGAGCGGCCGTACTTCTTGTCGCCGCGGATCTTGTCCCGGAGCTTCGTGAGGCGGGCGTCCGTGTCCTCGGCGGAGAGCTGCGGCGCCCACTGGAAGGGGGTGTGGGGCTTGGGCACGAAGCCGCCGATCGAGACCGTGCAGCGGATGTCGTTCTGGCCGGAGACCTTGCGGCCCTCGGCGATCACCTTCATCGCCATGTCGGCGATCTGCAGGACGTCCTCGTCCGTCTCGGTCGGCAGGCCGCACATGAAGTACAGCTTCACCTGGCGCCAGCCGTTGCCGTAGGCGGTGGAGACGGTCCGGATGAGGTCCTCCTCCGAGACCATCTTGTTGATGACCTTGCGCATGCGCTCGGAGCCGCCCTCGGGCGCGAACGTCAGGCCCGAGCGTCGGCCGTTGCGGGTCAGCTCGTTCGCCAGGTCGACGTTGAAGGCGTCCACGCGGGTGGAGGGCAGCGACAGACCGACCTTGTCCTCCTCGTACCGGTCCGCGAGGCCCTTGGCGATGTCGGCGATCTCCGTGTGGTCGGCGGAGGACAGGGAGAGCAGGCCGACCTCCTCGAAGCCGGTCGCCTTCAGGCCCTTCTCCACCATCTCGCCGATGCCGGTGATGGACCGCTCGCGCACCGGACGGGTGATCATGCCCGCCTGGCAGAACCGGCAGCCGCGCGTGCAGCCGCGGAAGATCTCCACCGACATGCGCTCGTGGACGGTCTCGGCGAGCGGCACCAGGGGCTGCTTCGGGTACGGCCACTCGTCGAGGTCCATGACGGTGTGCTTGGAAACCCGCCACGGCACGCCCGACTTGTTGGGCACGACGCGCGCGATGCGGCCGTCGGCGAGGTACTCGACGTCGTAGAAGGCCGGGATGTAGACGTTGCCGGTCTTCGCCAGGCGGAAGAGGACCTCCTCGCGCCCGCCGGGGCGGCCCTCCGCCTTCCAGGTCCGGATGATCTCCGTCATGTCGAGCACGGCCTGCTCGCCGTCGCCGATGACCGCCGCGTCGATGAAGTCGGCGATCGGCTCGGGGTTGAACGCGGCGTGACCGCCGGCCAGCACGATCGGGTCGTCGAGGGTGCGGTCCTTCGACTCCAGCGGGATGCCGGCCAGGTCGAGGGCGGTCAGCATGTTCGTGTAGCCCAGCTCCGTGGAGAAGGACAGGCCGAACACGTCGAAGGCCTTCACCGGGCGGTGGCTGTCCACGGTGAACTGGGGGACCCGGTGCTCGCGCATCAGCTCCTCCAGGTCGGGCCAGACGCTGTAGGTGCGCTCGGCGAGGACGCCCTCGCGCTCGTTCAGCACTTCGTAGAGGATCATGACGCCCTGGTTGGGCAGGCCGACCTCGTATGCGTCGGGGTACATGAGCGCCCAGCGGACGTCGCACTCCTCCCACGGCTTCACCGTGGAGTTGAGTTCTCCGCCGACGTACTGAATGGGCTTCTGCACATGCGGGAGCAGGGCTTCGAGCTGTGGGAAGACCGACACAGCGGTTTCGGCAGACATCTCGCGAACCTTCGTGAGCCGACAGGGGTGACCATCCAGCGTAACGCGGACGGGAAGCCCCTTCGCCCACGGTCGTCCGTCGGCGGACGGTGGACGTCAGACGGACGTCTGCTCCAGCGTCGCCCTCCAGGCCTCCGGCAGGCCCGCCTCGACCGCCGCCGCGCGCTGCTCCTCGCGCCCGTACAGCACGCCGTAGGTGAAGGAGCTCTCCCCCGCCGCGTGGGCCAGGGCCGCCAGTTCCCGCAGTGCCTCACGGGTCATCACGCTGTCCTGGTGGTCGCCGAGGAGGCTCTGGAGGGACTTCATCGCCCTGGCGAGACGGGTGGCCGGCGCGCCCAGTGCGGGGACGGCGGCCTCGGCGGCGTAGCGGGCGCGCTTGGCCTTCTTGCGGGCCTCGTGCACGGCGAGGTCACGGTCGGTGCCGGGCTGCCCGTCGATCGCCTGCGCGACGAGTTCGGAGACCCTCGCGAAGTCCTTGCGGACTGCCTTGGCGATCACCTTTTCGGGGTCCCCGGCGGCGGCGTCGAGCAGCGGCGGGTCGGTCACGAGGGCGTCGAGGGCCGTCAGCAGCGCCAGGTACCGCTTGCCGTCGAGGACGGCGAGCAGGCGACGCCTGGAGCCACCGTGGCGGGCGTGCGCCCAGGTGCGCAGCCGGGTGCGGACGGGCCCGCCGACCAGGGTGCGGGGCAGTTCGGCGAGGGCCTGGGTGAGGCGCTCGGTGAGGACCTCTCGGTCGCGGTCGACGCCGAGTTCGCCGGCCAGCCATTTCAGCTCGTCGCCGATGGGTCCGGTGACGGCGGGGTCGAGGACCTTGGCGTACGAGCCGAAGGTGCCGCGCATGCGGCGGGTGGCGACCCGCATGCTGTGCACGGAGTCGTGGACGTCGCGGCGGACGGCGGGGTCGAGTTCGATGATGGCGTCGCGCTGGGCGCGCAGGTGCGCGAGGACGTGGTCGCCCGCGGTGACGGGGTCCGTCGCGGGGGCCGGCGTCGCCGCGCGCCCGCCCTCCGCTGCCCGCTTGCCTGACCGCTTGCCGGCCCGTCTGCCCGTCTCGGCCAGGGCCTTGGCGAGTTTGGAGGGTGCGGCGGAGCGGTGGAGGCCGGCCTTGCGGAGCTTCTTCTCGACCTTGTCGAGGAAGGCGGGGTCGCCGTCGTCGGCCAGTTCCACCTCGATCTCGGTCCAGGCGGCGGTGCCCCCGCCCCCGTCGAGCCGCTCCGCGCGGACCCGGTCGAGGCTGACCTCGGCGAGCAGCGCGCCGGAGCCGTCGACGAGATGGCGGACGTCGCGGGCGGACAACAGCCGTACGAGGGGGACGAGTTCGGTGTCGCGCACGCGGGAGCGGACGAGGCCGGACAGGACGCGGGGCACGGTGTCGGAGAGGGGCGCGCGGATCTCGTCGCGGACGCCCTCGGAGACGGGGAGTTTGAGGTGCCAGCCGGCGTCCGCGCCGCCGGTGCGGCGGCGCAGGGTGAGGGAGGCGGCGGCGAGGCGCTGGTCGGGGGTGTCGTAGTAGGTGGCGTCGAGTTCGGCGAGGCCCTTGTCGACGACGGCCGCGACTCCCGGGACGCCGCTGAGGTCCGGGAGGCCGTCGGCGCCGTTCTCGGTTGCGGGACCCTCGTACTTGCGCTCGATCTCGCGTTTCGTGTCCGCCATGAACCGAATCTAGACGTGATTCGGAGCCCTGGGCAGTACCCGATCAGCCTCTCCTGGCCGGCTTGCGCTCCCGGCCGGTGCGGCGGGCGGCCGGGGTCACCGCCCCGGCCGCCCGGAGCACCTAGGCCGACATCGGCCGTTGCACCCTGATCGACTGCAACAGCCCCACCGCGACCCAGACGGCGAACATGGAGGACCCGCCGTAGGAGACGAACGGCAGGGGGAGACCGGCGACCGGCATGATGCCGAGCGTCATACCGATGTTCTCGAAGGCCTGGAAGGCGAACCAGGCGATGATGCCGGCGGCGACGATCGTGCCGTACAGCTCGGTCGTCTCGCGGGCGATGCGGCAGGCGCGCCACAGGACCACGCCGAGGAGCACCAGGATCAGGCCCGCGCCGACGAAGCCGAGTTCCTCACCGGCGACGGTGAAGACGAAGTCGGTCTGCTGCTCGGGCACGAACTGGCCGGTCGTCTGCGAGCCCTGGCCGAGGCCGGTGCCGAAGAGGCCGCCCGAACCGATGGCGATGCGGGCCTGGTTGGTGTTGTAGCCGACGCCGGCCGGGTCGAGGTCGGGGTTGGCGAAGGCGGCGAAGCGGTTGATCTGGTACTCGTCGAGGATCTTGAGCTGCCAGACGGCGATGGCGCCGAGGGCACCCGCGCCGATCAGGCCGAACACCCAGCGGTTGGAGGCACCGGAGGAGAGCAGCACGCCGAGCACGATGATGACGGCGACCATGATGGTGCCGAGGTCGGGCATGAGCAGCACGATCATCATCGGGACGGCCGCGAGGCCCAGTGCCTGGAGCACCGTGCGGTGGTCGGGGTACTGCTTGTCGCCCGCGTCGACGCGGGTGGCCAGCAGCATCGCCATGCCCAGGATGATCGTGATCTTGATGAACTCGGCGGGCTGGAGCGACAGACCGCCCGCGACGAGCCAGTTGCGCTGGCCGTTGATGGTCGCGCCGAGCGGGGTCAGCACCAGCAGGATCATGAAGACCGAGAGGCCGTACAGGATCGGCACGGCCGTGCGCAGGGTGCGGTGGCCGAGCCAGATCGTGCCGATCATCAGGCCGATGCCGATGCCCGTGTTCATCAGGTGGCGGAGGAGGAAGAAGTACGGGTCGCCCTGGTTGATCTCGGTGCGGTTGCGGGTCGCCGAGTAGACGAGGGCCGCGCCGATCAGGGAGAGCGCGACGGCCGAGAGCAGTATCGGCCAGTCGAGCCGGCGGGCGAGCGAGTCGCGGGCGAACAGCCGCGTCCAGCCCGCGCGCTCGGGTCCGTACCCGGAGACGGAGAAGTTGTTGGCTCCGGTCATGTGAGGATCCTCAAGCCGTTGGTCGGCGCGGTCGTCATGTCAGGACCCTCTTCCCCCGCGGCTTCCCCCGGCGGGCCGTGCGCCTGCGGGTGTCCCGGTTGGCGGCGGTCGGCGAGGGCGTGGTGCCCGCGGGCAGGTCCTGGCCGGGGTCCGTGGTCCCGTCCCGGAGGGCGTCGTTGGCCTTCAGGTCCTTGACCGGGTCCTTGGAGACGTCCGGGGAGTCGATGGAGCCGTCGTGCTCGATCTTCGGCAGGCTCTTCTGCGGGGTGGGCAGCAGGGCCTTCTTCTTGTCGATGTCGCCGTCGGCGGAGACACCGTAGAGGGCGTTGTAGATCTTGCGCACGGCCTCACCGGACGCTCCCGAGCCCGTACCGGCCTGGGAGATCGTCATGATGATCGTGTAGTCCTTGGAGTACGTGGCGAGCCAGGACGTCGTCTGCTTGCCGTAGACCTCTGCGGTACCGGTCTTGGCGTGCAGCGGGATCTTGTCCTGGGGCCAGCCGCCGAACTTCCAGGCGGCGGTACCGCGGGTGACGACGCCCGCGAAGGCATCGTTTATCCCCCTCAGCGTCGCCTGGTCGACCGGCAGTTTGCCGTTCTTCTTCGGCTTGATCTCCTGGACCGTCTTGCCATCGGGGCTGACGAGGGCCTTGCCGATGGTCGGGGCGTACAGGGTGCCGCCGTTGGAGACGGCGGAGTAGATGGCCGCCTCCTGGATCGGGGTGACGAGGGTGTCACCCTGACCGATGGAGTAGTTGATCGAGTCGCCCTCGCGCATCCGGTTGCCTTCGAGGCAGTTCTCGTACGCGATCTGCTGGACGTACGTGCCGCCCTTCTTGCCGGTCTTGCACCAGACGGCCTTGTTGGCCTTCCAGTAGTCGGCCTTCCACTTGCGGTCGGGGACGCGGCCGGTGACCTCGTTGGGGAGGTCGATGCCGGTCTCCTTGCCGAGTCCGAACTGGTGGGCTGCCTTGTAGAAGTAGTCCTTGGGGGTCTTCTTCGGGCTGATGCCCCCGTCCCGCTTCCACTCGTTGTCGGAGAGACCGTAGAAGACGGTGTCGCAGGAGACCTCGAGCGCCCGGCCCAGGGAGATGGGACCGAAGCTCTCCCCCTCGAAGTTCTTGAAGACCTGGCTGCCGACGGAGTACGAACTCGTGCACGGGTAGTGGCCGTCGAAGGCGTATCCGGCCTCGACGGCGGCGGCCGTGGAGATCACCTTGAACGTCGAGCCGGGCGCGGACTGGCCCTGGATGGCCCGGTTCAGCAGGGGGTAGTTGGACTTCTTGCCGGTGAGGGCGGTGTAGTCCTTGCCCGAGATGCCGCCGACCCAGGCGTTCGGGTCGTACGACGGGTTGGACGCCATGGCGACGACGCGGCCGGTCTTGGCCTCCATCACCACGACGGCACCGGAGTCGGCCTTGTAGTTCTCGCCGGTGATCTTGTCGAACTGCGTACGGGCGACCTTCATGGCGTCGTTCAGCTCGTACTCCGCGACCCGCTGGACCCGGGAGTCGATGCTGGTGACGAGGTTCTCGCCGGGCTCGGCCTTGTCGCTCTTGGCCTGGCCGATGACGCGGCCGAGGTTGTCGACCTCGTAGCGGGTGACGCCGGCCTTGCCGCGCAGTTCCTTGTCGTACTCGCGCTCCAGGCCCGAGCGTCCGACCTGGTCGGAGCGCAGGTACGGGGAGTCGGTGTCCTTGGCCTTGGTGATCTCGTCGTCGGTGACGGGCGAGAGGTAGCCGAGCACCTGGGCGGTGTTGGCCTGTCCGGGGGCGGCGTAGCGGCGGACGGCCTCGGGTTCGGCGCTGATGCCGGGGAAGTCCTCGGAGCGCTCGCGGATCTGGAGGGCCTGCTTGGGGGTGGCCTCGTCGGTGATGGGGATGGGCTGGTAGGGCGAGCCGTTCCAGCAGGGCTGCGGCGTCTTGGCGTCGCAGAGCCGGACCTTCTCCATGACCTCCTTGGGCTTCAGGCCCAGGACCCCGGCGAGCTTGGTGAGGACGGCCTGGCCGTCGTCCCGCATCTTCAGCAGGTCGGTGCGCGAGGCGGAGACCACGAGCCGGGTCTCGTTGTCGGCGATCGGCACGCCCCGCGCGTCGAGGATCGAGCCGCGCACGGCGGGCTGGACGACCTGCTGGACGTGGTTGCCGGAGGCTTCCTTGGCGTATTCGTCGCCGTTGCGGATCTGGAGGTACCAGAGGCGGCCGCCCAGGGTGCCGAGGAGGGAGAGTACGAGAATCTGGATGACGACGAGCCGGATCTGGACCCGTGGGGTCCGGCCGGTCTCCGGGATGTTGGTCACTGCTTGTGCCTCCCCCTCTCAGTGTGTGTACGTGACATACGAGTACACGGCGAACCTGTGCGCGGCGAGCCCGCGGTCGGCCAAGTTCCGTGATCCGTGCGGCGCTTGGGACGACGGCCGGATGGATCTCCCCGGTGTCCTCACAGGCGCTTCACCCCCTTGATACGTCCCGCGCGGGCGACCCGCGCCTTGGCCGCCTTCACGCGCAGTCCGCTGCGCTGGCTGCCGATGCGCAGTCCGGTGCCGGAGGACAGCCAGCCCGTCGACACGTCCGTGCCCTTGGCGGCCGAGCCGGCCTCGGCGAGCGGGTCGTTCTCGGCGCGCCGGGCGAGTGCCATGACCACGGGGACGACGAACGGCGCGAGCAGCAGGTCGTAGAGGGCGGCGGTGAACAGCAGGCTGGTGAGCCCGACGTGGCGGGCGGCGGTGTCGCCGACGAGGGCGCCGACTCCCGCGTAGAGAAGGGTGGAGCCGATCGCGGCGACGACGACCACGGCCATCGGGCCGGTGGCCGACTTGAGCCGGCCGTTCTCCGGCTTGACCAGGCCGACGCAGTAGCCGATGACGCACAGGACCAGGGCGTAGCGCCCGGCGGCGTGGTCGGCGGGCGGGACGACGTCGGAGAGCAGACCCGCGCCGAAGCCGATGAGCGCGCCGCCGACATGGCCGTAGACCATGGCGAGGGCGATCACGGTCAGGAGCACCAGGTCCGGGACGGCGCCCGGGAGATGGAGACGGGCAAGAACGCTCACCTGGATCACCAGGGCGACGACCACCAGGGTGACGGAGAGCAGCATCCTGTTGAAACGCATGGGATTCGGCTCCTCCTGCTACTGCTGCTGGCCGTCGACGGGGGCGCTCGCCGAGGGGGTGACCGTGACGGTCACCGTCGGCGTGGGCGTGGGTTTCGGTTTCGGGGGCAGCACGGCGTCGCGCGGGTCGCTCTTCGGGGCGGTCACGACGACCCCGAGGATGTCGAGCTTGGTGAACGAGACGAACGGCTTGACGTAGACCGTGCGGGTCAGGTCGCCGCCGGAGGGGTCGACCCGGAAGACGGTGCCGACGGGTACGCCGGGCACGAACGGCTTGTCGGCCTGCGAGCCGAAGGTGATCAGCCGGTCGCCCTTCTTGATCTTCGCCTTGGCGTTGAGGAGTTCGACGCGCAGCGGGCTGTCGCCCTGTCCGGAGGCGAAGCCGAGTTCGTCGCTCGACTCCATGCGCGTGCCGACGGTGAAGTCGGGGTCGTTGGCGAGCAGGACCGTGGCGGTGTCCGGGCCGACGGTGGTGACGCGGCCGACGAGTCCGTCGCCGTTCAGGACGGTCATGTCGCGCTTGATGCCGTCGTGGGCGCCGACGTCGATGGTGACGGTCCAGGAGAAGCCCTGGGCCGCTCCTATGGCGATCACTTCGGCGCCCTTGATCCCGTACTGGCCCTCGCCCGCCACCTTGATCATCTTGTCGAGCTGCTTGAGGCGGCTGCGGTTGCGGTCGTCGCTGCCGAGCTTCGCCTTCAACGCCGCGTTGTCGTGCTCCAGTTGGGCGACGCGGTCGTGACGGTCGCCCGAGTCGCGGACCGCGGCCACGGCGTTGCCGACGGGGTCGACCGCGGACGACACCCCGTTCTCGATCGGGCCGAAGACCGTCGCGGCGGCCTGTCGGGCACCGTCGACCGGTGAGTCCTGCCCGCCGCGGATGTCCACCGTGATCAGTGCGAACGCGATGGCGATCAGCAGCACCAGGAGCAGCCGGCTCTCTCGTGTGTCCCTCACGTGCGGCGGCCGTGCCTTCCTCGTCGAAATGGGTCAACAGGGGCGCACCCCGGGCGAGAAGCCGGCCCGTGGGTGCGGTGAGGCTGGGGTGATGGGGTGGCGGACGGGGTGAGTGTTATGGGAGAGGTTATGTCTCTATGTCGCAGGAGTTTATGCCTCCACACCAATGATCCGCCGTACGAGAAGGGGTCATCTCGTACGGCGGAATCGAAGCGTTACGTCATCTGCGCGGCTGGGCGTCCAGAACCTGCTGGAGCGCCTCGAATTCCTCGACGCACTTCCCGGCGCCGAGCGCCACGCTGTCGAGCGGGTCCTCGGCGATGTGGATCGGCATGCCGGTCTCGCGGCGCAGTCGCTCGTCCAGGCCGCGCAGCAGGGCTCCGCCGCCGGTCAGAACGATTCCGCGGTCCATCACGTCACCGGAGAGCTCCGGCGGGCACTTGTCGAGGGTCGTCTTCACGGCGTCGATGATCGCGTTGACCGGCTCTTCGATGGCCTTGCGCACTTCGGCCGCGGAGATGACGACGGTCTTGGGCAGCCCGGAAACGAGATCCCGGCCGCGGATTTCGGTGTGTTCGTCATTGTCGAGGTCGTACGCCGAACCGATCGTGATCTTGATCTGCTCGGCCGTCCGCTCACCGAGAAGGAGGCTGTACTCCTTCTTGATGTGCTGGATGATCGCGTTGTCCAACTCGTCGCCCGCGACGCGGATGGACTGCGCGGTCACGATGCCGCCGAGCGAGATGACCGCGACCTCCGTGGTGCCGCCGCCGATGTCCACCACCATGTTGCCCGTGGCCTCGTGGACCGGCAGACCGGAACCGATGGCCGCGGCCATGGGCTCCTCGATGATGTGCACCTGGCGGGCGCCGGCCTGGGACGACGCCTCGATGACGGCACGGCGCTCGACACCTGTGATGCCGGAGGGCACGCAGACGACGACACGGGGACGGGCGAGGTAGCGCCGCTTGTGGATCTTCAGGATGAAGTAGCGGAGCATGCGCTCGGTGATCTCGAAGTCGGCGATCACACCGTCCCGCAGCGGACGCACGGCAACGATGTTGCCGGGGGTCCGCCCGATCATCTTCTTCGCTTCGGCGCCGACCGCGAGGATGCCACCGGTGTTGGTGTTGATCGCGACGACGGACGGCTCGTTGAGTACGATCCCGCGACCCCTGACGTACACCAGCGTGTTGGCGGTCCCGAGGTCGACAGCCATGTCACGGCCGATGAACGACATTGAGTTCCCCATCAGGATTCGTCTGGCCTTCCCAAGTGGAGCTTTGACGGCTTTTTAGGACGGCGAGGTGGGTGCAGTGACGTGAAGGCTTCCATCGTAGACGCGCCTGCCCGAACACTGCGCGAGGGTCTTCGCCATTGTCAGCAGATGGCGAGCCGCCTCGCTTGTGGAGACGGGCCATCAGGGGCACGCGTTCCCCCGATCGGCACGCATATGCCACGGGACGGCCGGAAATTCCACGGCCGCCCCAGGTCAGGCTGTCCGAGAGCGGCTGACGCCCCCTCAGAAAAATTCTCGAAAATTTGCCACGCGACGCGCTCGGAAGATCCACCGGACGGCCGACGGGACCCTTCGTGCGCGGCAACGCGGCGGCGTCGCGAACGCTCAGCCGCGGCCGGGGAAGAAGATCTTCACCTCGCGCTCGGCGGACTCCTCGGAGTCGGAGGCGTGGATCAGGTTCTCGCGGACGATCACGCCGAAGTCACCGCGGATGGAACCGGGGGCGGCGGCGATCGGGTCGGTGGGACCGGCGAGGGCGCGGACGCCCTCGATGACCCGCTCGCCCTCGACGATCAGCGCCACGACGGGGCCGGAGGCCATGAACTGCACCAGCGGCTCGTAGAAGGGCTTGCCCTTGTGCTCGCCGTAGTGCTGCTCCAGCGTCTCCTGGTCCAGGGTCCGCAGCTCCAGCGCGGTGATCTGCCAGCCGGCCTTCCGCTCGATACGGCTGATGATCTCGCCGGTCAGGCCGCGACGGACGGTGTCGGGCTTGAGGAGGACGAGGGTGCGCTGGCTCACTGGGTGGCTCCTTCAGGTCACAAATGTGCGGGTGACCGAGGCTACAGGGCGTGTCGGGGGCGCTGTCACTCAGCGTCAGGTGATACGGGCACGCATCACCCTCCCGTCCCACGACCGGCCTACGCCGGTGTGTCGCCGCCCCCTCCCGACGGGCAGGCCTAGGCCGGCGTGCCGCCCGCCTCCGCCTGGGCGGCGAACCGCGCCTTGGCCTCGTCGATCTTCCGCCCGTAGTGGACGGACGCCCACCACAGGGCGGCGAAGATCGCGCCCAGGACGAACATCGACGGGACGAAGAAGCCCCCGGCGATCAGCAGGATCTGCAGCGCCCAGCCGAGCTGGACACCGCCGGGCCGCGTGATCATGCCGCACAACAGCACGCTCAGTGCCATCAGGGTGCCGCAGACCGTCCAGACCGTGGCCGTGGACAGATCCGGTTCCTTCATGGCGACGAGCCCGGCGAAACCGATGACGAAGAACTCGCCGATCAGCGTGGAAGCACAGAGCATACGCACGACAGTCAGCCCCTCCCCAGGAGCAGTCGGGCCTCGCCGACCGTGATGACGGATCCGGTGACCAGCACGCCGCCGCCCGCGTACTCGCCCTCTTCCTCGGCGAGCGTGATCGCGGCCTCCAGCGCGTCGTCGAGCCGCGGCTCGACCTGCACCCGGTCGTCGCCGAAGACCTCGACGGCGATCCCGGCCAGCTCGTCCGCGTCCATCGCGCGGTGGCTGGAGTTCTGCGTGACGACGACCTCGGCGAAGATCGGCTCGAAGGCCTCCAGGAGCTCCCGCACGTTCTTGTCGCCGCTCGCTCCGACGACCCCGATGAGCCTGCTGAAGTCGAACACCTCGCTCACCGCCTCGGCGGTGGCCCGGGCGCCGGCCGGGTTGTGCGCGGCGTCGAGCACCACGGTCGGCGACCGGCGCACGATCTCCAGGCGTCCCGGCGAGGTGACGGAGGCGAACGCCTTGCGCACGGTGTCGATGTCCAGCCGCTCGGCGTGCGCCGAGCCGACGCCGAAGAACGCCTCGACCGCGGCGAGCGCCACGGCCGCGTTGTGCGCCTGGTAGGCACCGTGCAGCGGCAGGAACACCTCTTCGTACTCGCCGCCCAGACCGCGCAGCGTGAGGAGCTGTCCGCCGACCGCGACGTGGCGGGCGACGAGGCCGAACTCCAGACCCTCGCGGGCGACTGTCGCGTTGACCTCAACGGCCTTCTTCAGCAGCACCTGGGCCGCGTCGACCGGCTGCTGGGCCAGGATCACGGTGGAGTCCTGCTTGACGATCCCGGACTTCTCGACGGCGATCTCACCCGGCGTCTCGCCGAGCCGGTCGGTGTGGTCGAGGTCGATGGGGGTCACGACGGCGACGTCGCCGTCGATCACGTTCGTGGCGTCCCAGCTGCCGCCCATGCCGACCTCGACGACGGCGACGTCCACGGGAGCGTCGGCGAAGGCCGCGTAGGCCATGCCGGTCAGCACCTCGAAGAAGGACAGCCGGTACTCCTGCTGACCGTCGACCATCTCGATGTACGGCTTGATGTCGTTGTACGTCTCGATGAACCGCTCGGCGGAGATCGGTGCCCCGTCCAGGCTGATCCGCTCGGTGACCGACTGGACGTGCGGGCTGGTGTAGCGCCCGGTGCGCAGGTCGAAGGCGCTCAGCAGCGCCTCGATCATGCGGGCCGTGGAGGTCTTGCCGTTGGTCCCCGTGATGTGGATCGAGGGGTACGCGCGCTGCGGCTCGCCGAGGATGTCCATCAGCGCGGCGATGCGGTCGACGGAGGGCTCCAGCTTGGTCTCGCCCCAGCGGCCGGCCAGCTCCGTCTCGACCTCGCGCAACGCCTTGTCGACCTCGGGGTCGGCGGGGCGCGCGGGCACATCGGCCTGCCGGCCGTCGTGGCCCTGGGTGCGCAGGGTGCGGCTGCCTGCCGCGATCACCGCGAGATCGGGGTCCCGGTCGGTCTCGGCCTCGACGATCTCCTCGAAGAGACCGAGCGGATCACGCTCCGGATCGTCGGACGCGCTGCTGTCGTGCGGGGGGAGGTCGCTCACGGGGGCCAGTCTACGGAGAGGGCGGGGTGTGCGGGCGTGTGGGGGTTTGCGCCTCCTCCGGAACCTGAGGAGCGGGGTTCGGGCGGAGGGGGCGAGCAAGGGGCTGGCCCCGCAGGGCGAAGGCCCCCGGGACCGAGCGGTCCGGGGGCCTTCGTGTCTCCGTGGGGCCGGCGACTACGCCTCGGGGAGGCGGGTCAGCTGGTCCTGGATGCGGGCGATGTCCTCGTCCGCCTTGGCCAGGCGGGTGCGGATCTTGTCGACCACCTGATCGGGAGCCTTCGCGAGGAACGCCTCGTTGCCGAGCTTGGCGTTCGCCTGGGCCTTCTCCTTCTCGGCGGCGGCGAGGTCCTTGGCGAGCCGCTTGCGCTCGGCGGCGACGTCGATCGTGCCCGACAGGTCGAGCGCGACCGTCGCGCCGGCCACCGGCAGGGTCGCCGTGGCCGCGAAGCTGTCGCCCTCCGGCTGGAGGCGCAGCAGCTGGCGGATGGCCGCCTCGTGCGGGGCCAGCGCCGTCCCGTCGAGGACCAGCCGGGCCGGGACCCGCTGACCGGGCTGGAGACCCTGGTCGTTGCGGAAGCGCCGGACCTCGGTGATCACCGACTGGAGGGACTCGATCTCCCGCTCGGCGGCGGTGTCGCGGAAGCCGCTGTCCTTGGGCCACTCGGCGATGACGACGGACTCGCCGCCCGTGAGGGTCGTCCAGAGCGTGTCCGTGACGAACGGGACGATCGGGTGGAGCAGCCGCAGCGTGACGTCGAGGACCTCGCCGAGGACGCGACCGGAGACCTTCGCCGGCTCGCCGCCCGCCATGAACGTCGTCTTGGACAGCTCGACGTACCAGTCGAAGACCTCGTCCCAGGCGAAGTGGAACAGGGCGTCCGACAGCTTGGCGAACTGGAAGTCGTCGTAGAGGGCGTCCACTTCGGCGACCGTGGCGTTCAGCCGCGACAGGATCCAGCGGTCGGTGGCCGACAGCTCCTCGGCGGGCGGGAGTTCACCCTCGACCGTCGCGCCGTTCATCAGCGCGAAGCGGGTGGCGTTCCAGATCTTGTTCGCGAAGTTGCGCGAGCCCTGGACCCAGTCCTCGCCGATCGGCACGTCGACACCGGGGTTGGCACCACGCGCGAGCGTGAAACGGAGGGCGTCGCTGCCGTACTTGTCCATCCAGTCCAGCGGGTTGACCGCGTTCCCGAAGGACTTGGACATCTTCTTGCCGAACTGGTCACGGACCATGCCGTGCAGGGCGATGGTGTGGAACGGCGGGGTGCCGTCCATCGCGTACAGGCCGAACATCATCATCCGGGCGACCCAGAAGAAGAGGATGTCGTAGCCGGTGACGAGGACGGAGTTCGGGTAGAACTTCGCGAGGCTTTCGGTCTGTTCGGGCCAGCCGAGCGTGGAGAACGGCCACAGGCCGGAGGAGAACCAGGTGTCGAGGACGTCGGTGTCCTGGTGCCAGCCCTCGCCCGTGGGGGCCTCCTCGTCCGGGCCGACGCAGACGATCTCGCCGTCCGGCCCGTACCAGACGGGGATGCGGTGGCCCCACCACAACTGCCGCGAGATGCACCAGTCGTGGAGGTTGTCGACCCAGTCGAAGTAGCGCTTCTCCATCTCCTGCGGGTGGATCTTGACCTTGCCGTCGCGGACCGCGTCGCCCGCGGCCTTCGCGAGCGGGCCGACCTTGACCCACCACTGCATGGACAGCCGCGGCTCGATGGTGGTCTTGCAGCGCGAGCAGTGGCCGACCGAGTGGACGTAGGGCCGCTTCTCGGCGACGATCCGGCCGTCGGCGCGCAGGGCGGCGACGATCGCGGAACGGGCCTCCAGGCGGTCCAGGCCCTGGAAGGGTCCGGAGACCGTGATGACGGCGTGCTCGTCCATGACCGCGATGTTCGGCAGGTTGTGGCGCTGCCCGATCTCGAAGTCGTTCGGGTCGTGGGCGGGCGTCACCTTGACGGCGCCGGTGCCGAACTCGGGGTCGACGTGCTCGTCCGCGACGACCGGGATGGACCGCTCGGTCAGCGGGAGGCGGATGAGCTTGCCGACGAGGTGCTTGTACCGCTCGTCGTCGGGGTGGACGGCGACGGCGGTGTCACCGAGCATCGTCTCGGCACGGGTGGTGGCGACGACGATGGCGTCGTCCCCGTCCCCGTACTTCATGGAGACCAGCTCGCCGTCGTCGTCCTGGTACTCGACCTCGATGTCCGAGATGGCGGTCAGACAGCGGGGGCACCAGTTGATGATGCGCTCGGCGCGGTAGATCAGCTCGTCGTCGTAGAGCTTCTTGAAGATGGTCTGGACGGACTGGGAGAGACCCTCGTCCATGGTGAAGCGCTCGCGCGACCAGGCGACGCCGTCGCCGAGGCGGCGCATCTGCCCGGAGATCTGTCCGCCCGACTCGGCCTTCCACTGCCAGACGCGCTCGACGAACGCCTCCCGGCCCAGGTCGTGCCGGGACTTGCCCTCCTTGCCGAGCTCCCGCTCGACGACGTTCTGCGTGGCGATGCCGGCGTGGTCCATGCCGGGCTGCCACAGCGTCTCGAAGCCCTGCATGCGCTTCCGGCGCGTAAGGGCGTCGATGAGGGTGTGCTCGAAGGCGTGCCCGAGGTGGAGGGAGCCCGTGACGTTCGGCGGCGGGATGACGACCGTGAACGGCGGCTTGTCGCTCTTGGCGTCCGCCTCGAAGTAACCCCGTTCTACCCAGCGCTCGTAGAGCGGCCCCTCTACATCGGCCGGCGCGTACTGGGTCGGCAGTTCGGAGGTGGGCGCTGCTTGCGGCTGCTGAGAGTTCTCGGTCACGGGGTCAGTTTAGGGGCGTCACGCCCGTGTCCCGAAACGGGATTACTTCGTAACGGTGCGGCCCCCGGAGACCTGGCCCCTCGCCCGGTGCGCCAGGATGTCAGGAACACATAAGCATCTGGAGGGGAACCCAGAAATGAGCTACAACCAGCCGGGCCCGTACGGCGGGCAGCCCCAGCAGCCCGGACCGTACGGTCAGCCGGGCGGCGGGCAGCCCCCACAGCCGGGGCCCTACGGCCAGCCGGGCCCCTACGGCCAGCCGCCGCAGCAGGCTCCCCAGCCGGGCTACGGATACCCGCAGCAGGCTCCCCCGGCGCAGCCTGGTTACGGCTACCCGCAGCAGGCCCCGCAGCCCGGCCAGCCGCAGACCCCTCCCTACGGCCAGCAGCCCCCGTACGGCCAGCCCCCGTACAACACCGCCCCGATGCCGCCGGTGCCGTCCGGCGGCAAGAAGAAGACGGGCCTGATCATCGGCGGCGTCGCCGTGGTCGCGGCGATAGCCGTGGCCGTGTACTTCGCGATCGGCGGGGGCGGCGGCGGCGCGAACGTCGCCGACGACGGCCCCCACAAGCTGACGACGCCGGCGACGGTCCTCGGCGGTGAGTACAAGAAGTCCAGCGACGCCGACAGCGGCGGCTTCGACGCGAACGATGTCAAGGACGCCGAGAAGCACGGCGTGAAGAACGCCCAGGAAGTGCACGCCGGATACCAGTCCGGGGACAAGAACAACCCGCTGGCGCTGAAGATGATCAACTTCATGGGTGTGTACGGCGACATCGCCGACCCCGAGGCGGTCGTCGACGGCATGTTCGCCGAGATGAAGAAGGGCGCCACCAAGGACGGTGACGGCGAGGTCGTCGGCAGCCCGAAGGCGTACACGCCGAGCGGTCTCGACGGCGCGGTGCTCAAGTGCCAGGAGACCAAGGTCAAGGACACCGACACGTCCGGCTCCGGTCCGAGCGAGATCCACATGCCGGTGTGCATCTGGGGCGACCACAGCACCCTCGGCGTCATCATCGACGTCGACCTGGCCGCCGCCATGACGGGCAAGAGCCCCGACCTGAGCCAGGCGGCCGACCTCACGGCCAAGTTCCGCAAGGACGTCCGCGTCAAGGCCTAGCCCTTCGCCGCACATGAGGAGGGGCGCGGCCGGTCGGCCGCGCCCCTCCGTGCGTATCCGCTACGCGCTCAGGCCCGCTGACAGGCGGTGTTCGCGACCTCGTACCGGACACCGGCGAGCATCAGCTTCTGCAGGCACATGGCGTTGGCCTGCCCGCCGACGTGCGGCCAGCCACACGCCGTCTTCACCTTCGGGCCCACGACGTATCCGGCATGACTCACCACGGCTGTGCACTGCTTGACGGTGGCGGACGCGGGGCTCGCCGCGACAAGGGGTACAACCCCCAAGGCCGCGACGACACTTGCCACCATGGAGGTGCGCCTGACCTTCTGCGACTTCATACCGAGTCCTCCCGTTTCTCTGCCTACCTAATCGAACGCACGGTCGATGCGAACGCGGCGACTAGATCACGCGGAGCGGCGCGGTTACAGGACTTCCCACGAACCTGACTCGATCGTTTCGACCCGCGTCGCGAGAGCCGTCCGTACTTGGCCAAGAGAAAGGGGCGCCCGGCGGAATTCCGCCGGGCGCCCCTTCCGCGTCAGGTGTCGCGTTACGCCGTCTTCTGCTCGCCCGGACCGCCGCGGCGGGCGTCCCTCGGGATCAGGGTCGGGTTGACGTTCGACAGGACGACGTCGGCGGTGATGACGACACGGGCGACGTCCTTGCGGGACGGAACCTCGTACATCACGGCCTGGAGGACTTCCTCCATGATCGCGCGCAGACCTCGCGCACCGGTCTGGCGCAGGATCGCCTGGTCGGCGATGGCCTCCAGGGCCTCGCGCTCGAAGTCCAGCTCCACGCCGTCGAGTTCGAAGAGCCGCTGGTACTGCTTGACCAGCGCGTTGCGCGGCTCGACCAGGATCTGCAGCAGGGCCTCGCGGTCCAGGTTGTGGACCGAGGTGATCACCGGGAGACGACCGATGAACTCGGGGATCATGCCGAACTTGACCAGGTCCTCCGGCATGACGTCCTCGAACTGGTCCTTGGACTCCAGCTCCCGCTTCGAGCGGATCGTCGCGCCGAAGCCGATGCCCTTGGCGCCCGCCCGGGACTCGATGAGCTTCTCCAGGCCGGCGAAGGCTCCGCCCACGATGAACAGGACGTTCGTCGTGTCGATCTGGATGAACTCCTGGTGCGGGTGCTTGCGGCCGCCCTGCGGCGGGACCGAGGCCGTCGTGCCCTCGAGGATCTTCAGCAGGGCCTGCTGGACGCCTTCGCCGGACACGTCACGCGTGATCGACGGGTTCTCGCTCTTGCGGGCCACCTTGTCGATCTCGTCGATGTAGATGATCCCGGTCTCGGCCTTCTTGACGTCGTAGTCGGCGGCCTGGATGAGCTTCAGCAGGATGTTCTCGACGTCCTCGCCGACATACCCCGCCTCCGTCAGCGCCGTCGCGTCCGCGATGGCGAACGGGACGTTCAGCATGCGCGCGAGGGTCTGGGCGAGCAGCGTCTTGCCGGAGCCCGTGGGGCCCAGCAGAAGGATGTTGGACTTCGCCAACTCGATGGCGTCCTCGCGGTTCTGGCCCGCGCTGTTCTCGCCGGCCTGGACGCGCTTGTAGTGGTTGTACACCGCGACGGAGAGCGCCTTCTTGGCGGACTCCTGTCCGACCACGTACCCCTCGAGGAACTCGTAGATCTCACGGGGCTTGGGGAGTTCCTCCCAGCGCACCTCGCTCGTCTCCGCGAGTTCTTCCTCGATGATCTCGTTGCAGAGATCGATGCACTCGTCGCAGATGTACACACCGGGGCCTGCGATGAGCTTCTTGACCTGCTTCTGGCTCTTGCCACAGAACGAGCACTTGAGCAGATCGCCGCCGTCACCGATGCGTGCCACGGTGTGCTTCCCCTTCGCCTGGGAGTCGCCTGGGTCCAGCGGCTCCTGGTGCTGCCTTATGTCCGACGGTACCTTGCCGAGCCCCTCGTTCGGGCCCCCCTTGGCGCGGTTCACTTCGCAGCGAACCGCGCCAGGGAACGGCAGACGATACAGCGGTACGTCAGACAACCGCCGAGTTGTTCATCTTCCGGGTGGAGATGATCTGGTCGATCAGGCCGTACGCGAGCGCGTCCTCGGCCGTGAGGATCTTGTCGCGCTCGATGTCCTCGCGGATCTTCTCGATCGGCGTGGTCGAGTGCCTGGCCAGCATGTCCTCCAGCTGCGAACGCATCCGGAGGATCTCCTTGGCGGCGATCTCGAGGTCCGAGACCTGTCCGCGGCCGGTCTCGCTGTAGGGCTGGTGGATCAGCACACGGGCGTTCGGGAGCGCCATGCGCTTGCCCGGGGTGCCGGCGGCCAGCAGGATCGCGGCGGCCGAGGCGGCCTGGCCCATGCAGACCGTCTGGACGTCCGGCTTCACGAACTGCATCGTGTCGTAGATGGCCGTGAGGGCCGTGAACGAACCACCGGGGCTGTTGATGTAGACCGAGATGTCACGGTCGGGGTCCATCGACTCCAGGCACAGCAGCTGCGCCATGACGTCGTTGGCTGAGGCGTCGTCGATCTGCACGCCGAGGAAGATCACGCGCTCCTCGAACAGCTTCGCGTACGGGTCGTACTCACGCACGCCCTGCGAGGTGCGCTCGACGAAGCGCGGGATGACGTAGCGGGACTCCGCACGAGGACCGGTGTACTCGGCCTCCGTGCGGGCGAAGAGGCCGCTGCCGGGGAAGTCGTTCACTGTGTCTCCTGAAAAGCCTGAAAAGGGCTGAGCGGTCGGCTGGGGGCCGCGCCGGGGCCCTGTGTCGCCCGGGGGCGACGAGGGGCCCTGTGCCGCCTCCGGGGGCACTGGAGGGGCTTACGCCGCCCCGGTGCCGCCGCCGCCCGGCATTCCGGCAGCGGTGGGCATGATGTCGTCGATGAGGCCGTACTCCTTGGCCTCGATCGGGTCGAACCAGCGGTCGCGGTCCGAGTCACGAGTGATCTGCTCGACGGTCTGACCGGTGTGGAAGGAGGTCAGCTCCGCCATCCGCTTCTTGGTGTGCAGCAGCCGCTCGGCGTGGATCTTGATGTCCGAGGCCGAGCCCGCGAGACCCGCGGACGGCTGGTGGATCAGGATCTCGGCGTTCGGCAGGGCGAAACGCTTGCCGGGCGTACCCGCGCTGAGCAGGAACTGGCCCATCGAGGCCGCCATGCCCATCGCGATCGTCACCACGTCGTTCTTGATGTACTGCATGGTGTCGTAGATCGCCATGCCGGCCGTGATGGATCCGCCGGGGCTGTTGATGTAGAGGTAGATGTCCTTGTCCGGGTCGGAGGCAAGGAGCAGCAGCTGCGCCGTGATCTTGTTGGCGATGTCATCGTCGACCGCCTGGCCGAGGAAGATGATCCGCTCGCCGAGCAGTCGGTTGTAGACCTGGTCGCCGAGGCCACCACCGATGGGGTCGCCGGCAGCTGTGGGCATCAGATTCGTCACGTATCCACCTGCTCGTCTTACGACGGCGCCGGGCCGTCTCACGTCTTCTGCTGGGGGCGTGGGACCCCGGTGCTGTACACCGCTCGGGGCGGCTTCGGGGACTCCCCTGCCCTCGTCTTCATGGACCCTAACGCGCGGGTCCCTCCGGGGAATCCCGCAGAGGGAACTGTTCGCTGTGAGCGCATGCGCTGCGCTGGCCTGACCGGGGTTTTGATCCCGTCCCCGGAGGGGCTCAGGGAGCCCGTCAGGGCCTCGGAGGACCGCGCCGTCCGATGGCCCCGGGGCCCTTGGCGCGGCTGCGGGGCGGTGGGGGTCGCTCGCGCGGTTCCCCGCGCCCCCGGTAGGCCGATGGGCCCCGGAGACGAGAACGTCTCCGGGGCCCATCGACATACAGAGCTACCGGCGTACGGATCTGCCGGCGTACAAGATGAGGTGATCAGGCCTCGGGCTTGTCCTCGGCCTCGGCCTCGGCCTCGGTGGTGGCCTCGACGGTCTCGGCCGTCTCGTCCTCGTCGTCGTCCAGGTCGACGACCTCACCGTTGGTGTCCTTGACCGTGGCGGCCTCGACGACGACCGCGAGGGCCTTGCCGCGGGCGACCTCGCCGACGAGCATCGGGACCTGGCCACCCTCGACGACGGCCTGGGCGAACTGGTCGGGGGACATGCCGGAGGACTGCGCGCGCCGCATGAGGTGCTCGGTGAGCTCCTCCTGGTTGACGTTCAGCTTCTCCTTGTTGACGAGCTCGTCGAGGACGAACTGCGTCTTGATGCCCTTGACCGCGGCGTCCTTGGTCTCGGCGTCGAACTCTTCCTCGGTCTTGCCCTGGATCTCCAGGTACTTCGCGAGGTCGAGGCCCATCTGGCCGAGCTGGTGGTGCTCGAGGTTGTGCTTGCGGGTGTTGATCTCGTCCGCGAGCAGCTTCTCGGGAACGGGCACCTCGACCAGCTCGAGCAGCTTCTCCAGGACGCGCTCCTGGGCCTGCGTGGCCTGGTCGTACTGCTTCATGTTCTCGAGGCGCTTGCGGCTGTCGGCCTTCAGCTCGTCGAGGGTGTCGAACTCGGAGGCGAGCTGCGCGAACTCGTCGTCCAGCTCGGGCAGTTCACGGGCGGCGACCTGGGTGACCTTGACGATGACCTCGGCCTCCTTGCCCGTGGCGGAGCCGCCCTTGAGCTCGGAGGTGAAGGTGGTCTCGCCACCGGCCTCCAGGCCCTTCACGGCGTCGTCGATGCCGTCGAGCAGCTCGCCCGAGCCGATGGTGTACGAGACGCCGCTGGCGACGCCGTCCTCGAGGACCTCGCCGTCGACCTTGGCCTCCAGGTCGAGGGTGACGACGTCGTCGTCCTGAGCGGCGCGCTCGACCGGGGAGGTCGAGGCGAAGCGCTCACGCAGGTCGGACACGGCCTTCTCGACGTCCTCGTCGCTGACCTCGACGGCGTCGACCTCGACCTCGATGCCGGAGTAGTCCGGGATCTCGATCGCGGGACGGATGTCGACCTCGGCGGTGAAGTTCAGCGTCTCGCCGTCCTTCAGCTCGGTGATGTCGACCTCGGGCTGGCCGAGGACGTTCAGCTCAGCCTCGTTGACCGCTTCGGTGTAGAACTTCGGGAGCGCGTCGTTGACGGCCTCTTCGAGCACGGCGCCGCGACCGAACCGCTGGTCGATGACGCGCGCCGGGATCTTGCCCTTCCGGAACCCCTTCACCGTGACCTGCTGGTTGATCTTCTTGTACGCCGCGTCGAGGCTGTCCTTGAGCTCCTCGAAGGGCACCTCGACAGTGAGCCGAACCCGGGTCGGGTTCAGGGTCTCCACGGCGCTCTTCACGGTTCGGTCTCCTTGTGGCTGACTTCTTGGGGGGTTCTGCTGCGTGCTTCCGCCGGTCGGGCAGGTGCCCGGGGCGGATGCGCGGCCCTTGAGAGACGTAACAGTGCAGACATACGGGCACGCAGTTTGCATACTAGCCGCAGGCAGTACACGCCCCAAAAGGTGATCTTGCCGAGGCAGGGCCCCGGCTGGTTCTGCCGGTGGTCGGGGTGGCGGGATTTGAACCCACGGCCTTCCGCTCCCAAAGCGGACGCGCTACCAAGCTGCGCCACACCCCGTCGGTGCGACACGTAGGGTACATGCCCGCAAGCGGTGCGGCTGCCGCATTTCGCCGGGCCGACACGGCGGGCGACGCGGAAGGAAACGGGGTGTGCGCCGAGGGGGGCCGACCCGCTACGATGCATCCAGTGCCGCGGTCGCTGACCTGCGGCGCACCCTGTGCGGGCGTAGCTCAATGGTAGAGCCCTAGTCTTCCAAACTAGCTACGCGGGTTCGATTCCCGTCGCCCGCTCCATATGACGTAGGGCCAGGCCAGAGGTTCGTTCCTCTGCCTGGCCCTTGGTCGTTCCCGGGGCTTTGCGCGTGCCGGCCGGCCGCCGCTCCTCTCGCACGGCCCGTCGAGGGCCCGAGGGCCGCATCAGGGGTGCCGCACGCAGAAGGTCCCCCGACGCCGACGCCGAGGCGACCCCCGTCGCAGGTGTCCGCGCAGGGTTCGGTGGCCGGTGGCCTCAGAAACTGATCGAGTTGATCGTCTCCGCTATCGAGTTGAGGAACCGGTTGATGGACGGGGCCATGCCGGTCGACGCGAGGAAGAAGCCGAAGAGCACCGCGACGATGGCAGGTCCCGCCTTGATCGATCCTCCTCGGATCAGTACCACGAGGATGATCGCCAACAGCAGCACCACTGACAGCGAAATGGCCACAACTGATCACACCCTACGGTCGGTCCCGCACTCCCGGCCCGGAGGTGCAGCCCCGCACACCCCCGCCAGAACCATCGTGCCACCAACGAGCCGTTCGTATGCGGCAGGTGACGCATCGTTGGCCAAGGACAGACCCAAGAGCTGCCCAAGGACCCACCGGTTCACGGCGGCTCCCGCACGTGCGCGCCCTCGCGCCGGGAGCCGACTCCGAAGCCCCGTACGGCAATTCGGCAGTACCCCTCACAGAAAATTAATAGAGGTCGTTGCCATGTCCACACACCCTGTTCGCAGGTAATTCGAATTGTTGCCACAGGCACACCGCGGACGCCCGAGACGGGTAACTAAAGCCTAATGAACCGGACATATGACCAGAGTCGCCCGCGGGCGTTATGCACTATTTAGTCAGGATGAAGCGGGACAGAACACCCCTTCCTGGCAAGGGAATCGGCATACGCGATCTTGTGCGAATCCACAGGCACACATCTTCAAATCCGGGGTAGACGCAGGCGATAAGCAGGAATGAGATCGAAGGTTTTACGAGAACACACAGAGAACGCTAGGGTGCCTCAGATGTCCCACGACGCCACGTCTCCCGTATGCGCAGCGAGGCTCAGGACCGTCCCCGGAAGTTCGTGGCGGGAGGGCCTGTGACCAACACACTCCGACCCCAGGGCCGCACCGGGTCGCCACTCCCTCCGGCGGTGCAGCCGAAGGACGGGGTGCCGAGTCAGCGCTCGCCCCAGCCGCCTCCCGCGGCGACCTCCGCGACCGCGGGCCCGGCACCGGGCGGCAAGCCCGGCAAGAGCCGCGACGCCTTCTTCGACAACGCCAAGTACCTGGCGATCGTGCTCGTGGCCATGGGTCACACCTGGGAGCCGTTGAAGGGACAGAGCCGCACGGTCGACGCGCTCTATGTCGTCGTCTACGGCTTCCACATGCCGGCCTTCATCATCATCTCCGGCTACTTCTCGCGGAACTTCGACATGCGCCCCGACCGCCTGAAGCGGCTCGTCACCGGCGTCGTCGTCCCCTACGTCCTCTTCGAGACCGCGTACTCGCTGTACGACCGCTATGTCGGAGGCAACGCGGACCAGTCGATCAGTCTGCTCGATCCCTGGTATCTCACCTGGTTCCTGATCGCACTCTTCATCTGGCGGCTGACGGCCCCGCTGTGGAAGCTGGTCCGCTGGCCGGTGCCGCTGGCGCTGGGCCTCGCCGCGCTCGCGTGCGTCTCGCCGGAGATCGGCAACGACCTGGACCTCCAACGGGTCCTGCAGTTCCTGCCCTTCTTCGTCCTCGGTCTGGTCATGAAGCCGGAGCACTTCCAGCTGGTGCGCCGCCGAGAGGTGCGCGTCCTGTCGGTGCCCGTCGTCGCCGTCGCCCTGGCCGTGGGCTACTGGGCGGCGCCGCGCATGAACGACTCCTGGTTCTACCACCGTGACGCGGCACAGGAACTCGGTGCTCCGTGGTGGGCGGGTGTGGTCATGACGCTGGCGCTCTTCGGCTGCTCGCTCCTGCTCACCGCGTGCTTCTTCGCCTGGGTCCCCGGGCGCCATTACTGGTTCACGGCGCTCGGCGCCGGCACGCTGTACGGCTACCTCCTGCACGGCTTCGTGGTCCGCGCCTCCCGGCAGTGGAACTGGCTGGACCACAGCTGGGTGCAGACCCCCGTCGGGGAGATCTTCGTGACGGTCGTCGCGGCGGCGTTGATCACCGTGCTGTGCACCCGGCCGATCCAGCGGATGTTCCGCTTCGCGATGGAGCCGAAGATGGCGTGGGCCTTCAAGCAGGACGCGGCGGAACTGGCCCGGGAGCGGGCCAAGGTCAACGCCGGCGCCAACGCCTAGGGAGACGCGCACGACCGGCCGGCGGGACCCGACCCGCCACTGCGCGGCCGGTCGGCGAGGGACATGACGCAGGGCGGGCCCGGGAGAGATCCCGGGCCCGCCCTCGTGCGTGGGCGCGGGTGTGCTCTCCGGTGGGCGGCACGAAGCGGCCGACGAGCAGCGCGGACACGTGGCGGCGCGGGCAGGGCCGTTCAGGCGGGCGGGAGTCCCAGCAGGGAACGCATCGCCGTGTACTTCTTCGTCAGGCGGGCCCGGGTGTGCTCGTCGAGGACCGCGAGCCGGACCGGGTCCGCGTTGTGCGCCAGGTCGGACGCCTTGACCAGGAGGGCGCCGCGGGTGGTGCGGATGCGGCGCGCGTAGGCCTCCGCGGACTCGCCGTCCTGTTTGGTGAGCGCCAGCACGATGTCCTTCGTACGAGGGGTCAGCGCGGCCTCGGTCAGCCACTCCTCGGAGAGGGCGTCGTCCTCGACCGCGTCGTGCAGCCAGGCCGCCGCTATCTGGTCTTCGTCGCCGCCGCGTTCGCGGACGCCGTCCGCCACCGCCTGGAGGTGCTCGGCGTACGGGCGGCCGGCCTTGTCGGTCTGGGCGGCGTGCGCCGTGCGGGCGAGCGCCTCGACTTCGGCGAGGGTCAGGAGAGGTTGCGTCACGGGTTCAGTGTCCCCTCGGAACACGTCGCTGCCTCCTTCTTGCCGAAAACCGTGATGTCCGGGGCCTGCCGTCCCGACCGGGCCCCGGATCGGACCCGGGCCCGGGTCCCGGTTCAGCGCGCCGAGGTCAGGCCCTCGCGGCAGATCAGCAGCAGGGCCCGGTCGTCGTTGACGTCCTTGGCGACGGCCTCGATGAGATGCCAGGCGGCTCCGTGGAAGCCGCCGGCGACATAGCGGTCGGCCTCGCCGGTGAGCCGGTCGATGCCCTCGACGATGTCGCGTTCGGCGGTTTCGACCAGACCGTCCGTGAACAGCATCAACACGTCTCCGGGCCGGAGCGAGCCCTTCACCGGGTCGAACTGGGCGCCGTCGTACACACCCAGGAGGGGGCCCTCCGCGGCCTTCTCCTCCCAGCGGCCGCTGCCCGCGCTGAGCTGGAGGCCCGGCGGGTGGCCGGCGGAGAAGAGTTCGTAGTCGCCCGAGTCGAGGTCGAGCACCAGGTGGATCGAGGTGGCGAAGCCCTCGTCCCAGTCCTGCCGCAGCAGATAGCCGTTGGCGGCGGTCAGGAAGGCGTGCGGCGGGAGCGAGCCGAGCAGGCCGCCGAAGGCTCCGGACAGCAGCAGGGCGCGGGAGCCGGCGTCCATGCCCTTGCCGGAGACGTCCGTGAGCACGACTTCGAGGGTCCGGCCGCCGTTCGTCCGGGCGGCCACGACGAAGTCGCCGGAGAAGGACTGGCCGCCCGCCGGGCGCAGCGCCATCTCGCGGTGCCAGCCCACGGGGAGCTGCGGCAGCTTGCTCTGTACCCGGATGCGTTCGCGCAGGTCGAAGAGCATGGTGCCGCCGCGTCGCCACGGCACGCCGACCCGGCTGCGGAACTGGGCGATCAGCAGGCCGAAGAAACCGCAGGCCGCGACGACCAGGACCACACCGGGGGTGACCCGGGAGGGGCCCTCTGTGTAGGGGCCGAGCTTCACGGACTCGACTATCAGCGCGGTGGCGGCCGCCGCGTACAGCCCGAGCAGGCTCGCGGGGCGGAGCAGCAGGCCACCGGCGACGATCGGCAGGACGAGGACGGCGGGTGAGCACCACACCGAGTTCACCAGCGTGGTGGCGGCGATCAGGGGGATCGTGATGAGCAGGCCGGCGAGCGCGATCCAGTCGGAACCGTCGCCCCGGAAGTAGTCCACGGCGGATCTGCGCAGCGCTGTGCGGGCCCGGTGCCACTGCTTCTTCAACCGGGCCGCGAACGTATCGGCCTCCGAGCGCCGCTCTCGTCCTGCTGCCATTAGTTCGGGACCCTATCCATCGGACCAGGTGCTTGGCACGGGAGGTCCCACTTGTCCCCCGTCCGAGCGCTCAACTTCACAGAGAACTTCACCGACACGTTCCGGTCCGGGGGCTCGGCGACGGGCGAAATTCCCTCGCTCGTACCGCATTGCCCTGGTAGGCATGGGCTATGACGACTGACGTCCGGGTGCTCCGGCAGGCCGACTGGGACAAGTGGTACGAGAACCTGATCCGCGCGTTCGGAGGTGTGGCGGAGTCGTCCGAGGAGCGCGAACTGTGGAACGCGCTCACAGAGTACGACCGTTCGCTCGGCGTGTGGGACGGCGAGGAGTGTGTGGGTACGGCGGGGGCCTTCTCCTTCCGCGTCACCGTCCCGGGCGGCGCCTCGGTGCCGGCCGCCGGAGTGACGATGGTGAGCGTGGCCGCGACGCACCGGCGGCGCGGGGTGCTCACCGCGATGATGCGGCGGCAGCTGGACGATCTCCGTGCGGGAAACGAGCCGATCGCCGTGCTGACCGCGTCGGAACCGGCGATCTACGGCCGGTTCGGCTACGGCATCGGGACCCTGCAGATCAACGCCGAGATCGACACCGGACGCGTCCGGCTGTCCGTGCCGCCCGGGACGGACGACGTACGACTGCGGTACGCGGCGCCGGGCGATGTCCTCGACGTGTGCGAGGCGGTGTACGCGCGGCGGGTGCCGGAGCGTCCGGGGATGCTGGCCCGCCAGCCGGGCTGGGAGCGGCTCCAGGTGCTCGACCCGGAGGGCGAGCGGGACGGCGCGTCCCCCCTGCAGTGTGTGGTCGCGGAGCGGGACGGCTCGGTGGTGGGCTACGCGCGCTTCCGGGTCAAGCCGGGCTGGAGCCCGGCGGGGCACGACGGCGTGGTGCGGCTGGAGGATCTGGAGGGGATCGACCCGCCGGCGCGGGCCGCCCTGTGGCGGTTCCTGCTCGACGTCGACCTGACGACGACGTTGCACACCCGGGGCCGGCCCGTCGACGAGGACTGGCAGCACCTGGTCTCGGACATCCGGCGCTGCCGGGTACGGATGAAGGACGCGCTGCATGTGCGGCTCGTCGACGTCGGCGCGGCACTGGAGGCGCGGACCTATCAGGCCCCGGTGGACGTGGTGTTGGAGGTCGAGGACTCCTTCTGCCCCTGGAACGAGGGGCGTTGGCGGCTCATCGGGGACGCGAAGGGCGCCTCGTGCGTGCGGACCGGCGATTCACCCGATCTGGCGCTGTCCGTGAGGGAGTTGGGTGCGGTGTATCTGGGCGGTGTGCCGCTCGCCTCGCTCGCGGCGGCGGGGCGGGTGCGGGAGCTGCGCCAGGGTGCGCTGGCGGAGACGTCGATGGCGTTCACGTCGGTGGTCGCGCCCTGGCTGCCGCACGGGTTCTAGCGGAGAGCGGGGCACTGGCTCCGGGCCGGGCCGGTGTCAGGCCTGCTGGCAGGCCGGGCACCAGAACAGGTTGCGGGCGGCGAGACCGGCGGTGCGGATCTCGCCGCCGCACAGGTGACAGGGCAGGTTGGCCCTGCGGTACACGTAGACCTCACCGCCGTGGTCGTCCACGCGCGGGGGCCGGCCCATGACGTCGGGGGTGTGTTCCGGGCGGACCGTGTCGATGCGGTTGGTGCGGACGCCCTCGCGCATGAGGTCCACGAGGTCCGCCCAGATCGCGTCCCACTCCCCCGCCCGGAGGTCCTTGCCCGCGCGGTAGGGATCGATGCCGTGCCGGAAGAGGACCTCGGCGCGGTAGACGTTGCCCACGCCCGCGATGACCTTCTGGTCCATCAGCAGGGCGGCGATCGTCGTACGGCTGCGGGAGATCCGGCGGTAGGCCGCCGCGGGGTCGGCGTCGGGGCGCAGCGGATCGGGGCCCAGCCGGTCGTGTATCGCGCCCTTCTCCTCGTCGGTGATGAGGGCGCAGGTGGTGGGGCCGCGCAGGTCGACGTACGCGGTGTCGTTCGCGAGGCGCAGGCGGACGGTGTCGGTGGGCGGCGGGGCGGGGGTGGCGCCGAAGCCGACCTTGCCGAAGAGGCCGAGGTGGATGTGGATCCATTCGGCGTCGCGGAAGCCGAGGAAGAGGTGCTTGCCATGGGCTTCGGCGGTGGTGAGGGCGGACCCGTCGAGGAGGGCCGCGGCGTCGCTGAACTTGCCCTGGGGGCTGGTGATCCGGGCCGCCCGGCCGCCGAACGCGCCGAGGTAGTCCTGGGCGAGCCGGTGAATGGTGTGCCCCTCGGGCACGGGTCCTCCTGGTTGTCCTTCGTCCCGGGGCCCGGTTTCCCGGGCCCGGAACGGTTCCGCGGTCCTACGGCTGCTGCGGGTGGTGGGCCGGGATGGGCGGGAGTTCCCGCGTCGTCTCGTAGTCCGCGAGCATCTGGATGCGGCGGACGTGCCGCTCCTCGCCGGTGAAGGGGGTGCCGAGGAAGGTCTCGACGAACTTCGTCGCCTCTTCCTCTGTGTGCATGCGGGCGCCGACGGACATGACGTTGGCGTTGTTGTGCTCGCGTCCCAGAGCGGCGGTCTCCTCGCTCCAGGCGAGTACGGCCCGTACGCCGGCGACCTTGTTCGCGGCGATCTGCTCGCCGTTGCCGGAGCCGCCGATGACGATGCCGAGGGAGCCCGGGTCCGCCACGGTGCGCTCGGCGGCGCGGAGGCAGAACGGCGGGTAGTCGTCCTGGGCGTCGTAGATGTGGGGCCCGCAGTCGACGGGCTCATGGCCCGCGGCCTTGAGCCACTCGACGAGGTGGTTCTTCAGTTCGAGACCGGCATGATCGGAGCCGAGATACACACGCATGGTCCGAGTGTGTCACGCCGGTCCCGGTCCGGTCTCGTCGGGGCCGACGGCCGAAAAACGTGAGCAATACTACAGAACCTCAAGGAAACCTCAAGTAACGATCTGGATTCAAAGGTTCACGAATTCCTTTGCCTCCGTTTCACTGGACCAACTCGTACGCCGGTCCACACGATGGAGCGACGCGTTCCCCATACACCGCTCGTACGGATGGGACGCCGTGTACGGGAATCTGCTCATCCGGCGCAAAGGAATCCCCCCTCATGACCTCGCAGCCGACCCCCACGAAGGCCGCACAGGCCCCAGGAGGCCCCGGAGAACCCGGTGGCGGCCTCCAGGCCGGACTCAAGAACCGTCACCTGACGATGATCGCCATCGGCGGTGTCATCGGAGCCGGACTCTTCGTCGGGTCCAGCACCGGCATCGCCACCACGGGCCCCGGCATCCTCCTCTCCTACGCGCTCGTCGGCACGCTCGTGGTGCTGGTGATGCGGATGCTCGGCGAGATGTCCGCCGCCAACCCGACCTCGGGCTCGTTCTCCGCGCACGCCGACCGCGCGCTCGGCCGCTGGGCCGGCTTCTCCATCGGCTGGCTGTACTGGTTCTTCTGGGTGGTGGTGCTGGCCGTGGAGGCCACCGCCGGCGCCACGATCCTCGAAGGGTGGATGCCCGCCGTACCGCAGTGGGGCTGGGCGCTCATCGTGATGATCGTCCTGACCGCGACGAACCTGGTCTCGGTGGGTTCGTACGGCGAGTTCGAGTTCTGGTTCGCCGGGATCAAGGTCGTGGCGATCGGCGCGTTCATCGTCGTCGGCGCCCTCGCGATCTTCGGGGTGCTGCCCGGTGTCCACGCCGACAAGGCGGGGGTGGGCAACCTGACCGAGCACGGCGGGTTCCTGCCGCACGGGCCCGGCGCGATCCTCACCGGTGTGCTGCTGGTCGTCTTCTCCTTCATGGGCAGCGAGATCGCGACGCTCGCGGCCGGCGAGTCCTCGGACCCGCAGCGGGCCGTCACCAAGTCGACGAACAGCATCATCTGGCGTATCGCCGTGTTCTACCTGGGCTCGATCCTCGTCGTCATCACGCTGGTGCCGTGGAACGACCCGTCGATCAAGGGCAAGGGCTCGTACGTCGCCGCCCTGGACTCCCTCGGGATCGCGCACGCCGGTCAGATCATGAACTTCATCGTGCTGACCTCGGTGCTGTCCTGCCTCAACTCCGGTCTCTACACGGCCTCCCGGATGGCGTTCTCGCTCGGTGAGCGCGGGGACGCGCCCAAGGCCTTCGCCCGGACGACCCGCCGCGGTGTGCCGATGATCGCCATCGTCGTCTCGGTCGTGTTCGGCTTCGTCGCCGTCTTCTTCAACTACAAGTTCCCGGACTCGGTCTTCCTCTTCCTGGTGAACTCCTCCGGTGCGGTCGCCCTGTTCGTGTGGCTCGTCATCTGCTTCTCGCAGCTGCGCATGCGGAAGATCATCCAGCGCGAGGCGCCGGAGAAGCTCGTCGTGAAGATGTGGCTCTACCCGTACCTGACGTGGGCGACCGCGGCGGTGATCGTCTTCGTCCTCGGTTACATGCTGACCGACACCGAGCACGACGGCCGTACGACCGTGCTGCTGTCGCTGCTGGTCGCGGCGATCGTGCTGGTCATCGCCGTCGTCCGGCAGAAGCTCGGCGCAGGTTCTTCCTCGGCCGCGCGACCGCTCGCGAGCGCGTCCCGCGACGAGGAGCAGGCCGAGGTCGGCGCCTGACCCGCCCTCCCGGCCTGAAGGGAGAGGGGCCCGCGGCACTGCGCCGCGGGCCCCTCTCCCTGTATCCCCGGTGTGTGCTCGGTCCTTCTTCCTTGTGCTTCCTCTTCCTTTTCCGTGCGCGCTGCCGCCGGGGGGGTTCACAGCACGGTGAAGCTCTTCTTGACCCGGTTGTAGGTCGCGACGGCCTGGTCCTCGACGTCCCGGTGGTACCAGGTGTTGATCTGGTACGACTTCCCCTCGACGTCGAAGCCGAGCAGCCGGGCGTGCCAGCTCACGCCCTTTATCGTGAACGTGTACTCCCAGACGATCGCGGGCCGGCCCTGGAACGTCGTCTCCTCCAGCCGGATCTTCCGGTAGTCCCGGCCCTGCCGGGCGTTCTGCTCCGAGGTCTGCCAGGTGTCCATCAGGTTCCCCTTGGCCAGGGAGGACTTGGCCGCGAGTTCCTGTGCGCCGTCGGGCGAGGTGTAGTGCACCTCCGAGCCCGTCTGCGGCTCGCGCCGCCAGTCCTTCGGCGTCACCCACGCGTATCCCCCGGCCTCCCGGTGCGCTCCCGGGGGCAGGCTGGGCGGGCGCGAGGTGCCCTCGACGGTGGGCGAGGCGTTCGTGGGGCCTCCGCCCGTGGACGAACCCGTGGGCGAGCCGGTCGCCGCGGACGAGGCTCCCGGCGAGGCGGCACTCCCGCCCTCGGGTGATCCGCCGCCCGACAGCGCGATGACGATCCCGGCGACCGCCCCCGCGAGGACCACGCCGGCGGCCGCCAGGACGACACGGCGCCTGCCGCCCCGCCCTCCCGGCGCGGTGCCGTCGCCGCCCCGACCGCCGTTGCCCACGACGTCGACGTCGCCGTACCCCGCTCCGGGCCCCGGCGCCGACTGCGGTGCGGGGCGCGGGAGTTCACCCTGTGCCGGCAGTACGGACACCGGGGCGGTGGGCAGGTGGGACGGGGTCTCCGAGCGGGGTTCCCCGCTCGGCTCGGACGCGGCTTCGGTGGAGGCGTTGGCCGTGGCCGGTTGTTCGCCGTCCCGGGTGACCGCCTCGGCGTGGCTCGCCGGAACGTCCTCCGCGGAACGTGCCCGGCGCCGCTTGCGGAAGTCGGGCGCACTCCTACGGGTCGGCGTACGCGGGACCGGGACGGCGTCCTGTACGGAGTGGTCCTGCCGTGGAAGGGAGGCGGGTGTTCCCTCGCCCGTGCGGACATCCACCCCGGGCGAGGAGTCCTCCACCGGGTCGTCCGTCGGTGACTCCTCCGGGGGCGGCACGGCTTCGGGAAGGTCCGCCGGAAGCTGCGTCGCCCGGACGCGCCGGGCGTCCAGCAGCGCGCGCGTGGGCGACGGGGCGGGCCCGGACTCCGGGCCGGGAGCCGGCTCCGGTCCCTGTACCGGATCGGCCTCGGGAGGAGCCGGCTTGTCCGTGGGATCCGGGGCGGCCTCGGACATCTGCCCTGCTTCGGGGGCGGGTTGACGCGAGCCATGGCGTTCGCGGCCGGGCTCGCGCGTCGGCGACGGGCCGGGGAGGGGCTCCGAGGCCGGTTCGGGAGTGGTGGCCGAGACCTGGCTCCGGGCTGTCACGGGCCGGTGCGTGGGGTGCGGTTCGGATGCGGATACGGAGGGGGAGCCGGACGCGGACGGCGTGGGGATGGGCGGTTCCGGCACAGGGGTGGATGGAGCGGTGGGCCGGGAATCGGGCTCCCGCACGGGCGGCGCCCCAGTGCGCTCGGGGATCGGCTCGCTCGGGGAGACGACAGTGGGGCGGTAGCCCGGGCCGGCATCCGGTCCCCGGCGAGGACGGGGGGCGCGGTCGGCGCCGGGTTCGCGATCCGGACTCGGGGTCACCCCGGAGCCCTCGCCGTGGCCGGTGCCCGGCGGGGGTGCGGACCCGGGAGCCTGCGCGGAACGCGGACCGGCGGTGCGGGCGGGCTCCGGTCCGCGATCGGGACCCTGGGCCGTCGCCGGGGGCCGACCGTGCTCGGTGGCCGGAGGAGCCGCGTGGCCTCGTCCGTCTCCCGCGCCCGGAGTCGCCGGGCCGTGTACCGGAGTCGGGGGCCTCTGGGGGGTCCGGTCCTGCTCCGGGGCCGAAGGACCGTGGGGGGCCGGGCCGTTGCCGGGGGCGGAGGTGCGGCCCGGGTGGTGCTCGGGGGTCGAAGGTCGCCGGGGTCCGGGCCCGTGCCCGGAATCCGGAGGGCGCTCGGCGGCCTCGTCACGTGTCCGGCCGTACGCGGGGCCGAACTCGACGCCCTGGGTGAAGTCGTACTCCGGGCCCTCCGTCGACGGGCGGGTGGCTGCCGTGCCGGGGGCCGGCGGCCGGGCGATCTCCCCCAGGGCGGCCTCCAGTTCCTCCAGGCCGGGCCGGGTGTCCGGCTCCTTCTCCAGGAGGGCGGCCAGGATGTCCCGCAGCGCACCGGCTCCCGCGGGCAGGACCGGCTCCTCGTAGAGGACGGCGTGCAGGGTCGCGTACGTGGTGGCGCGGGAGAACGGGGAGCGGCCGCCGAGGGCCGCGCACAGGGTGGCGCCGAGCGACCACACGTCGGACGGCGGCCCCTGCGGGCGGCCGGAGATCCTCTCGGGCGCCATGTAGTCGGGGGAGCCGACGAGCATGCCCGCCATGGTGAGCGCCTCGGCGTCCTGCAGCGCGGCGATGCCGAAGTCGGTGAGGACGACACGTCGCCGGCCGGCGCGCTCGACCAGCACGTTGCCCGGCTTGATGTCGCGGTGCAGCACTCCCCCGGCGTGCACCTGCCGCAGCGCACCGACCAGTTCGAGACCGACGCGGGCCGCCTCGCGCGGGTCCAGCGGGCCGTCCTCGGCCACGACCCGTTCGAGGGAGCGGCCGGCGACGAGTTCCATGACGATCCACAGCCGCTCGCTCGCGTCCACCACGTCGTAGATGCGGACGACGCCGGGATGGTCGATCCGGGCCGTGGCCCGTGCCTCGCGCAGGGTGCGCTCCCGACGCGTGCGGGTGTCCTCGGGATCGAGTCCGTCTATGCGCATTTCCTTGACCGCGACCTGCCGGTCGAGCATTTCGTCGGCGGCGCGCCACACCCGCCCCATTCCCCCCTGGCCAATACTCTCGACCAGTCGATAGCGCCCGGTCACCAGTAATCCCGGAACACCACCCTGTACGTTCGCCGACAATCCCCCCACCCCCTCAACATCAGCCACATTCGCCCGTAACAGCAGAAACACAATGGTCACACTTCAGGCCGTACCAGCATAGTGCGGAGAAATCTTGTGGTACCTCTTCAAGTACTGCGAATTCAGGCGCAGCCAAGGGGGGCGAACATGCGTTCTCGTCACACGGCGACCATTACGGGATCTCTGCTCACGGCCTGTTTCTCGGCCGTGGTGATCCTTTCCCACACCGCCGTCGCGGACGACCAGGGACCGGGCAGCGGCAAGGGCGGCAAGGCGATGGACAAGGCGCCGGCGGGCGTCGAGGTGACCACGTTGCTGCCGTCGAAGATCTCGGTCGACAACAGTACTCAGAAGACGGCAATTACCGCCACGGTGAAGAACGAAGGGACAAAGGAAAGCGGCGACATCAGGCTTTTGGTGGTCGGTTTCGACGGCCTGAAGGTCAAGAACGTGAAGGGCTGCACGGCGATGGGAGGAAAGGATCTCCCGGAGGGTTCGAACAGCGGTTTCTTCTGTTCCGTCGGCAACCTCGCGGTGGGCAAGTCGAAATCGTACGCCGTCGATGCCACGTTCGATCTGGGAAAGACAGGAAAGATCTGTCTTCCGGTCCAGACGAGCGACGGGAAGAAGACCTACTGGCAGCAGGGACCGGTTCCGTTCGGGACGACGAACCCGTCGCCCAACGCCCCGGCGACCCCGCTGCTGCTGGGTACGGACAACAAGCCGGTGGCACCGGGCGGGGACTCGCTGCCGAAGACCGGCCCGGGGAGTTCGGTCCTGCCGTTCGGTGCGGCGGGCGCTGCCCTGATCTCGGCGGGAGCGGCGGGAATGTGGTGGGTGCGCCGGAGGCCGCGCGAGGAGGCGTGACCGCCGGACACGACCACGGATGAGAACACGGAAGAGGCCCGCCGGAGGGATGGGACACCCCCGGCGGGCCTCTTCCGCTGAACGTCACGCCCTACAGGACGTCACTTCTCGCTCGGCGCGCTCCACTCCGCGCCGGGCGTCACTTCTTGTCGATGAGCTTCCACGCCGTCGGCAGCACGCCCATGGCCAGGGCGGCCTTGAGGGCGTCCCCGATCAGGAACGGCGTGAGGCCCGCCGCGACGGCCGCGCTCGCCGACATGCCGGTGGCCAGGGCGAGGTAGGGGACGCCGATCGCGTAGACGATCGCCTCGCCGATCAGCATCGTGCCCGCCATGCGCAGGACCGAGCGGTCGGCGCCACGGCGGGCCAGGGACCCGACGACCGTCGACGCGAGCAGCATGCCGAGGACGTAGCCGAAGGACGGCGCCGCGGCACCCGAGCCGCCGCCCGCGAACCACGGGACGCCGGCCATGCCGACCAGCGCGTACACCGCGAGCGACAGGAAACCGCGGCGCGCGCCGAGTGCCGTGCCGACGAGCAGCGCGGCGAACGTCTGGCCGGTCACCGGCACGGGGGACCCCGGGACGGGCAGCGAGATCTGGGCCGCGATTCCGGTGAGCGCGGCACCGCCCATCACGAGGGCGACGTCGCGGACGCGGGAGGCCGGGAGGAGGTCGGCGAGGACCTCGCCGGGTCGGGAGGACGTGGCGACAGCGGTGCTCATGGGGACTCCGGCGAAGGGGATACCCCCGGGCTCCTGGGGAGTTCGGGGGGAGGGCAGGTCGGGACACGGTGACGCTATCCCAGGGGCCTAGGGGTGATCACCGTCAGCGCTCGACAAAGGGCGGATCGGGAGCTTGGTGGGCTCCTCACAAAGAACGGCCGGTACACCCACGCCGAGGTGATGCTGGTCACTGCGGTGACGTGGTCCGTGCCGCGTTCCGGTGCCGGGCGCGACTGTGGGGACTCACCAAAGAGGTCGCGGCGATCCCGCCGAAGGGGAACGCACGGCGCTCGCACCACCCCCGCAGGACCCCCGATCCCAGCCCCTCCCTCCTACCTCCGACCCGGACCCCGACTCCGACCCCGACCCCGACCCCGAAGTAAACGGAACCTCACGCTCCGTACGGATCGCGTCCGCATGCTGGGCGGCCTTGCCCTCCCGGTGGTGGGGCTGCCCAGACTGTGGGCGTTTTGCCGCTCGCACGCACTCGCACGTAAGGGACCACCCGCTCTCATGTCCCGCACCACCCTCGACACCCCGCCCGGCTCCGCCGACGCCGAGGCGCCCCTGTCCCACGGTCTGAAACAGCGCCACCTCTCGATGATCGCCCTCGGCGGTGTCATCGGCGCCGGACTGTTCGTCGGCTCCGGTGCCGGAATCGCCGCGGCCGGTCCGTCCATCGTCATCGCGTACGCCGTCTCGGGTCTGCTCGTCATGCTGGTGATGCGGATGCTCGGCGAGATGTCGGCCGCGTATCCGTCGTCCGGATCCTTCTCGGCGCACGCCGAGCGGGCCATCGGACCCTGGGCCGGCTTCACGGCGGGCTGGGCCTTCTGGGTGCTGCTGTGCACGGCCGTCGGCCTGGAGGGCATCGCCGCCGCGAAGATCGTCACCGGCTGGCTGCCCGGCACGCCCGAGTGGGGGTGGGTGGCGCTGTTCATGGTCGTCTTCTGCCTGGCCAACCTCGCCGCGGTGAAGAACTTCGGTGAGTTCGAGTTCTGGTTCGCGGCCCTCAAGGTCGGCGCCATCGCGCTGTTCCTCGTGCTCGGCGTGCTGGCCATCACCGGCGTCCTGCCGGGTACGGACGCACCTGGCACCGCACATCTCACGGGCGACGGCGGCTTCCTGCCGAACGGCGGCGAGGGGCTCGTCATCGGACTGCTCGCGTCGGTGTTCGCCTACGGCGGCCTGGAGACCGTGACGATCGCGGCGGCCGAGTCGCAGGACCCGGTCAAGGGTGTCGCGAGCGCGGTCCGCACCGCGATGTGGCGCATCGCGCTCTTCTACATCGGCTCGATGGCCGTCATCGTCACGCTCGTGCCGTGGAACTCCGAGGCGGTCGTCACGAGCGGCCCGTACGTCGCCACCCTCGAACGCCTCGACATTCCGGGCGCCGGGCAGCTGATGAACGTGGTCATCTTCGTGGCGCTGCTGTCGGCGATGAACGCGAACATCTACGGCTCCTCGCGCATCGCCTACTCCCTGGTCGGGCGCGGGCAGGGCCCGAAGGCGCTCGGCCGCGTCTCGGCGGGAGTGCCGCGGGTCGCCGTGCTCGTCTCCTGCGTCTTCGGCTTCGCCTGTGTCGTCCTCAGCTACTGGCGTCCGGACGACGTCTTCCCGTGGCTGCTGAACATGATCGGCGCGGTGATCCTGGTCGTCTGGATGTTCATCGCGGTCTCGCAGCTGCGGCTGCGCCGCCGACTGGACCGGGAGGCTCCGCAGAAGCTGGTCGTGCGCATGTGGGCGTTCCCCACGCTGACCTGGGTCGCGCTGGCCGGCATGGTGGCCGTCTTCGTCCTGATGGCCCGGGAGCCGGACACCCGCGCGCAGCTCTACTCCACGGGCGGCATGACGCTGTTCCTGGCGGCGGCCGGCTACGCCCGTCAGCGGGCCCGCGCCCGCGGCTGACCGGCCCTGTCGCCTCACCGAAGGGGCCCTCGCGCGAGGACGACGTCGCGCGGGGGCCCCTTCGCGCACCCGGGGCGCGATTGCGGCCCTTCATGGATCCGGTGCGCGCCCGGGGCACACACTCCCCTCCTGTTGCTGCTAGCGTGCAGTTGCGACCTATTCGCAATAAAGGCGGAAGTGGTGTGCCCGTCCGTACGCACTCCGGACGCCGGGGCCGTGAAGCGTCCTGCTCGTGATCGTCTTCTCACCTTTCACGGAGCGGGCGGAAGAAGGGAAGCCCCCGCGAGGACATGACTCGCGGGGGCTCTCCCGTTCCCGGGGCCCATGTCCTCCCGCGTGGACAGGGGCCCGGCTCCGGGACACGCGCGGCCGGAACCGGCACCTCGTCCGCGCGGCGCCTCCCGATGGGAGCCGAACATGCTGCGCAGGGGGCGCTCGAAGGGAAAGGGCGTCGCCGCGGGATGGAATTTGGGACCGTGGGCCCACCCAGGGAGCGCATACGCTCGCGGGGCCGGCGTCCGGCACCCGGACGCTTCCGGCCCTCGTGCCCGCTCTCTCCCCCGGACCGGTTCCACACGGAGGTGTCGCCGTGGACGTGCGCTGCCCGAACTGCGGAGGGCCGCTGCGGCGGTTCCGCAAGCTCACCAAGGACGAGGAGGCGCACGTGCGCCGGATCCTGGAGGTGGACGACCCGGCCGCCTTCCACCGCTGCACCAGGAAGGGCTGCCGCCGCTTCCAGCGCTGGATCAACTGGCGGGACGGCGGCGACTTCCCCGAGGCGCAGGCCGCCACCTGACACGCGAACGGGGCCCGGCGTACGCCGGGCCCCGGGAACGACAGGGGGGTGGCCCGGCGGAGCGCGCCGGGCCGGGACCGGCTACAGGTTGCTGAAGTCCGGACCCGCGGAACGGGAGCGCTTGAGCTCGTAGAAGCCCGGCACCGAGGCGACCAGCAGCGTGCCGTCCCAGAGCTTCGCGGCCTCCTCGCCCTTGGGCGCGGGGGTGACGACGGGGCCGAAGAACGCGATCTGCTCGCCGTCGGCGCCGGGCACGGCGATGACCGGGGTGCCGACGTCCTGGCCGACCTTCTCGATGCCCTCCTTGTGGGAGGCGCGCAGCTCGGCGTCGAACTCGAAGTCGTCCTGGTCGGCGTAGTCGATCAGGTCCGCGGGGAGCCCGACCTCGTCGAGGGCGGCCACGATGGCCTCCCTGGTCGGGCCGGCGCCCTCGTTGTGGATGCGGGTGCCGAGCGCGGTGTACAGCGGGCCGACGATGTCGTCGCCGTGCTTCTGCCAGGCGGCGGTGACCACACGGATCGGCTGCCACGCGGTGGTCGTGAGCATCTCGCGGTAGTTCTCGGGCAGCTCGTCCAGCTTCGGCTCGTTCAGGACGGCGAGGCTCATGATGTGCCAGCGCACCTCGATGTCGCGGACCTTCTCCACTTCGAGCACCCACCGCGAGGTCATCCAGGCCCAGGGGCACAGCGGGTCGAACCAGAAGTCGACGGGGGTCTTGCCGGAACTGGGCTGAGCGGTCTGCTCGGACATGGCTCTCCTCGGAACGCGGTCTTTGTTCCTCCAACGCGCGAGGCCGTCCACACCATTCCCGCCCGGCGCCCCCACTCCGCCCGTCCCGCCCGCGCCGTCCCGCCGGCGTCCCCGGCGCCGCACTGTCCGGTGACAGGAGCACATGGCAGGATCGGTCCTGTTCACACATGTCTATACCGCCATGAGGGAGTGCAGCCGTGCCCGGTGAGAACCTGTCCCGCGACGAGGCCCAGGAGCGGGCGGCACTGCTGTCCGTCGACAGCTACGACGTCTTCCTCGACCTGCGCTCGGCCGTCGGCGAGACGGAGCCGGGCGGCGCGGACGGCGGTCCCCGCACCTTCCGGTCGGTCACCACGCTCCGCTTCCGCTGCGCCGAGCCGGGCGCCGCGAGCTTCGCGGACCTGATCGCGCCGAGCGTCACGGCCGTCTCGCTCAACGGCAGGGACCTCGACCCGGGCGAGGTCTTCGACGGCGCGCGGATCCGGCTGGAGGACCTCGCCGCGGAGAACGAACTCGTGGTGGACGCCCAGTGCGCCTACTCCCGCACCGGCGAGGGCATGCACCGCTTCGTCGACCCCGAGGACGGCGAGGTCTACCTCTACACGCAGTACGAGCCGGCGGACTCGCGGCGCGTGTTCGCCAACTTCGAGCAGCCCGACCTCAAGGCGCCGTTCCGATTCGCGGTGCAGGCACCCGCCGGCTGGACGGCCTGGAGCAACGGTGCGGGCGAACTCGCCGACGGCGTCTGGCAGTTCGCCGAGACCAAGCCGATCTCGACGTACATCACGGCCGTCGTCGCGGGCCCGTACCACTACGTGACGGACTCCTACACACGCACCTTCGACGACGGTACGACGCTGGAGATCCCGCTCGGCGCGATGTGCCGCAAGGGCCTCGCCCCCCACTTCGACGCCGACGACGTGTTCCTGGTGACCAAGCAGGGACTGGACTTCTTCCACGACCACTTCGACTACCCGTACCCCTTCGGGAAGTACGACCAGGCGTTCGTGCCCGAGTACAACCTCGGCGCGATGGAGAACCCGGGCCTGGTCACCTTCCGCGAGGAGTACATCTTCCGCGGCAACGTCACGCAGGCGTCGTACGAGGCCCGGGCCAACGTCATCCTGCACGAGATGGCGCACATGTGGTTCGGCGACCTCGTCACCATGGTGTGGTGGGACGACCTGTGGCTGAAGGAGTCCTTCGCCGACTTCATGGGCACGTTCGCCAACGTCGGAGCGACCCGCTTCACCGACGCCTGGATCACCTTCGCCAACCGCCGCAAGGCCTGGGCCTACCGCGCCGACCAGCTGCCCTCCACGCACCCGATCACCGCCGACATCCGCGACCTCCAGGACGCCAAGCTCAACTTCGACGGCATCACCTACGCCAAGGGCGCCTCCGTCCTCAAGCAGCTCGTCGCGTACGTCGGACAGGACGCCTTCCTGGAGGGCGCCCGCCGCTACTTCAAGCGGAACGCGTACGGCAACACGCGCCTCGGCGACCTGCTGTCGGTCCTGGAGGAGACCAGCGGACGGGACATGGCCGTCTGGGCCCGCTCCTGGCTGCAGACGGCGGGCGTCAACTCGCTGACCCCGCAGGTGGTGTTGAGCTCCGAGGGCCGCGTCACCGAGCTGGCGGTGCTCCAGGAGGCCGCCGAGTCCCACCCCGAACTGCGCCCGCACCGCGTGGCCGTGGGCCTCTACCGGCGCGAGTCGCTGCGCGAGGGCGGCGACGGCGCGCTCGTCCGGTACGCCCGCGCCGAGGTGGACGTCGACGGTCCGCGGACGGTCGTCGCGGACCTGGCCGGCTCCGAGGCCCCCGACCTGGTCCTCGTCAACGACGACGACCTCACGTACTGCAAGATCCGCTTCGACGAGGGTTCGCTGGCCGCCCTGCGGGACGGACTCGGCGAGATGACCGACCCGCTCGCGCGGGCCCTGTGCTGGTCGGCCCTGTGGAACCTCACCCGTGACGCGCTGATGCCGGCCCGGGACTTCATCGGTCTGGTGCTGCGTTTCGCCGGCCGCGAGTCCGACATCGGCGTCCTCCAGACGCTGCACGGCTGGGCGGACGCCGCGCTCGTCCACTACGTGGCGCCCGCCCGGCGCACCGAGGGGGCACGGCTGCTGGCCGAGGGCGCGCTCAAGGAGCTGCGGCTCACCGAGCCGGGCAGCCAGCACCAGCTGGCGTGGGCCCGCTTCTTCGCGCACGTCGCGTCGAGCGAGGCCGATCTCCAGCTGCTCCAGGGCCTGTTGGAGGGCGCGGCGAAGATCGACGGGCTGGAGGTGGACCAGGAACTGCGCTGGGCGTTCCTGGAGCCGCTGGCCGCGCACGGCGTGGCCGACGAGTCGGTGATCGCCGCCGAACTCGCCCGCGACGACACGGCGTCGGGCAAGCGGCACCAGGTCCGCTGTCTGGCGGCCCGCCCCTCGGCAGCGGTCAAGGCGCAGGCCTGGGCGGCCGTCGTCGAGTCGGACGCGCTGTCCAACGCCCTGGTCGAGGCGACCATCTCCGGCTTCGCCCAGCCGTCCGGGCGCGAGCTGCTCGCGCCGTACACCGCCCGCTACTTCGCCGCGATCGACCGGGTCTGGGCGGAGCGGTCCATCCAGATCGGCATGGACGTGGTCAGGGGCCTGTTCCCCGGACTCCAGGACTCCCCGCAGACCCTGGAGGCGACGGACGCGTGGCTCGCCGCGCACGAGGACGCGGCCCCCGCGCTGCGCCGGCTGGTACTGGAGTCCCGCGACGACCTGGCCCGGGCCCTGCGCGGCCAGGCCTGCGACATCGCCGCGGGCTGAACACCCGCACGACGCACACCGCTTCGAGGGCACCGGCGCTCCACGCGTCCGGTGCCCTCGCCGCGCCCGCACCCGCTTCCGGTATCCACTCCGGTGACTTCATCGGACGGATGCACTGGTGACGAAATACAGGTATTCAGAGCCGTAACCCCTATTAATTCCCCTCCGGACCAGCGCCTTTCGGCACTCGAACGCCCGTACTTTAGTACGTGCTTGTCCGGATTTGTCGACGAGCGTGTAACAGCGGTTAGAGGGCGGGTTCCGGGCGGGAAACCCCGGATCATGAACCACAACACCCCGCTCTCCCCCCGCCCCCTCCGTCACCTGTCCCACGTGCAGCGCCGGGTCCTGACGACAACTCAGCTGCGCAGCCACGGCGTCACGGCCGCCGAGACGAACGAGCAGTGCCGGGCGGGCGGAGCCTGGCAGCAGATCCTTCCGGGTGTGGTCCTGCTCCACCCCGGCCCGCCCACCGCCGAGGAGCGGCTGCACGCCGCGCTGCTGTACACCGCCCGCTCCCCCGCCCCCCAGCGGGTGGCCTCCATCCCGGTCCAGCCGGGCGCCGAGGGGCCGCACGCCCCCCAGCCGTTCGCGGACGTGCTGGTCACCGGCCTGGCGGCGCTGGCCCTGCACGGGTTCAGCACGGCGCCGCCGCTGCTCTCCCTCGAAACGATCGACGTGCTGGTGCCCCGGCTGCGCCGGCTGCGCTCGACGGGCTGCGTCCGGATCGTGCGGACGCCCTCGCTGCCCGCCCCCGCGTTCGTGACCGGCGTCCCGGTCGCCCCGGTGCCCCGTGCGCTCGCCGACGCGGTCGCGGAACTCACCGACGCCGACGTCGTGCGCCGGCTGCTGACGGAAGCGGTGCGCGGGGGCCACTGCGAACCGGCCGTCGTGGTCCGTGAGTTGACGGCTGCCCGGCTGCTCGGCCGGCCGCACGTGGTGGACGCGGTCGACTCGCTGCTCGCGGAGGGCCGGGCGATCGCGGAGGAGCGCCTGTACCGGATGGTGCACGAGCACGGTCTGCCCGACCCGGTGTGGAACGTGGACCTGCGGCTGCCCGGCGGTCCGCACATCGGGGGCCTCGACGCGTACTGGCCCGAGCAGGCGGTGGCGGTCGAGCTGGACACCCGCGCCCCGCGGCAGGACGAGGACGCGCTGTGGTCGGAGTACGCCCGCAAGCGTGAGGTGCTGGAGCGGCTCGGGATCACCGTCGTCCACATCACGCCGAAGAAGCTCCGTGAGGCGATGGAGCAGCAGGCCACGGTCGTCCGTACCGCGCTGATGGCGTCGGACGACCGCGATCCCGCGGCGCATGTCGTGGTGCTGCCCCGGTAGTGACGGACCGGGGTGGTGGCAGGAGGGGAGGGAAGGGGCTCGCGCGACGGCGTGGGCCCCTTCCCGTGCGCCGTCCTCCCGCTTGTCCGCGCGGCCCTCGTCCGCGAGTCCGTCGTCCGCGAGGCATTCGTCCGGAGGCGTTGTCAGTGGGCCGTTCTACTGTGGGGCCGACAGGAGTTCCATGGCCCGACGTACCTGCCGTGACGAGCAGGACGCCAGACGGGAGAGCCCGATGACGACCCTGCCCGGTCGCCCGAACACCGCACTGCTGGTGGTCGACATGCAGCACGGCGCGGTGGACGCCGCCCACAACCGCGCCGAGGTGATCGAGAACATCAACACCCTGGTCGCCAGGGCCCGCGCCGAGGCGGTGCCGGTGATCTGGGTGCAGCACTCCGACGACGGGATGAAGGTCGGCAGCGAGGACTGGGCCTACGTGCCGGAGCTGGTCCGCGAGGACACCGAGCCCGTCGTCCACAAGAACTACGGCGACTCGTTCGAGGCCACCGACCTGGAGGACGTGCTCGCCCAGCGCGGTGTCGGCCACCTGGTCGTCACCGGCGCCCAGACGGACGCCTGCGTCCGCTCCACCCTGCACGGCGCGTTCACCCGCGGGTACGACGTCACCCTGGTCGGCGACGCCCACGCCACGGAGGACCTCACCGCGTACGGCGCGCCCTCCCCTGCGGAGGTCGTCGCCCACACGAACCTGTACTGGCGGGTGCAGGACGCGCCGGGCCGGCACGCGGCCACGGTCGACACCGCGAAGGTGACCTTCACGGCGCCGACCGCGGCCTAGAAGGCCCGCGGCGGGCTAGGGGGTGCGGGCCGTCCGGTCCGCACCCGGCCGCTTGCCGCAGAACTCCGCCTCGATCACCGCGTCGCTGTCGCCCGACCAGTCCCCGTTGAAGTTGAAGGCGAGGGCGTGCCGGCCGTCGGCCGTGGTGACGGCGGAGGAGGTCGAGCCGTGGATGCCGCCGTCGTGGCCCCACACGTGGACGCCGCAGCTCAGTTCGCGGTCGATGAGGCCGAGGCCGTAGCCCGCGTTCGGGATCTCGTCGACGCGGACCGTCGTCTTCATCTCGGCGAGCTGCTCGCGCGGCAGCAGCCTGCCGCGCAGGAGGGCCGTGTAGAAGCGGTTCAGGTCGGCGTTGTCGGAGATCATCCCGCCCGCCGAGGCGGCGAGCGTCGGGTTGAGGGTCGTGACGTCGTACGTCGGTCCCGTCGCGGTCCTGGCCAGCTTGGAGTAGGCCCTGCCGCTGGGCTGCGGGAGCGTCGCCGTGGTGCCGGGGACCGATGTGCCGCGCAGTCCGAGCGGTTCGATGATGCGTTCGCGGATCTCGGTGGCGTAGGAGTGTCCGGTGACCTCGCGGATCACCATTCCGGCGAGGATGTAGTTGGTGTTGGAGTAGCTCCAGGAGGCGCCCGGCGCGAACTCCGGCCGGTGGGCCAGGGCGATCGCGACGAGGTGCTCCGGTGTCGCGGTGTCGTAGCGGTGCCGGAAGAAGCCGTCCTTGGCGAAGTAGGTGTTCACGAAGTCGTCGTCGGCCGTGTAGTCGAAGATCCCGCTCGTGTGGTTGAGGAGCCGGCGGAGGGTGATCCTCCTGCCGTCGTTGCCGTTGCCCCGCACCACTCCGGGCAGCCAGTGGTCCACCGTGTCGTCCAGCGACAGCCGTCCCTCCGCCTCCAGTTGGAGCAGCACGGTGGAGACGAACGTCTTGGTGATGCTGCCGACGCGGTAGTGGTCTGCGGTGGAGCGCGGTGCGCCGGTGCGCAGGTCGCCGGTGCCCGCCGTCGCCGACCACGTGCCGTGCCGGCCGGAGGCCGTCGCCGTCACGCCCGGCACCCCGTCGTGCACGGCCGCCTCCATGGCCTGCCGGGTCGGCGCGTGGCCTGTGCCCGCGGCGGGCGCCGCGACCGCGGTGCCCGCCAGTGCCGTGGCGATCGCCACGGCGGTCGCTCCCACAAGTCCCGTACGTACCCTCATGTCTTCCCCCGTCTCACTGTCGAACGTGGTCGGGGGAACGGACCCGGGAACGCGGCGCGGGGTTGCCCGGTCCGGGCCGGTTGAGCGCTTTTCAGCCCTTCTTCAGGATCAGCTCCGTGTTGCGGTCGCGCGAGGTGCCGGCGAGGTCGGTGCGGGCCCCGGGCGTGTTGAAGGACAGTTCGCGGTAGAGCGCGGCCAGGCCCGTCTGGCTGAGGTCGGAGAAGTCCGTGGCGTGCGGGGCGGCGGACTCGATGAGGGTGGTGAACAGGGAGAGCGTGCCGTCCTCGTTGTCGACCAGCTCGATGATGCGGGCGAGCTGGGGGAAGTCGACGTGCGAGGCGGTGGAGATCTCCCAGAAGGAGCGGTTGCCGGGGGCTGCGTGCGGGGTGATGTCGTTCTTGTGGGAGTGACCGTTCACCCAGGCCAGCACGTTGCTGAAGCTCGCGAGGAGGGCGACGACCTCGTCCCCGCCGTGCCGCTTCTCGCCGGGGTGGGCCGGGTCGGCGTTCATGTTGCGCATCGTCTTGCTGGTGTGGTGGCTGAAGACGATGACGTAGGCGTCCTTGTTCTCGCGCAGCGTCTTCTCCAGCCAGCGCAGTTGCGCCGTCCCGATGGACCCCTCGTAGTGGCCGCCGGGGTCCGTGGTGTCGAGGCTGACGCCGATGACGTCCTCGGCGATGCGGAACGAGTAGTACTGGGTGCCCGCGGAGAGGTTGGCGGAGGAGTAGCCGTGGCCGATCGGGCCCGGACCGGTGTGCGCGGGGTCGAGGTGGGCCTTGAGGTACTCGGCGGGCGTGAACGGGGCCCGGTTCTCGTCCGGGGTGACCGAGCGCATCTGCCGCGTGTGCGCCTTGAGCAGCGCGTGCACCTCGGCGCCCTTGGGGCTGCTGCCCTTCTTCATGCTCTTGGCGAGCTTGTCGCACTCCGCCGCGCCCAGGGACATCAGCTTCTTGCCGCCGACGGCGAACTCGGTGAGGTACGAGTCGCCTCGCGTGCCGTAGCAGCCCAGCGGGAGCGCGTCGTGGTTGCCGACGGTGGAGTACCAGGGCAGGCTCAGGCCGGGGCTGCGCAGCTCGCCGATGGCGGCCTGCAGGAACCCCTGGATGCGCGGGAACCCGAGTTGCTTGTCGGCGTCGCGCAGGGCCGCGTCCGGCTGCCAGTAGGTCTTGAGGCCGCTGGCCTGGACCCCCTCGTAGTGCCGCGGGTCGCCGCTGTTCGGGCTGATGCGACCGCCGCTCATGACCTTCAGGAACCAGTTCAGCTCTGTCTTGGAGTTGTTGTCCGTGTTGTCGCCGGTGGTCATGACGAAGTGCAGCGGGGAGCCGGTGACGGGGGCTCCGCGCAGCGAGTTGACCCGCTCCACGAGGGAGACGGCTCCGGCGACGGTCAGGGTCTCCTGGGGGCGCCAGAAGCTCTTGTTCTGGGCGCGCAGGTACTCCAGGCGCAGCGGGTGCTGGGCGTCGGTCAGGTGCAGGTCGGTGAGCTGCACGAACGAGGCGAGCGCGGTGCGCCGGTCGGCGCGGCCCTTCTTGCCCGCGGCCAGTTCGTCCCGGACGACGCGCTGCCAGCCGGCGCCGTCGCCGAGCCGCCGGTATCCGGGGGTGCCGGAGCGCGGGACGGCGACGCCGCGCAGCGTGGTGCCGCGGGTGTAGGGGACCAGTTCGGGCGGGGCGAGCGGAGTGACGGCCGCCGACCGGGCCTCGGACTGGGCGACGGAGTCGGCGACGGTCTCCCGTCCCGGGGTCGCGGCGTGCGCCGGGGCCCCCGGGCGCAGGGCGAGGCCGACGCCGGCGGAGAGCGACAGGGCTCCGGTGGCGGCCAGCAGGGTGCGGCGGTTGAGAGCGGGTACGGCGGCGACAGAGCGTGTGCGCGACATGGCGCGGTCTCCCCGAGTGCGAACGCGTCGGCTGTGGTCGCGGGGCGGTCGAGACGAACACCCCGCTCACCATGGATGGTTGGCAGCGGGGGTGACCTGCGCGTTAACTCGGCAGCAACGCCCGGCGCCGATCACCGTACGTGGATCTTGGCGCACCCTGTGCGTCCATGGAGCCCTGTCCGAACCGCCCGGGGCCGGTCACTCCGCGTTCATCTTGCGGGGTAGGGGGAGCCTCATCGCCTCCGCGCGGCGCGGCTCCCGCCCCTCGGGACGGCGCGCGCGACGACGCCCAGGCGCGTCCCGCGGTCACCGCACGGAAGGGTCCAGCCACCGCACGTGCACGAAAGAGCGCCGAATCGACAAAGGCAGACACCTGTATCACGCCGCATATCCAACCATAACGGTGTATCAGCGACGTGACGCATGGCGGAAGTACGCCATGGCTTCATCCCGCCTCGGTCAACTCTCCCCAAACAACTGCCCCTTAGGTAAAGCTGAGCGGTCATCCGGGTCCACATACCGGACTGTCGCGACCGGTCCGTCACAACCGGCGGAACCGGACGCTCCACGCTCGTTCCTTTACCTACAAGGGATGCAGATGATCTCCGACCCTCAGCGAGCTCCGATATCCGGCGCGAGACGCGTGGCCCGCATCGCCGTGGCCGCGGGCCTGGTGGCCGCCCTCTCCGCGGCCGGGCCGATACCCATGGCCTTCTCCGCGGCCCAGGCGACGCCCACGGCCGACCCGGGCACCAAGTCCGCCGCCGCCAAGCTCGGTTCGAGCGACGCGGACCTCCTCACCGAGGCCAAGGCCAACGGCGACAAGAACGTCACCATGATGATCGCCACGGCTCCCGGCCGGACCGAAGAGGTCGCCAAGGAGCTGGACGCGGTCAAGGGCGGTTCGGTGGGCCGCTCCTACGACAAGCTCGGCTACGTCCGGGCGACCGTCCCGACGGGCCGGGCGGACGCGGCCATCGCCGCCGCCGCGAAACTGTCCTCCGTGCACGGGATCGACCTGCGCCAGGAGATCGCGCTGGACGACCCGACGCCGAGCGCCGACACCGCGAAGCACGGCAGCAACACCGCCACGGCCACCACGTACCGGGCCCCCGGCAAGAGCACCCCCGCCGAGAACCCGTACAACCCGTCCTTCGAGACGGGTGCCGTCGACTTCGTGAAGGACCACCCGAAGGCGGACGGCCGCGGGGTCACCATCGGCATCCTGGACTCGGGCGTCGACCTCGGCCACCCCGCGCTCCAGAAGACCACCACGGGCGAGCGCAAGATCGTCGACTGGGTGACCTCGACGGACCCGATCCTCGACAGCGACGCGACCTGGCGCCCGATGACCACCCCGGTGGCCGGGCCCACCTTCACGTACAGCGGCCGGACCTGGACGGCGCCGGCGGGCTCGTACGAGATCAGCACCTTCCGCGAGTCGGCGACGGCGGGCGGCGACGCCAAGGGCGACGCGAACCGCGACGGCGACACCACCGACGCGTGGGGCGTGCTCTACGACGCGGCGGCGGGCACGGTCACCGTCGACCTGAACAACAACGCGGACTTCACCGACGACAAGCCGATGAAGCCGTACAAGGACGGCTTCCAGATCGGCTACTTCGGTACCGACAACCCGGCGACGGACGTCGTCGAGCGCCAGCCCTTCGTCGTGGAGATCCGCAAGGACGTCCCGATGGACCCGTACGGCGGCGACTGGGTCGGCCAGAAGCGCGACTTCGTCAACATCGGCGTCATCGAGTCCGAGCACGGCACCCACGTCGCGGGCATCACCTCCGCGAACGGCCTGTTCGGCGGGAAGATGAACGGTGCCGCGCCCGGCGCGAAGATCGTCTCCTCGCGCGCCTGCACCTGGACCGGCGGCTGCACCAACATCGCGCTCACCGAGGGCATGATCGACCTCGTCGCCAACCGCGGCGTCGACATCGTCAACATGTCCATCGGCGGTCTGCCGGCGCTCAACGACGGCAACAACGCGCGCAGCGAGCTCTACACGCGCCTCATCGACACCTACGGCGTGCAGCTGGTGATCTCCGCGGGCAACTCCGGCCCCGGCGCGAACACCATCGGCGACCCGGGCCTGGCCGACAAGGTCATCTCGGTCGCCGCCTCCATCTCCAAGGAGACCTGGGCGTCCAACTACGGCTCGCAGGTGGAGAAGAAGTACGCGCTGCTGCCCTTCTCCTCGCGCGGCCCGCGTGAGGACGGCGGCTTCACGCCGACGCTGACCGCGCCCGGCGCCTCCATCAACTCCACCCAGACCTGGCTGCCGGGCTCCCCGGTCGCCGAGGCGGGCTACACCCTGCCGGCCGGCTACTCGATGCTCCAGGGCACCTCGATGGCGTCGCCGCAGGCCGCGGGCGCCTCCGCCCTGCTGATCAGCGCCGCGAAGCAGAAGGGCCTCGGCCTCACCCCGGCCACCCTGCGCACCGCCCTGACGTCGACCGCCGACCACATCAAGGGCGTCCAGGCGTACGAGGAGGGTGCGGGTCTCATCAACATCCCCGACGCCTGGGACTCGATCCGTGACGGCGCCACCGCCCACGACTACACCGTGAAGGCGCCGGTCGACACCGCGATCGACTACGCGCTGAAGACACCGGGCTTCGGCACCGGCCTGTACGACCGCGAGGGCGGCCTCAAGGCCGGCGAGCGCAAGACGTACGACGTCACCGTCACGCGGACGTCGGGCGAGGACCGGGCGATCCGGCACGAGCTGCACTTCGAGAACAACGCCGAGGGCACCTTCCGCATCGTCGGCTCGGACGAGGTCAGGCTCCCGCTGAACCAGCCGGTGACCGTCAAGGTCCAGGCGGCCCCCCGGTCGGCCGGTCTCAAGAGCGCGATCCTCGAGGTCGACGACCCGCGGACCGAGGGCGTCGACAAGCAGATCCTGTCGACCGTCGTCGTCTCCTCGCCGGTCAAGTACACCTACAAGGCGTCCGGTTCGGTGCAGCGCAACAGCACCACGTCCTACTTCGTCACGGTCCCCGAGGGCGCCTCGGCGCTCGAGGTGGCCATCGGCGGGCTGAAGGACAAGAGCCAGACCCGGTTCATCTCGATCCACCCGTACGGCGTTCCGGTCGAGGACACCGGCACCCCGTACTGCTACAACAACTACCTCGACGGCAACGGCTGCAAGCCCGACGTGCGTTCGTACGCGGACCCGCAGGCCGGCGTCTGGGAGATCGAGGTCGAGGCGCGCCGCACCTCGCCGCTGCTCGACAACCCGTACAAGCTCGACGTCGCCGTGCTCGGCGCGGCGTTCGACCCGGCGGTCGTGACCGTCCCCGAGGCCAAGGTGGGCGTCCCGTCCACCGCCTCCTGGAAGGTGACGAACAACTTCGCCGCGATCGACGGCAAGCTGAAGGGCGGTCCGCTCGGCTCCTCGAAGAGCACCCGGCCGACCATCGCCGACGGCGCGACGCAGACCACCACGGTCGAGGTGCCCGCGGGCGCCGCGTCGCTCGACGTGTCCATCGGCAACGTCTCGGACACCGCCGCCGACCTGGACCTGACGGTGTACGACGCCGCCGGGACGGTCGTCGGACAGTCCGCGGACGGTGACTCGGAGGAGGCCGTCTCCATCGCCTCCCCCGCCGCCGGCACGTACACCGTCGAGGTCGCGGGCTACTCGGTCCCGTCGGGCTCGACCGCGTACGACTACCTGGACGTGTTCTTCTCCAGCGCGCTCGGCGCGGTCACGGTCGACGACTCCACCCCGGTGAAGCTCGCCACCGGCGCCTCGGCCACGGTGTCCGGTTCGGTCACCGCCGCCGCGGCCGCGCCCGAGGGACGCGAGTTCTTCGGGCAGGTCCAGCTGGTGAACGCGCACGGCACCGTCGCGGGCACCGGCAGCGTGAAGATCGAGAAGGTCACGCCGTGACGGCGTAGGCCTCCGGCCGCATGAGCGGTACGGGCACGGGGCGGGCGTCCGGAAACGGGCGCCCGCCCTGTCGTGTGCGCACGGCCGCCACGCGGCACCGGGGCCGTCCGTCACGTCCGCGCCCCGGGCCACCCGTCACCGCCCGCGGCCCGTGCCGGCCGTTCGCCGGCCGCGGGACGGGCGGCCTCTCACTCCCCGCACTCCATACCGCGGGACTCGGGCAGAGCCTTGACGATCCAGGAGCGTTCGCGGGCGATGGCCTCGTCCCCCGTGGTCCAGATGTCGGGGCCGGCCGCGTCGCGCGGGATGCCGACCAGCACCTCGTCGCCCTGGTGCAGCCGGGGGTCGACGTTCCTCTCCATCAGGAAGCTGACCTGCTTCTCGCCCTTGGCCGGCTTGTAGTAGTGGTAGACGTCGAGGGTGATCCGGTCCTGCCCGGTGCCGGGCTCCTGGCTCACCCGGGCGACCGTGCCCTCGGCGATGAGCCGGGAGCAGGCGATGTAGCCCGGCGCGCTGAGCAGACTCCCCGCGCTGTCGCCCCGACCCGTCTTGGCGTCACTGGTGGCGTCTCCGACCCCGGCCCCGCCCTGCGCGACCAGCCAGCCCATGCCGACGACCAGCGAGGCCACCGCGGCCGCCGCGAGGGCGCCGACGGCGAACGCACCGCGTCGCCGGGAGCGGCCCGGGGCACCCGCGGGACGGCCCTGTCCCGGCCGCCCGGTGGCCGTGGACGTCCTGGACCCGGCCGGCCTCCCGGACTTCTCGGACTCCTTCGCCTTCTCGGCCTTCCTGGCCTTCTTCGCGGCGCCGGCGGGTTCGGGGCTGTTCCCCGGGTCCGCCAGGGCGTCCCCGATGATGATCAACTGCTCCCGGAGCATGTCCACGTCCTCGCGGGCCGCACGATGCTCGGCCATGAACACGACGTCGTCGCGGGCGCCCTGGGGCAGTGACGCGTCCGTGATCGCGGCCAGCAGCGCGTCGACCCCTTCGTAGTCGGCCACGTCACACCACCTCGTCCTCGTGCAGGCGGGCGCGCAGCGCGCGGACCGCCGTGTGCAGCCTGCTCTTGACCGTGCCCTCGGGTACGCCGAGTTCGTCGGCGATCTCGCGCACGGGCAGATCGGCGTAGAACCGCAGGACGACGACCTGACGCTGGGCGTCCGGCAGTTCGTCCAGGCCCTGTGCGACGGCGAGCGCGAGCACGCTGGACTCCTCGTCGGAGGGCTGCTCCAACTGTCGCAGCGAGGCGAGGCGTTCCCCCAGCCGCTCCTGCCGGCGCTTGGCCCGGTGCCAGTCCATCGCCAGGTTCGAGGCGACGACCGCCGCCCAGGCCGACACGTCGCGTGGCGCCTCGTCCCCCTTGGCCGCCCGCTCCAGCAGCCGCAGCCGCACCTGTTGGACCCCGTCCGGCAGGTCCGCCTGGGGCACTCCGCCGAGCGCGAGCACGGCCCGCACCCGGCGTTCCTGCGCCGCGTCCAGGGGGTCGTCCGCCCCCGGTGCGCGGCGTGGCTTTCTGCGCAGCACAGCCACCCTCCCCTCCCGCGTTTCCCCTAGGACGCCGGTGCGGGCCGAAACGTTCGGCCCGCTTCGAGTCGTACGTCACACCGGACCGGAAACCATGACGGGTCCCACACCGTACGGCTTGCGGTTCCCCGTCGTCGCGGGACGATTTCCTCGTACCCGGGCGTCCTGCCGCCGCAGGATCGGGCTCCCGGGGCCCTCCGGAGGCGTCCCGTCCCTCGGACGGCGCGACGAAAGGATTGGACACGCGGGCCCGGGTCAGACGCATGATGGAAACGCTGGACCACGTAAAACGCACGCAGAGGGAGTTCGCCGTGAGGGTCGGAATCGTCGGAGCCACCGGTCAGGTCGGCACAGTCATGCGCAGGATCCTCGTCGAGCGGGACTTCCCGGTCGACGAGCTGCGCCTGTTCGCCTCGGCCCGCTCGGCCGGGACGGTCGTCGACGGGATCACGGTGGAGGACGCTTCCACGGCGGACTACTCCGGCCTGGACATCGTGCTCTTCTCCGCGGGCGGCACGACCGCGAAGGCACTGGCCGAGAAGGTCGCCGCGCAGGGCGCCGTCGTGATCGACAACTCCTCCGCCTGGCGCAAGGACCCCGAGGTCCCCCTCGTCGTCTCCGAGGTGAACCCGCACGCGATCGCCGACCGCCCCAAGGGCATCATCGCCAACCCGAACTGCACGACGATGGCCGCGATGCCGGTCCTGAAGCCGCTGCACGAGGAGGCGGGCCTGGAAGCGCTCGTCGTCGCCACCTACCAGGCGGTGTCCGGCTCCGGCGTCGCGGGAGTGGCGGAACTGCACGGCCAGGCCCTCAAGGTCGTCGCCGAGGCGGACAAGCTGACCCACGACGGCGAGGCGGTCGACTTCCCCGAGCCGCAGGTCTACAAGCGCCCCATCGCGTTCAACGTGCTCCCGCTCGCCGGCTCCGTCGTCGACGACGGCCTGAACGAGACCGACGAGGAGCAGAAGCTCCGCAACGAGTCCCGCAAGATCCTGGAGATCCCCGCCCTCAAGGTCTCCGGCACCTGCGTCCGGGTCCCGGTCTTCTCCGGCCACTCCCTCCAGGTGAACGCCCGCTTCGCCCGCCCGCTCTCCGCCGAGCGCGCCACCGAGCTGCTCGCCGGCGCCCCGGGTGTCGTCCTCTCCGACATCCCGACGCCCCTCCAGGCCGCCGGCAAGGACGCCTCGTTCGTCGGCCGTATCCGCCCGGACGAGACCGCCGAGAACGGCCTCGCCCTGTTCGTCTCGGGCGACAACCTCCGCAAGGGCGCCGCGCTGAACGCGGTCCAGATCGCGGAGCTGGTCGCGGCCGAGCTGAAGGACCGCCGGGGCTGACATCGCGGGCCACCGGACGGACGCGGGAGGGGCGGGGCGCTGGTCGGCGCCCCGCCCCTCCCGCGTCCGGCGGCCCGGCACGGTCTCCGGTCCGCGCGGACCTCCGGGCACCCCCGAACGCCTCGGACATCCCCGGCGCCTCGGACCCGGCCGATACGGCGCTTGTGCGGTGCGCCGGGCGCCGCAGCCGATACCGTCACGTCGTCCCCGCGTGACGAAGGAGCCCGGAGGTCCCCGTGGTCGCCGACACCGTGTGCCGCAGCTGTGGGAAGCCCCTGCCCGGACGGGCCGGCCGTACGGGACGCGCCTCCGTGTACTGCTCGGCGGCCTGCCGGCAGAAGGCGTACCGGGACCGCCGGGCGGCACCCGCCGACACCGTGCGCGGACTGATCGACGCGATCGGCCGGCAGGTCGAGGACCTGGTGCCGCAGCCCGCGTCGGTCTTCTACTCCGGCGTGACCGACCTGGCCTCCTCGGTCGGACAGCTGCGCCGCATCGCCCGGGTCGCCCGGGACAGCGCGAAGGCCGATTCCGTCACATCCGACTCCGTGACGAAATCGCCGCCGCCACGCGATCCCGCGGAACCGGCCCCCGACGCCTCCCCCGGACGTGCGGGTGCCCTGCGGCACGGCTCCGGGGCGGACCCCGTCCTCGCCGAGAGCGACTTCGCCGTGCTCGTCGAGCCGTACCGGCGCGAACTGCGCGTGCACTGCTACCGCATGTCGGGGTCCTACGACGACGCGGAGGACCTCGTGCAGGAGACGTTCCTGCGCGCGTGGCGGGCCCGCGAGGGCTACGCCGGGAAGGCGAGCGTACGGACCTGGCTGTACCGGATCGCCACCAACGCCTGTCTGGACCTCCAGCGGCGCACGGCCCGCCGCCCGCAGCGCTACGAGCCGCTCCCCGGCATGAACCACGGCAGCGCCGAGCCGCCGGCCCGCGTCACCTGGCTGCAGCCCTACCCGGACGAGGACCTGCCCTCGGCCGAGGAGCAGCCGGACGCCCACGCCGTCTCCAGGGAGACCCTGGAGCTGGTCTTCCTGGCCGCCATCCAGCATCTGCCGGCCCGCCAGCGCGCCGTGCTGGTCCTGCGGGACGTCCTCGGGCTGTCCGCCGCCGAGACGGCCGAGGCCCTGGAGATGACGGTGGCCTCGGTCAACAGCGCCCTGCAGCGGGCCCGGCCCACCCTGCGTGACCGGCTGCCCCGCCGCCGCACCGAGTGGACCACCGGGACCGACGCCCGGGAGCGGGAGGTCCTGCGCCGCTACATGGCCGCCGCCGAGAGTCTCGACCTCACCCGGTTCACCGACCTGCTCAGCGAGGACATCGCGCTCACCATGCCGCCGAACCCGTTCTGGTTCGTGGGCCGCGACGCGATCACCGAGTTCCTGCGGATCAGCCTGGACCCCGCCTCCCCGATGTTCCTCGGACACTGGCGCCACCTGCCCGCACGGGCCAACGGACAGCTCGCGGCCGGAGGTTACGTGCGGCGCCCGGGCACGACCGTCCACCGCGCCCAGGTCCTGGACGTCCTGCGCATCGAGGGCGACCGCATCGTGGAGATCACCTCGTTCGAGCCGCACCTGTTCCCCGCGTTCGGGCTGCCGCTGCGGCTCCCGGCGGACCGCTGAGCGGTCCGCCGGGAGCCGTCCGGTGAACGGGGCGGCGCCGCATGCCGGGCGCCGACCGATGAGTGGGGCGGGGGCGCGGCGTCTGTATGACCGACACGTACGGCCGACCGGCACGGCCGGCCGAACAGGTCACAGGACCCATACGGCGAACGAACACCTCAGGAGATCACCATGCTGCTCACCGACAAGACCGCGGTCGTCTACGGCGCGGGCGGATCCATCGGCGGCGCCGTTGCCCGCACCTTCGCCCGCGAGGGCGCCCGGGTGCACCTGGTGGGGCGGACGGCGGACACGCTGGAGACGGTGGCCAAGGACATCACGGCGGCGGGCGGGTACGCCGAGACCGCGGTGCTCGACGCGCTGGACGAGGCGGCCGTCGAGGCGCACATCGCCTCGCTGGACGCCCTCGACATCTCCTTCAACCTGGTGACGCGCGGCGACGTGCAGGGCCGGCCGCTGGTCGACCTGTCCGTCGAGGACTTCGTGCGGCCCGTCGAGACCGGCATCCGCACCACCTTCATCACCGCCCGCGCCGCCGCCCGGCGCATGGCCCGGTCCGGCTCGGGCGTGGTCCTCACCCTCGACAGCGGCTCCGCGCACGGCAGTCCGATGATGGGCGGCACCGGTCCGGCGGACGCGGCGATCGACACCCTGGTGCGGAACCTGGCGACCGAGCAGGGACCGCACGGCCTGCGGGTCGTGGGCCTGTGGGCGGCCGGGGTGCCCGAGACGCTGACCCGGGAGAAGCTCGCCGCCGTCGACAGCGACATGAACCTGGACGACGCGGCCCTCCAGGGGCTGCTCGCGAACCTCGCCGGGATGCGCATGACCCGCCGCAACCCGACCCTCGCCGAGATCGCCGCCACGGCCGCGTTCCTCGCCTCGGACCTGGCGGGCGGCATCACGGGCACGTTCGTCAACGTGACGGGCGGGATGGTCCCCCACTGACGGTCGCCCACCGGCGGGGTGACAACGGCGGGCGGAACACGACGGCGGGCGGACGACGGCGGGCGGACGACGGCGGGCGGGGAGACCGGTCCGGTCCCCCCGCCCGCCGTCACGGTTTCCCGTCGGGCACGTCCTAGGCGGTCGCCGCCCGCGCGTCGGCCGCCTGGGCCTTCAGCGCGCGCTCGACGCCGGAGCGGGACTCCGAGACGAGACGGCGCAGGGCGGCGCTGGGCTCGGCCGAGGCCAGCCAGTCGTCCGTCCTGGCGAGGGTCTCCTCGGAGACCTGCACGGACGGGTAGAGGCCGACGGCGACCTGCTGCGCGATCTCGTGCGAGCGGCCGTCCCAGATCTCCTTGACCACGGCGAAGAACTTGTCCGTGTACGGGGCGAGCAGCTCGCGCTGGTCGGTCTGGACGAAGCCGCCGATCACCGCTTCCTGCACGGCGTTGGGGAGCTTGTCGGACTCGACGACCGAGGCCCACGCCTCCGCCTTCGCCTCCTCGGTCGGCCGGGCCGCCCGGGCGGTGGCCGCGTGCCGCTCACCGGCGGCGGTCCTGTCCCGCTCGTACTCGGCGGCGATCTCCGCCTCGTCGAAGCGTCCGACGGCGGCGAGCCGCTCCACGAACGCCCAGCGCAGCTCGGTGTCCACGGCGAGGCCCTCGACCGTCTCTCGGCCCTCGAGGAGCGCCTCCAGGAGGTCGAGCTGCTCGGGCGTACGGGCGGTCGCCGCGAAGGCGCGCGCCCAGGCGAGCTGGTGGTCGCTGCCGGCCTCGGCCGCGCGCAGGTGGGCAAGCGTCGCGTCCGTCCAGCGGGTCAGCAGCGCCTCGCGGGCCGTCGGGTCGGCGTACAGCTCGATCGCGAGCTTCACCTGACGGTGCAGCGACTGGACGACACCGATGTCGGACTCCTTGCCGATGCCGGACAGCACCAGGGCGAGGTAGTCGCGGGTGGGGAGTTCGGCGTCGCGGGTCATGTCCCAGGCCGAGGCCCAGCACAGGGCGCGCGGCAGGGAGGACTCGAAGTCGCCGAGGTGCTCGGTGACGAAGGCCAGCGAGTCCTCGTCGAGGCGGACCTTGGCGTACGAGAGGTCGTCGTCGTTGAGCAGGATCACGTCGGGGCGGCGCTTGCCGACGAGCTGCGGCACGGCGGTCAGCTCCCCGTCGACGTCCAGCTCGACGCGCTCGCCGCGGACCAGCTTGCCGCTGCCGCCGTCGAGGTCGTAGAGGCCGACCGCGATGCGGTGCGGGCGCAGCGTGGGCTCGCCCTGGGCGCCGGCGGGCAGCGCCGGGGCCTCCTGGCGGACGGCGAAGGCGGTGATGACGCCGTCGGCGTCGGTCTCGATCTCCGGGCGCAGGATGTTGATGCCGGCGGTCTGGAGCCACTTCTGCGACCAGGTCCCGAGGTCGCGTCCGGAGGTCTGCTCCAGCGCGCCGAGGAGGTCGGACAGACGGGTGTTCCCGAACGCGTGGGCCTTGAAGTAGGCCTGGACGCCGCTGAAGAACTCGTCCATGCCGACGTAGGCGACGAGCTGCTTGAGGACCGAGGCGCCCTTGGCGTACGTGATGCCGTCGAAGTTGACGAGCACGTCGTCGAGGTCGCCGATCTCCGCCATGATCGGGTGGGTGGAGGGCAGCTGGTCCTGCCGGTAGGCCCACGTCTTCATCGAGTTGGCGAAGGTGGTCCAGGAGTGCGGCCACCGGCTGTCCGCGTGGTGGGCCTGGCAGGCGATGGAGGTGTAGGTGGCGAACGACTCGTTCAGCCACAGGTCGTTCCACCACTCCATGGTGACGAGGTCGCCGAACCACATGTGGGCGAGCTCGTGCAGGATCGTCTCGGCGCGCAGCTCGTAGGCGGCGTCGGTGACCTTGGAGCGGAACACGTACTGGTCGCGGATGGTGACCGCGCCCGCGTTCTCCATCGCGCCCGCGTTGAACTCGGGCACGAAGAGCTGGTCGTACTTCTTGAACGGGTACGCGTAGTCGAACTTCTCCTGGAACCAGTCGAAGCCCTGCCGGGTGACCTCGAAGATCGCGTCCGAGTCGAGGAACTCGGCGAGCGAGGGACGGCAGTAGATGCCCAGCGGCACGGACTGTCCGTCCTTCTCGTACACGCTGTGCACCGAGTGGTACGGGCCGACGATCAGGGCGGTGATGTACGACGAGATCCGCGGCGTCGGCTCGAAGGCCCAGACGTCGTCCTTGGGCTCCGGCGTCGGCGAGTTGGAGATGACCGTCCAGCCGGACGGCGCCTTCACGGTGAACTGGAAGGTCGCCTTCAGGTCCGGCTGCTCGAAGGACGCGAAGACACGGCGGGCGTCCGGCACCTCGAACTGGGTGTAGAGGTAGGCCTGCTGGTCGACGGGGTCGACGAACCGGTGCAGACCCTCACCGGTGTTGGTGTACGCGCAGTCCGCGACGACACGCAGGACGTTGCGGCCCTGGAGCAGCGAGGGCAGGGCGATCCGCGAGTCCTCGAAGACCTGGGCCGGGTCGAGCGGGTCGCCGTTGAGGGTGACCTCGTGGACGGTCGGGGCGACCAGGTCGATGAACGACTCGGCGCCGTCCTCGGCGGAGTCGAAGCGCACCGTGGTCACGGACCTGTAGGTGCCGCCCTCCTGCGCGCCGGAGAGGTCGAGATCGACCTCGTACGAGTCAACGGTGAGCAGCTTCGCGCGCTGCTGCGCCTCTTCGCGGGTCAGGTTTGTGCCAGGCACGCGGTCATCTCCTCGTTATGTGTGGGTTGCGCCATCCTTCCACGGGACCCGCACGGAAGGCGATGTCCGTTTCCCGCCGGTGCCCGGCCCGCGCGGGCGCGAGCCTGGAGCCATGACGACGTACACCGCGCGACCCATCCCCCCGACCGTCCTGAAGGAGCTCCTCGACAGCGACGACGCCGGCCGTCCGGCCGCCCCGCTGACCGATCCGGAGGGCGGCGCGCCGCTGCGCTGCTGCCTGCGCCGCAGCGAACCCGGCGAGCGCATCGCCCTCGTCTCCTACGCCCCGCTGCGCCGCCGGGCCGCGGAGACCGGCACCGACCCGGGCGCGTACGACGAGCAGGGTCCGGTCTTCGTCCACGCCGGCGACTGCGCGGGCCCGGCCGGCGGGGAACTCCCCTTCACGAACGCCCACCGCGTCCTGCGCCGCTACTCGGCCGAGGGGCACATCCTGGGCGGCGAACTGGTGGAGACACCCGACGCGTTCCAGCAGGCCTTCACGACGGCCTTCACCGACCCCGGGGTGTGCCTCGTCCAGGTGCGGGCGGTGGAGTACGGCTGCTTCCTGTACGAGGTGGAACGGGGCTGACGGGCCCACCCCGGGGTGGGGCGTCCGCCCACGGTCCTGGAGCCGCACGCCGGGGACCGCCGGGTTCAGCGCATCCTTTCGGGCACCCTGCCGAGCGGAACCGCGGCGTCGGGGGCCTGCCGCGTGTCCTCGGCCTCCGCCTCGGCGGAAGCGGCGACGGTGGCGGTGGCGGGCCCGCGGGTCCTCAGCTGGCCGAGGACCGTGGCCCCGAACGCCAGCCCCATGCCGGCCAGTTGCGGCGGGGTGAGGCTCTGCCCCAGGGCGGCCCAGCCGATGACCGCGGCGGTCAGCGGCGAGAGCGGTCCGAGGAAGGTGACCTGAGTGGCGGTCAGCCGGCCGATGCCGCGGAACCAGAGCCAGTACGCGATCGCCGTGTTCGCCAGCGCGAGGTACAGGTAGCCGCCCACCGCGCGGCCGTCCAGGGCGGGCGGAGCCCCCTCGGCGACGAGGGCGAGGGGCACGATCAGCAGCCCGCCCGCGGTCAGCTGCCAGGCGGTCAGCGCGAGCGGGCCGACCCCGTCCGGCCGGCCCCAGCGCTTGGTGAGCACCGTGCCCGCGGACATCGACGCGGCGGAGGCGAGCGCCGCGAGGGCCCCGACGGGGTCCAGCGCACCCGCGGTCTTCAGGACGACGAGGCTGACGCCGAGCGCGGCGGCGACGCCGGTGAGGAGCGTGCGCGGGGTCGGCCGCTCGCCGAGCAGCGGCACGGAGAGCCCCGCCACGAACAGCGGCCCGACCGAGCCCACGACGGCCGCCATGCCGCCGGGCAGCCGGTACGCGGAGAGGAACAGCAGCGGGAAGAACGCGCCGATGTTCAGCGCGCCCAGCAGGGCCGCCTTCCCCCACCAGACGCCCCGCGGCAGCACACGGGCGAGCGCGAGGAGCAGCAGCCCGGCGGGCAGGGCGCGCAGCGCGGCCGTGAACAGCGGCCGGTCGGCGGGCAGGAACTCGGTGGTGACCGCGTAGGTGCTGCCCCAGGAGACGGGGGCGAGCGCGGTGAGCGCCGTCAGGGCGAAGCGGTTCGTGGCCATGTATTTAGCTTAGCCCTAAGCTAATCAGCCGCAAGATGCTTGATACTGATCAAGTTGCCGGTGATCCGCTTTCCGGTGACCCACTTGCTTCCGATCCACTCCCTTGCGAGCTACTTTCTTGCGGGCCACCTGCGACGCGGCGGATACTCGCCCCATGAGCACCCCCCAGGACCCCGTCGACGCGATCATCGAGCAGTGGGCCACGGTCCGCCCGGACCTCGACACCGCCGCGATGGAGGTCTTCGGGCGCGTCTTCCGTATCTCGCGGACGCTGGGCGACCGCATGGAGAAGGCCTACGCGCGGTACGGGATCTCGCGCGGGGAGTTCGACGTCCTGGCGACCCTGCGCCGCTCGGACGCCCCGTACACGCTCTCGCCCCGTCAGCTCTCGGCCACGCTCATGCTCACCACCGGCGGCATGACCGGGCGGCTGGACAAGCTGGAGCGCGCCGGGCTGCTCCGCCGGTCCCCCGATCCGCACGACCGGCGAGGCCTCCAGGTCACCCTGACGGACGAGGGCCTGCGGCTGATCGACGAGGCGGTGGGCACCGGACTCGCCGTCCAGACGGCCGCGCTCTCGGCCCTCGACGGCGACCAGGCCACCCAATTGGCCGCCCTGCTGCGCCCGTTGCTGGCCGCGACCACCGACTGAGGCCGCCCGGGAACGCCCGAGGCGCAGCCCCCGGAGGACCCGCGCAAACGCGTCGAGGGAGTCCCCGCACCCGGTGGGTGTGGGAACTCCCTCGACGGAGAGAGGCGGTGGGGCGAGCGGCGCTCAGCCCTGCTTCGGCTGCTTGTGGGACTTGTCCAGGACCATCACCAGGCCGGCGATGACCAGGAACAGCACGATCGGCGCCGCGACATAGAGACCCAGCGTGTCGAGCACGCTCAGCCCGTGGCCGGGGTCGTCACCGTCGTCGCGGGTCAGCGCGAGCGCGGGGGACGACATGAGCAGCATCATCAGCGTCGTACCGGCGGCCAGGGCACCGGCGCGCAGAGCGTTCTTCTTGTCCACGGTGCAAACGTAGCGAACACCTGAATGACGCGCGCGCCCGGGGGTGCCGTACGGAGGTCACGGCCCCCCTCCCGACCCCTGCGAGGGCCCCGCGCCCACGTCGCCGCCGACGGCCCCTCCCGGGCCGCTCTCCGCCCGGACGACCTCCAGGAGGGCGTGCAGCCGGGGTGACGCGGCGAGGTCCTCCAGGGTCACCGGACGGCCTTCGGCGTCGGCGATGGGCAACCGCCAGTTGGGGTACTGGTCCCAGGTGCCGGGAAGGTTCTGCGGGCGCCGGTCCCCGACGGCGTCCGGCAGCCAGACGCCGATCATGTGGGCCGGGGTGCGCAGCAGGAAGCGGTGCACGGCCTGGATCTCGGCCTCCTCGGCCGACGCGGGGCTGCCACCGGTCGTGCCGCGCAGCAGCCCGAGCCGGCCCAGCACGGCGAGCCACTCCCGGGTGTCCGCCGCGGCGGCCGCCCGCTCCTCGTCGAGCGAGCCGAGCAACAGGCCGAGACTGGCGCGCAGTTCGACGTGTTCACCGGTGAGCCGGGCCGCGGTGGACGGCAGGTCGTGGGTGGTGACGGTGGCCAGACAGTCGGCGCGCCAGCTCTCGGGAGGCAGCGGGTGCCCGTCGCCCTCCCAGTCCCGCTCGAACCACAGCACGGAGGTGCCGAGCACACCGCGTTCCTGGAGCGTCTCGCGCACGCCGGGTTCGACCGTGCCGAGGTCCTCGCCGATCACCAGGGTCCCGGCCCGCGAGGCCTCCAGGACCAGGATCGCGAGCATGGCCTCGGCGTCGTAGCGGACGTAGGAGCCCTCGGTCGGCGGCTGCCCCTGGGGGACCCACCAGAGCCGGAACAGGCCCATGACGTGGTCGATGCGCAGCGCGCCCGCGTGCCGCAGGAGGGCGCGCAGGAGGCGGCGGTAGGGGGCGTATCCGGACGCGGCGAGCCGGTCGGGCCGCCAGGGCGGCAGACCCCAGTCCTGGCCGCGCGCGTTGAAGGCGTCCGGGGGCGCGCCCACGGACATGCCGGCCGCGAAGTGCTCCTGCTGCGCCCAGGCGTCGGCCCCGTCCGGGTGGACGCCGACGGCGAGGTCGTGGACGAGACCCACGGCCATGCCCGCGTCGCGCGCCGAGCGCTGGGCGGCGGCGAGCTGGGCGTCGGTGAGCCAGGCGAGCCTGCTGTGGAAGTCGACCCGGTCCATCAGCTCGCCGCGCGCGCGGGCGGTCTCCGGCGAGCGCGGATCGCGCAGCCCGGCGGGCCAGTTCCGCCAGTCGGAGCCGTGCGCCTCGGCGAGCGCGCACCAGGTGGCGTGGTCCTCCAGCGCCTGGCCCTCCTCAGCGAGGAAGTCGGCGTAGGCGGCCCGCCGGCCGGGGCCGAGCGGCACGGCGTGCACCGCTTCCAGCGCCTCGCACTTGAGTTCCCAGACGGCGTCACGGTCGATCAACGCGCCCTTGCTCAGCACGGATTCGCGCAGCTGCTCGGCCCGCTCCAGCACCGTGCGCAGCCGCTCGCGGTCCTCGGCGTACGGGTACTCGGGAATGTCCTCGACGCGCAGGTGCACGGGGTCGGGGAAGCGCCGGGAGGAGGGCCGGTAGGGAGAGGGGTCGGTGGGGTCGCCGGGCACGGCCGCGTGCAACGGGTTGACCTGCACGAATCCGGCGCCGAGCGCGCGTCCCGCCCAGGCGGTCAGCTCGGCGAGGTCCCCGAGGTCGCCCATGCCCCAGGAGCGGCGGGAGAGGAGGGAGTAGAGCTGGACGAGCAGGCCGTACGTGCGTCCGGGCGGCGCGGGCAGCCGGGTGGGGGCGACGACGAGGTGGGCGTCGGCGGTGCGGCCGTCGGGCGCGGTGGCGTGCAGGGTGTGGACGCCGGGGGGGAGGCCCTCGGCGGAGGCGCGGGTCTCGCCCTGTTCGGTGGTGACGCGCAGCCGGGTGCCGTCGGGCAGCGCGTCGACCCCGGCGGGGGCCAGGCCGCCCCAGCAGACCACGGTCGGCGGCAGCAGGCGGCGGGACGCTTCGGTCTCGTGGCGGGCGAGGGAGGCGGTGACGGCGTCCGGGGTGCTCGCGTCGACGCCGAGGGCGGCGAGGATCGCGACGAGCGCGGCGTCCGAGGCGGCGACCGTGCGGTCCGGGGAGGGGCTGTAGGCGGGGGCGACGCCGTGCAGTTCGGCGAGCCGGGACAGGGGTGTCCGCGCTGCCGGTTCCGATGGCGTCCGCTGCGGCTCGGCGGGCCCACTCGATGCCATCTAGAACCCCGACGCGGCGCCGGTGGAGGTGGGCTCGCTCGTCAGGTGCGCGGCGTCGGCCAGCGGCGGCTCGCTGGTCAGGGGTTCCGCGTCGGGCAGCGGGGGTTCGCTGGTCAGCGGCAGCTCCGTGCGGGCGCCCTCCGCGCTGAGCAGGCAGAGGCCGGCGCCCTCGGGCTCGGCGGACGCGCGTCCGCCGCGCTGGCCGGGGACGGACGGCTCCGCGTCGCGTTTGGACAGGGCCGAGAGAAGCAGGTGAGCCGATGCGGCCACGGGGGCCTCCTTGGTCGAGTCGGGTACGGCATCCGAGGGCATTCCGGCGGTCGGCGGCGTGCCGCTGCCGGAAAGGCATGCCCAGGCGGTCACCGCAGCCCTACCCAGTGGGCGCGACGGCAGACGTACACGGACGAACAACGTGCTTCTGGTCACACTCCGCCGCCGTCCCGTCCCTCCGGGCCGCCCTTCCAGGCTGGGGTAATCCTGACACTTCGGCCACTCTCGTTGACACCCTCACCACCCGGATGGTGGGCTCGTCGCCGATCCGGCGCAGTCGCCGGGGAGGCGAGCTACGAGGGGGAAGCGTGCGGCTCCGGCGGGCGAAGGGAACGACCGCACTCGCGTTCGCCGTGGTCGCGAGCGCTCTCGGGACGGCTCCCGTCGCCGTCGCGGCGCCCCCCGACGCGGGTCCCGCGGCCTCCGCTGACGACGCCGGGTCCACCGACGGGGCCGTGCCCTCCGTCTGGCCCCGCCCGCAGTCCGTGCGCACGCACGGCTCCCCGGTCGCGGTCCCCGACGAGGTCGTCCTGGTCACCGGTCCGGCGGGCGCGACCGCGGCCCCGTACGCCCCCGGCACACCGCACACCCCGTTCGCGCCCGGCGTCACCACCGACCAGTACGCGCCGGGACCGCCCACCGCGTCCGACGCCTCCGACGGCACGCTCGATCCGTACGCGGTCCAGGCCTTGCGCGCGGTGCTGCGGGAGGCGGGCGCGCGGAGGATCAGCACCGTGCGCGAGGGTGACGTGCTTCCGGCGCACGCCCTGGTGGTGCGGGTGGGCACCGAGGCGGCGCGCACCGGACGGTGGGGCGCGAACTCCGTCCCCGGCGCCCGGCCGAGCTCCCTGGAGCGTGCCCTCACGGCGCTCGGCGCGGCACCCCGCGCCGATCTCCCCACCGGCGGCTACCGGCTGGCCGTGGGCCGGGTCGACGGCCGCGACACCCTCGCGCTCGCGGGAGTCGGCGAGGACGGCCTGTTCCACGCGGTCCAGACGCTCCGTCAACTCGTGCGCACGGACGGCAGGATCGCCGGCGCCGTCGTCCGGGACTGGCCCGGCACCGGCGCGCGCGGCACCACCGAGGGGTTCTACGGCAGCCCGTGGACCACCGAACAACGCCTCGCGCAGCTCGACTTCATGGGGCGGACCAAGCAGAACCGGTACGTCTACGCCCCCGGTGACGACCTCTACCGGCAGGAGCGCTGGCGGGAGCCGTACCCGGCGGCACAGCGCGCGCACTTCCGGGACCTGGCGGAGCGGGCACGGCGCAACCATGTGACGCTGACCTGGACGGTGGCCCCGGGGCAGGCGATGTGCTTCTCCTCGGACGCCGACGTGAAGGCTCTCACGCGCAAGCTCGACGCCATGTGGGCGCTCGGATTCCGGGCGTTCCAGGTCCAGTTCCAGGACGTCAGCTACAGCGAGTGGCACTGCGGGGCTGACGCGGACACGTTCGGCTCGGGAGCCGCGGCGGCGGCACGGGCGCAGGCGCGGGTGGCGAACGCCGTGGCCCGGCATCTCGCCGCGCGTCACCCGGACGTGGCCGCCCTGTCCCTGATGCCGACGGAGTACTACGAGGACGGGTCGACGGACTACCGGCGCGAGCTGGCGAGCGCCCTGGCCGAGGGCGTCGAGGTCGCCTGGACGGGCGTCGGGGTGGTGCCCAGGACGATCACGGGCGGCGAACTCGCCCGCACCCGCGAGGTGTTCGGCGGCCACCGACTCGTCACCATGGACAACTACCCGGTCAACGACTACGCGCAGGACCGTGTGTTCCTCGGCCCCTACGAGGGACGCGAGCCCGCGGTCGCCACGGGTTCGGCGGCGCTGCTGGCGAACGCGATGCCCCAGGCCGAGGCCTCCCGCATCCCGCTGTTCACCGCGGCCGACTACGCGTGGAACCCGCGGGACTACCGCCCGAAGGAGTCCTGGAAGGCCGCGATCGAGGACCTCGCGGACGGGGACGCCCGGCGGGCCGGCGCCCTGCGCGCGCTGGCCGGGAACGAGGCCTCGTCGGTGCTGGGCGGCGAGGAGTCGGCCTATCTGCGCCCGCTGGTCGAGGCGTTCTGGCAGGCGCGGACGACCACGGACCGGGCCGCGAACGCGACGGCGGCCGGGCGGCTGCGCGCCGCGTTCACGGTGATGCGCGAGACCCCGGAGCGGCTGGCCGGACGCCCGGTCGCGACCGAAGTGGAGCCCTGGACGACTCAGTTGGCCCGGTACGGGGAGGCCGGCGAGACGGCCGTCGACTTGGCCGCCGCCCAGGCGCGGGGTGACGCGACGGCCGCGTGGACGGCGTACCGCGCCCTGGAGCGGCTGCGCGCCGAACTCGCGGCGAGCGGGGTGACGGTCGGCAAGGGCGTGCTCGACCCGTTCCTGTCCAAGGCCCGCTCGGCGTACCAGAGATGGGCGGGGCTCGACAACGATCCGTCGGCTCGGCCCGGCGGACGGCCGAAGCCCGGCGGGGCGACGGACGGGGCGGCACCGAAGGGTGACGGCCGGGCGGACGGCGGCGGGGACGCCCGCGGCGACACCGGCTCCGCGCGGGGCGACGCGCCCCGGGACAACGGCGGGGAGGGGGACGGCGGGACCCGCGGGGAGGCCGACCCCCGCACCCTCACGCTCCCGCACCCCCGCACGCTGACGGCCGTGAGCGTGCTCACCGACCCGGCCGCCACGGGATCCGTCGAGGCGCACGTGCCCGGCGAGGGCTGGCGGCGCCTCGGCCCGCTGGCGGCCGGGGGCGCGACGGAGATCCACACGTCCGATGTGCGCACTGACGCGCTCCGGGTCAGCGGGCCCGCCCGGGACCAGGTACGGCATCTGGTGCCGTGGTTCGCCGACTCCCCCGCCGCCGGGCTGGAGTTGACCCGTTCGACGGCGGACGTGGAGATCGGCGGCACGCGGCGGGTGACGGCCCGGATCACCTCGCTGCGGCCCTCCGACGTCCGCGGCGAGCTGACCGCGAAGGCACCCAAGGGCATCCGGGTCGAGGTGCCGCGAGCGTCCTCGACGCTCCCGCGCGGCGCGGTCGTCGACACCCCGGTCGAGGTCACGGTCGCGCCGGGCACCCCCTCGGGCACGTACGAGGTGCCGGTCACCTTCGGCTCCGAGACCCGCACCCTGACCGTCCGCGCCTTCCCCCGCACGGCGGGCCCCGACCTGGCGCGCACCGGCACGGCCTCCTCGTCCGGCGACGAGACCCCGGACTTCCCGGCCTCCGCGGCCAACGACGGTGACCCCGCGACGCGTTGGTCCTCTCCCGTCGAGGACGGCGCCTGGTGGCAGGTGCGCCTGGCCGAGCCGGCCCGCCTCGGCCGCCTCACCCTGCACTGGCAGGACGCCCACCCTTCCGCCTACCGCGTCCAGGTCTCGACCGACGGCCGCGTCTGGCGCACGGCGGCCACCGTGAACAACGCCCCCGGCGGCCACGAGGAGGTCCGCTTCGACGAGCGCGACGTCCGCTTCCTCCGCGTCCAGGGCGTCGAACGGGCCACCCGGTACGGGTATTCGTTGTGGTCGGTGGGGGTTTACGGGGTCGCGGACTGACCTCCGGTCCGGATCCGCCGACGGGCCACAGCCGCTCTCCCGGTGATCGATTTCGGCGATCTTCCGGCTAGCTATTCACTCAGTACATATATTGAGTACATACTCGCTTCATGAGCACCCGTCACATCTTGCTGGGGCTGCTCGCCGGAGGACCCAGCCATGGGTACGACCTCAAGCGACGGCACGACGAACGCTTCCCGCAGGCACGCCCGTTGGCCTACGGGCAGGTCTACACGACACTGCAACGGCTGGTCCGCGACGGACTCGCGGCCATCGACGGCACCGACTCGGACGGCGGTCCGGAGCGGACGCTGTACCGCTCGACCGGCGACGGCTCGCACGAACTGGCCCGGTGGGCGGGCGAGATCACCCCGCCCGCTCCCTTCGTCACGAACGAGATCTTCGCCAAGGTCGTCGTCTCGATCCTCGCCTCGGCGGATCCGGCCGACTACCTCCGGGCCCAGCGCACCGCGCACATGGAGCGGATGCGCGAACTCACCGCTGTGAAGACGGAGCCCGGCGCCGACCTCGCGACCGTCCTCTCGGCCGACTACGCCCTCAACCACCTGGACGCCGACCTCCGCTGGATGAACACCACCGCGGCCCGGCTCACCCCTCTGACCGCGGAGGTCGACACAGCATGAGCAACCCCCTTCTGGCCGCCCACGGCCTGGTCAAGGCCCACGGGCCCACCCGCGCCCTGCGCGGTGCCTCGATCGAGCTGGCCGCCGGCGAGGTGGTCTCCGTCACGGGACCCAGCGGCAGCGGCAAGTCCACGCTGCTGCACTGCCTGGCGGGCATCGTGCGGCCCGACATCGGCACGGTGGAGTACGACGGTGCGCGCCTCGACCTGCTGCCCGAGAAGCGGCTCAGCGAACTGCGCAGGACGGAGTTCGGGGTGGTGTTCCAGTTCGGACAGCTGATCCCCGAGCTGACGGCCGCCGACAACGTGGCGCTGCCTCTGCTGCTCGCGGGCACACCCCGCTCCGCCGCCCGCGAGCGGGCGGGTGACTGGCTGGAGCGGTTCGGTGTCCGGGAGCAGGAGGCGAAGCGGCCCGGCGAGATGAGCGGCGGCGAGGCCCAACGGGTCGCGCTGGCCCGGGCCATGGCGACGGATCCGAGGATCGTGTTCGCGGACGAGCCCACCGGCGCGCTCGACTCCCTCGCCGGGGAGCAGGTGATGGGCGCCCTGATCCGGACCGCCCGGGAGTCCGGTACGGCGGTCCTGCTGGTCACGCACGACGCCCAGGTGGCGGCGTACGCGGACCGGGAGGTCTCGTTGCGGGACGGCACGGTGCTCGACCACGGCCTCCCGTCGACGGCCCCCGCCGCGCTCCGGGCCCAGGAGGTGTCCCGGTGAGAACGGACCTCGGGCTCGCCCTGCTCCTCACCCGCGGCTCCGACCGGCGGGAGTGGTGGCGCGTGACGCTGACGGCGGCCGGCGCGGCCCTCGCCACCGGACTCGGCCTGACCGCCGCGGCGGTCGTCTCGATCCGCGGAGACCGCTCGGTGCCGGTGGCGCACGGCCTGCTCGACCACCCCGGCGAGCGTTCCGGCGTGGTCCTGGCCCTGTTGCTCCTGCTGGTGCCGGTGCTGGGCTTCCTCGGGCAGTGCGCCCGCGTCGGTGCCGTGCACCGTGACCGAAGGCTCGCCGGGCTGCGCCTCGCCGGGGCGGCACCCGGCCAGGTACGGCGGATCGCCGCCCTGGAGACCGCCCTGGCGTGCCTCGCCGGCTCGGTGCTCGCCACCGGCGCCGCCGCTTCGTACCTGTGGCGCGGCTGGCCGGACCCGCCCGCTCTCCTCTGGGTGGCGTGCACGCTGGTCGCGGTGGCCGTTCCCGTGCTCGGCGCCCTGGTGAGCACCTTCGCGTTGCGCCATGTCGTGGCCTCACCGCTGGGCCACGTGCGCCGGACACGTCCGGCGGCCGGGTGGGGCCCGGGCCGTGTCGCGGTCGTGGTGGCGCTGGTGATCCTTCTCACCGTCCTCGCCCTCGTCCTCGGCCCGAGCCGCTTCGGCGGGTACGAGACGACCCAGGGGTTCGTCCTGATCGTGGTGACTCTCACCGGACTCGGCGCCGTCCGGGCGGCCGGTGTCGCGGCCCGTCTGATCGGCCGCCTGCTCGCGGAACGGACCGAGAACCCCGCGACCCTGATCGCGGCCGAACGGCTGCGGGACGATCCGTGGGCCGGCGCCCGCACCCACGCCGCGGTGCTGCTCGTGACCGTCGTGGCGACCGGTTTCGTCGGTGTACGCCAGGTACTGCTCGACGGCCTCACGGAGCGCGACCCCGGGACGCTCGGCTCGAACCTGTCCTTCTACACCACGGGGGTCGACCTCACCGGTGCGGCGATCCTGATCGCGCTCGCGCTCGCGCTGTCCGGGCTCGCCGTGGGCACCGCCGAGTCGCTGGCCACCCGGCGCCGCGGCCTAGCCGCGCAGGTCGCGGCGGGCGTGCCGCGGAGCGTGCTCGGCCGGGCTCTGCTCCTGGAGACGGCGCTGCCGCTCGCCCCGGCCGTCGCGGTCGCCGGTGCCGGAGGTCTCGTCGTCGGCCTCTGGTACGGACAGCTCGCGGGCCACGGAGCGGTACCGCTCACGCCGCTCGTCGTCCCCCCGGCCGTCTTCGCGGCCTGCCTGCTCGCCGCGGCCACCTCGCTGCCCCTGCTGCGCCGCTCGATGCGGCCCGCGGAGCTGCGCCACCTCTGAGCGGCGCGCGGTCGCCCACGCCCGCCCTCCGGGAGGCACGGGGGTCCTCCCGGCGGGCCGGGCACGGCGTGCCGCGGGTGCGGGTGCGGTGTGCCAACAACAAAGCCCGGATCGTCAGGCTGAAATGCCGTCGATCCGGGCCATCGCGTCGTCCGCGCCGTAAGGCTGCAGGTAGGGCAACCAGCGCGGGTCCCTGTGCCCGGTTCCGATGATGCGCCAGGCGAGCCCCGTCGGCGGGGCGGGTTTGTGGCGCAGGCGCCAGCCGATCTCGACCAGGTGGCTGTCGGCCTTGGTGTGGTTGCAGCGGCGGCAGGACGCCACCACGTTGTCCCAGGCGTGCTGACCCCCGCGGGAGCGCGGGATGACGTGGTCGACGCTGGTTGCGACGCCACCGCAGTACATGCACCGGCCGCCGTCACGGGCGAACAGAGCTCGCCTGGTCAGCGGGACGGGCCCTCGGTAGGGAACCCGTACGAACCTCTTCAGCCGGACCACGCTGGGTGCGGGGACAGTAACGGTCGCGCTGTGCATGAAGGCGCCGGATTCCTCGAGGGAGACCGCTTTGTTCTCCAGGACGAGGACGAGCGCGCGGCGGAGCGGTACGACGCCGAGCGGCTCGTACGACGCGTTGAGGACCAGGACGTGCGGCACGGATGCCTCCTTGTACGCCGGCGGCGCGTGGCTCGCGCCGGGACGATCTGTAGCCAGTCTCTCCTCATGCCTGGTGGAAGCGCCACCATGTCCCGGTAACGGGCTGGGAGTGTTTTCGACCACACCCCCTACATCCCCAGGTGAGCACCGTCTCTCCCCCGCTGAACACAACGATCCACACACGATGCCCCGTTAGTGTGGTGGTTCTGCCCGAACGGCGCCTCTTATGTCCCCGGCCGTGGGCGGACCGCTACGCCTGGAGGTACCTGCTGTGTCCCTGACCGTCCTATCGGCCCTGGCCGCCGCCCCGACCCCGTCGCCGTCCCCGTCGACGACCGGTCGGGTCGCCCCCACGCTTCAGGACGCCCAGGAAAGCGCGACCAACGCCGCGAGCTGGGTCGAGGAGAACTGGTCGACCTGGCTCGCGATAGGTCTGCGCGTGCTGCTCATCGTGGTCATAGCCGCGGTGCTGAGAGTGGTGGTGCGGCGGGCGATCACCAAGCTCATCGATCGCATGAACCGCACGGTGCAGGCCGTCGACGGCACCTCGCTCGGCGGTCTGCTGGTGAACGTGGAGCGCCGCCGTCAGCGCTCGCAGGCCATCGGCTCGGTGCTGCGCTCGGTCGCGTCGTTCCTGATCATGGGCACCGCCGCGCTGATGATCCTCGGCACGTTCGCGATCAACCTGGCCCCGCTGCTCGCCTCGGCCGGTGTGGCCGGTGTGGCCATCGGTTTCGGCGCACGCAACCTGGTCACGGACTTCCTCTCCGGCGTCTTCATGATCCTGGAGGACCAGTACGGCGTCGGTGACACGATCGACGCCGGCGTCGCGTCCGGCGAGGTCATAGAGGTGGGCCTGCGCGTGACGAAACTGCGCGGCGACAGCGGCGAGATCTGGTACGTCCGCAACGGCGAGGTCAAGCGCATCGGCAACCTCTCCCAGGGCTGGGCCACGGCCGGCGTGGACGTCACCGTCCGCGCCTCGGAGGACCTGGACGAGGTGCAGTCCGTCCTGAACAACGTCGCCGAGGCCATGAGCAAGGAAGAGCCCTGGAACGAGCGCCTGTGGGGCCCGATCGAGATCCTCGGCCTGGACAGCGTGCTGCTCGACTCCATGGTGGTCCGGGTCTCGGCCAAGACCATGCCCGGAAAGGCCCTGTCGGTCGAGCGCGAGCTGCGCTGGCGCATCAAGCGGGCCTTCGACGAGGCGGACATCCGGATCGTCGGCGGAGTGGCGGCGGCCCACGAGGAGGAACCGGTCGACCCGTCGGAGAGCGTGGCGGCCCCCTCGGCCCACGCGAACCCGACCTCCGCGCAGTCCCTGGCCGCGGCCCCGATCGTGCCGAGCCCCACACCGCCGAGCACGACCAAGTAGCGCGACAGGACCCGCCCCTAAGAAGGAGGCGGCACCCGGGCACCCCGGGCGCCGCCTCCTTTCGCGTGCGCCTGGGTTCGCGTGCCGCCGTCCCGCGAACGGAAGCGCACGCCCCGTCCCGTCGAACCAGCACCCTCGAACAAGCGCGCCCCGTCTCGAACGGCAGCGCCCCGACCTCGAACAGCGCCGCCCCCGCAGGTAACGAGTCGGTTGCCGCGGGGGTGGTTTCTCTTGACGCCCCCACCCCACCCGGCCTACTTTCCTCGCACCAGCAATAGGAAACTTTCCTAACAATGATCTTGCGGTGGACTTCCGGAAGGCACCCCTGGGAAGCTGGTCGGCCAAGAAGGGCAGGTGGCGACAGACATGGCAGGATCCGCCGGTACGCCGGGCACCCCGCGCGTCCTGCGCGCCATGAACGACCGGGCCGCACTCGACCTGCTGCTCGCGCACGGCCCTCTCTCCCGGACCCGCATCGGCAAGCTCACCGGGCTGTCCAAGCCCACCGCCTCGCAGCTCCTCGCCCGCCTGGAAGCGGCGGGCCTGGTGCTCGCCACCGGCACGAGCGAGGGCCGCCCGGGCCCCAACGCGCAGCTGTACGCGGTCAATCCGGGCGCCGGCCACGCGGCGGGCCTGGACGTCACCCCCGACCGCGTCCTCGCCGCCGTCGCCGACATCACCGGCCGGACGGTCGGCGAGTACGAACTGCCCACCCCCGGCCGCCACCCCGCCCAGCCCGTCGTACGCCAGGTCACCGACGCCCTCGACGGCGCGGTCAAGGCCGCCGGACTGGCCCGGGACGACGTCCGCCGCCTGGTCATCGGAACGCCCGGCGCCTTCGACCCCAACACCGGCCGGCTGCGGTACGCCTCGCACCTCCCCGGCTGGCACACCCCGACGCTGCTCGACGAGCTGGCGGCCGCGCTGCCGATGCCCGTCGAGTACGAGAACGACGTCAACCTCGTCGCCATCGCGGAGCAGCGGCTCGGCGCCGCCCGCGGGCACGAGGACTTCGTCCTGCTGTGGAACGAGGGCGGACTCGGTGCCGCGCTCGTCCTCGGCGGCCGGCTGCACCGCGGCTGGACCGGCGGCGCGGGCGAGGTCGGCTTCCTGCCGGTGCCCGGCGCGCCCCTGGTGCGCCAGGTGACCAAGGCCAACAGCGGTGGTTACCAGGAGCTGGCCGGTTCCCAGGCGATCCCGAAGCTGGCCCGCGCACTCGGCATCAAGGACCTGCCCACGGGTTCGTACACCGAGGTCGCGGCAGCCGTCGTCGAGCGGGCCGCGACCGTCGGGGACGGCCCCTACCGACAGCTCCTGGAGACCTACGCGACCGGTCTCGCCACCGGTCTGGCCTCGCTGGTCTCCGTGCTGGATCCCGAACTGGTCGTGCTCAGCGGCTCGTCGCTCACCGCGGGCGGCGAACCACTGCGCGCCCTGGTCCAGGCCGAGCTGGAGGAGCTGGCCGCGTCCCGGCCGCGCCTCGTGGTCGGCGGCGTCCACGAACACCCCGTACTGCGCGGCGCGTTGGAGAGCGCGCTGGCAGCCACCCGCGACGAGGTCTTCGACACCTCCCGCTGATCCGCACCACCTCTCGACACCCGCACGCCCCCTCGCCTCACCGTCCCGCCCGTCCCCCCTTTCCGCCCCGTCCTTCGCAGGGAGACCTCGCCATGCCCGGAATGTCCCGAAAGGCGGCTGTCGCGCTCGCCGCCTCCGCCTCGATAGCCCTCTTCGCCACCGCGTGTACCGGCCAGTCCGACGGCGGCGGGAGCGACGACGCGTCCAAGGAACAGACGATCAACTTCTGGCACGCGTGGAGCGCGCCGGGCGAGGTCAAGGCCGTCAAGTCGCTGGTCGCCGGCTTCGAGAAGGCGCACCCCAACATCCACGTCAACGTCGTCGCCAACATGACGGACGACAAGATCAACCAGGCGCTGCGGGCCGGCGGTGGCAAGGCGCCCGACGTGATCTCCTCGTTCACCACGAACAACGTGGGCAAGTTCTGCTCCTCCGGCGCGCTCGTCGATCTCAACCCCTTCTTCAAGAAGTCGGGCATCGACCCCGAGACGACGTTCCCGAAGGCGATGAACGAGTACACCCAGTTCGACGGCAACCGCTGCACGGCGCCGCTGCTCGGTGACGCGTACGGCCTCTACTACAACAAGACCGCCTTCGAGAAGGCCGGGATCTCCTCGCCGCCGAAGACCTGGTCGGAGTTCGCGAAGGACGCCAAGAAGCTCACCGTCACCAAGGGCGACTCCTACTCCCAGCTCGGGTTCATGCCGAACTACCACGGCTGGGAGTCCACCACCGAGCACTACTTCGGGCAGTTCTCGCCGACGTACTTCGACAGCAGCGGCAAGTCGAACATCGCCAAGGACCCCGCCTTCACGGCCGGTTTCACCCTCCAGAAGAAGCTGGTCGACGAGCTCGGCGGCTTCAAGAAGCTGGAGACCTACCGCTCCAAGCTCGGTGACGAGTGGGGCCCCAAGCACCCCTTCCACACCGGTCAGGTCGCCATGCAGCTGGACGGCGAGTGGCGGCTCGGCATGGCCGAGGAGGCCAAGCCCGGCTTCGAGATCGGTGTCGCCCCGCTGCCGGTGCCGGACGACCAGGCGGACCAGTACGGCAAGGGCTACACCACCGGCACGATCGCGGGCATCGCGGCCACCAGCAAGAAGCAGAACGCGGCCTGGGAGCTGGTCAAATACATGACCACGGACACGGACGCGGTGGTCGGCTTCGCCAACGACATCCACAACGTGCCCTCGACCCTCGCCGCCCTCAAGTCGCCGAAGCTGAAGTACGACCCGCGGTTCAAGACGTTCCTGGACATCGCGTCGAACCCGAACTCCACGACGACGCCGGCGTCCATCAACGGCGGCACCTACCTCGTGACGCTCCAGCAGTTCGGATACGACTACGAGAGCGGCAGGACGAAGGATCTGAAGGCGGGCCTGGAAGCCACCGCCAAGCAGATCGACACGGACATCGCGCAGGCGAAGTAGCCACGCGATGAGCACAGTCACGCTGGCTTCGAAGCGCCGCCGGACGGCGCTGCGGACCCTCGCCTTCATGTCGCCCTGGTTGATCGGGTTCGCGGTCTTCTTCGCCTACCCGCTGATCTCGACCGTCTACTTCTCCTTCATGCACTACGACGGCTTCAAGCCGCCGACGTGGGCGGGGACGAAAAACTGGACGTACGTCTTCGAGAACTACCCGCTGTTCTGGCCCGCGTTGCGCAACACCCTGTGGCTGGTCCTCGTGATGGTGACCCTGCGAGTCCTGTTCGGACTCGGTGTGGGCCTGCTGATCACGAAGATCAAGACGGGCACGGGTGTCTTCCGCACGCTCTTCTACCTGCCCTACCTCGCCCCGCCGGTGGCGGCCACCATGGCCTTCGCCTTCCTCCTCAACCCCGGTACGGGACCGGTCAACTCGATCCTGGAGAAGGTCGGCGTCCCGGCCCCCGGCTGGTTCAACGACCCCTCCTGGTCCAAGCCGGCCCTGACCCTGCTGGCCCTGTGGGGCATCGGCGACCTGATGGTCATCTTCATGGCCGCGCTGCTCGACGTCCCGACGGAGCAGTACGAGGCCGCCGAACTCGACGGCGCGTCCGCCTGGCAGCGCTTCCGGTACGTGACCCTGCCGAACATCTCGCCCATCGTGATGTTCGCCGTGGTCACCGGCGTGATCCAGACCATGCAGTACTACACGCAGCCGCTGATCGCCGGGAAGGTCGCCTCGGGCGTCATCCAGGGCGCCGGCACGCAGTTCGAGCCCGGCTATCCCGACAAGTCGACGCTCACCCTGCCCCAGCTCGTCTACAACCTCGGCTTCCAGCGCTTCGACTACGGCTCCGCCTGTGTGGTCGCGCTCGTGCTGTTCGCCCTGTCCATGGTGTTCACCGCGTTCCTGATGCGGCGCCGGGGCGGTCTCATCCAGGCAGGTGACTGACCGATGACCCACGTACTCGACAAGCCGGCGGAGCTGACGAAGCCCGTCTCCCCCGCCGAACGCACCGCCCGCCGCAAGGCGCTCCTGGAGTGGGTGGCCATCCACTCGCTCGGCGTCGCCGCCGCCCTCTTCTTCGTCCTGCCCTTCGTGTTCGTGCTCCTGACCTCGCTGATGAGCGACAGCCAGGCCCTGAGCCGCGACCTGATCCCGCACACCTGGGAATGGGGCAACTACAAGAAGGTCTTCGACACCCCGGGCTTCCTCACCTGGTGGAAGAACACCCTGCTGTACGCGGGCTTCGGCACCGTGCTGACCGTCGTCTCGTCGATCCCGGTCGCCTACGCCCTCGCCAAGTTCCGCTTCCGCGGCCGGAATCTGTCCCTGATGCTGGTCATCTCGATGATGATGCTGCCGCCGCAGGTCGTGATCATCCCGATGTACCTGTTCTGGGCCAAGCAGCTGGACCTGTCGGGCACCCTGTGGCCGCTGATCATCCCGATGGCGTTCGGGGACGCGTTCTCCATCTTCCTGCTGCGCCAGTTCCTGATGACCATCCCCAACGAGTACCTGGACGCCGCCAAGGTCGACGGCTGCGGGGACCTGCGGACCCTGCTGAAGGTCGTCCTGCCGATGGCGAAGCCCGGTATCGCGGCCGTCGCGCTGTTCCAGTTCTTCTACGCCTGGAACGACTACTTCGGACCGCAGATCTACGCCTCGGAGAACCAGGGCGCCTGGACCCTGTCCTACGGCCTGGAGTCGTTCAAGGGCGCGCACCACACCGACTGGAATCTCACCATGGCCGCGACCGTTCTGGTCATGGCCCCCGTGATCCTCGTGTTCTTCTTCGCGCAGAAGGCGTTCGTCGAGGGTGTCACGCTCACCGGAGTGAAGGGTTAACCATGAAACTCACCGTGGTCGGCGGAGGGTCGACCTACACCCCCGAACTCATCGACGGCTTCGCCCGGTTGAGGGACACCCTGCCGGTCGAGGAGCTGGTCCTCGTCGACCCGGCGGCCGACCGTCTGGAGCTGGTGGGCGGCCTGGCGCGGCGCATCTTCGCCAAGCAGGGCCACCCCGGCCGGATCGTCACGACCTCCGACCTGGACGCGGGCGTGGAAGGCGCCGACGCGGTGCTCCTGCAGCTCCGGGTCGGCGGCCAGGCGGCCCGCCAGCAGGACGAGACCTGGCCGCTGGAGTGCGGCTGCGTCGGACAGGAGACGACGGGCGCCGGCGGTCTGGCCAAGGCGCTGCGGACCGTTCCGGTGGTGCTGGACATCGCCGAGCGGGTCCGCCGCAGCAACCCGGACGCCTGGATCATCGACTTCACCAACCCGGTCGGCATCGTCACCCGCGCCCTCCTCCAGGCGGGCCACAAGGCGGTCGGCCTGTGCAACGTGGCGATCGGCTTCCAGCGGAAGTTCGCCGGCCTGCTCGGCGTCTCCCCCGCCGACGTGCACCTCGACCACGTCGGCCTCAACCACCTCACCTGGGAGACCGGGGTACGCCTCGGCGGCCCCGAGGGCGAGAACGTCCTGCCCAAGCTGCTCGCCGAGCACGGTGACGCCGTCGCCGACGACCTGCGGCTGCCCCGCAGCCTCGTCGACCGGCTCGGCGTGGTCCCCTCGTACTACCTGCGCTACTTCTACGCGCACGACGCCGTCGTCGAGGAGCTGCGCACGAAGCCCTCGCGCGCGGCCGAAGTCGCCGAGATGGAACGGCAGTTGCTGACGATGTACGGCGACCCGGCGCTCGACGAGAAGCCGGAACTGCTGGCCCGTCGCGGCGGCGCCTTCTACTCGGAGGCCGCCGTGGACCTCGCCGCGTCGCTGCTCGGCGGAGGCGGCAGCCCCTACCAGGTGGTGAACGCGTACAACCGCGGAACCCTGCCGTTCCTGCCGGACGACGCGGTGATCGAGGTCCAGGCCGCGATCAACGCCAAGGGCGCCACGCCCCTCGCGGTGCCCGCCGTGGACCCGCTGTACGCGGGCCTCATGGCGAACGTGACGGCGTACGAGGACCTCGCCCTGGAGGCCGCTCTGCGCGGGGGCCGCGACCGGGTCTTCCGAGCCCTGCTCGCCCACCCCCTGATCGGCCAGTACGCCTACGCCGACACCTTGACCGACCAGCTGATCGCGCACAACCGGGAGCACCTCGCGTGGGCATGACCTCGACGGAACCCGGCGCCGGGACGGCCGCCGGGTCCGGCCCCGCAGACCCCACCGGCCTCGTGCTGGCCATCGACGCGGGGAACAGCAAGACCGACGTCGCCGTGGTCACCACGGACGGCCGGGTGACCGGCACCGCGCGCGGCGGCGGGTTCCGGCCCCCGGTGGTCGGCGTCGAGACCGCGGTCGACGTGCTCGCCGACGCCGTGCGGCGGGCCTTCGCGGAGGCGGGCGTCACCGCGGTCGAGCACGTCTCCGCCTGTCTCGCCAACGCCGATCTGCCCGTCGAGGAGGAGCAGTTGGCGGCGGCGCTGGACGCGCGCGCGTGGGGCGCCAGTGTGGAGGTGCGCAACGACACGTTCGCGATCCTGCGGGCCGGGATAGCCGACCCGCGCGGTGTCGCCGTCGTGTGCGGCGCCGGCATCAACTGCGTCGGCATGCGGCCCGACGGCCGTACCGCCCGCTTCCCGGCCATCGGCCGCATCTCCGGTGACTGGGGCGGCGGCTGGGGCCTGGCGGAGGAGGCCCTGTGGCACGCGGCACGGGCCGAGGACGGCCGGGGCGGACCCACCGCCCTGACGCGCACCCTGCCCGCGCACTTCGGCCTGGACTCCATGTACGCGCTCATCGAGGCGCTCCACCTGGAGCGCATCGGCAACGCGCGCCGGCACGAACTGACCCCGGTCCTCTTCGCCACCGCGGTGGACGGCGACCCGGTGGCCCGCGGGCTCGTCGACCGGCTCGCGGAGGAGGTGGTCGCGATGGCCACCGTGGCGCTGACCCGCCTCGACCTGCTCGCGGAGGAGACCCCGGTCCTCCTCGGCGGCAGCATCCTCGCCGCCCGGCACCCGCAGCTCGACGACCGGATCGGCGAACTCCTCGCCGCCCGCGCCCCCAAGGCGGTCCCGCAGGTGGTCGCGGCCCCGCCCGTGCTGGGTGCGGCGCTGCTGGGCCTGGACCGGGTGAGCGCGGGGCACGACGTCCACGCGCGCGTGCGGGCCTTCTACGAAGGGGGCTGACCGGACCGGTGAACGCGGGGGCGCGCGGGCGGGCGCCCCCGCGTTCCGGCGCGCCGGCGCGGGAACCGAACCGGACCGGAACACGTGTTCATGGGCAGGGGGGCGGTGCCGGGCAATTCGTGCTGCGCCGTGATCCGAACAAGATCCAGGCAAGGCCTGTGCGGATGCCGGTCCCGGCGGCGATACTTGCCGCCGTGCACCTACGCCGTGCGGCCGCGCCGGCCGCGTCCGCGGCGAGCGTGACCGGACGGATGACCATGGGGGAGGTCACGTGACACAGCCGCCGAAAGGCAGTGCGGCGCCACCGGGGCGGGGCGCGCCGACGATGCCGGCCGTGCCGCCGCAGGCCGGACCTCCCGTGCCGCAGGCCGGGCCCGGCGCTCCCCAGGGGATGCCGCCGGCCGCCGCCGCGGCACCGGCCGCTCCGCCGCGGCGTACCGCGTGGGCGGAGGGTGTGGACCGGCTGCGGGCCGGCGCGACGACGGAGCCGGGACGCCTGCGGATCATCGGCGCCCTCCTGGCCCTGCTGGTCGTGGCCTTCGGTGCGGTCACCGCCCTGCAGATGACGCAGCGTTCGGACGCCGCGGACAACGTGCTGAACAGCAGCCAGCCGCTGAGCGCGAGCGCCGCCGACATCTACCGCTCCCTCGCCGACGCCAACACCGCAGCCGCCAGCGGCTTCCTGGCCGGCGGCCAGGAGACGAAGGAGTCCCGCGACCGCTACGACCGGGACATCCGGACGGCTTCCGCGAAGCTGGTCACCGCGGCCAACAGCAGTGAGCCGGGCTCCCCTTCGGCGGCCACGATCTCCCAGCTGAACAGACTGCTGCCGGAGTACACGGGGCTGGTCGAGCGCGCCCGCGCCAACAACCGGCAGGGCTTCCCGCTGGGCGGCGCCTATCTCCGGTACGCGAACGAGAAGATGCAGGACCAGATGCTGCCGAAGGCCCAGCAGCTCTACACACGCGAGAACCAGCGGCTGAGCGCGGACTACGCCGAGGCAACGCCCTACCCGTGGGCGGCGATCGCCCTCGGCCTCGTCGCGCTCGGCGCCCTCGTGTGGGCGCAGCGGCGCAACTACCGCCGGACGAACCGGGTGATGAACCAGGGCATGGCCGCGGCGACCGCCGCGTCCGTGGTGGTCCTGCTGTGGCTCGCCGTCGGGCACACCGTCGCCCGGGCCGGGCTCGACGAGTCCTACGACCACGGGGTCCGGTCCCTGAACGTGCTGCACGCCGCGCAGATCGCGTCCCTGAAGGCGCGGGGCAACGAGAATCTCACGCTGGTCAGCCGGGGCGCGGAGACCAAGACCCTGGCCGACGGCAAGACGACGGTCGACCTGTACGACAGCGAGTTCGACACGGAGATGAAGCAGCTCACCAAGGGCCTCGCGGTGGCGGAGAACCTCGCGGACGACGCGGCGGGCGAGAAGCCCGTACAGACCGCGACGTCCAACATGAAGGAGTGGAAGGCCCGGCACAAGGACGCCCGCGCGTTCGACGAGCAGGGCAAGTACCAGGACGCGCTCGACAAGGTCATCGGCTCCCCCGACAAGAAACCCACGGGCGCGTGCTTCGACGGTGTCGACAAGAACCTCACGCTCGCGCTGACGCACGAGCAGACCGAGTTCAAGCAGGCGGCGAGCGACGGTCTGGGGGCCATGAGCGGGCTTCCGGCCGGCGCGGCGGTCCTCGCGGTCCTGGCCGCGGCGGGCGCGGTGTTCGGCGTCGGGCGCAGGCTTTCGGAGTACCGGTGAGAGGGGGAGCGGCGATGATCGCACGACGCCTGAGGGCGAGCCTGCGCGGCTGGGGCGGCGTGGGCGCGATGGCGGTCGCCTGCGCGGTCGCGCTCGTCTTCGCCCTGCTGCTGCCGCTGAGCGACGCCCACGGGGAGGGCGGTGCGGACGTCGGAGGCCAGGGCCTCGGCCGGGGCACCCAGGCCAAGGCCGAGAAGTGCACCGACCCGCAGGACCGGAGCCCCGCCCCGTCGAGCGCGGACGGGCCGACGATCGAGGCCATCAAGGCGCGCAAGGACCGGCGGCTGATCGTCGGCGTCGACCAGAACAGCTACCGCTGGGGCTACCGCGACCCGAACAACCCGAAGGCCGGCAGTGACCTGGAGGGCTTCGACATCGATCTGGTCCACGCCATCGCCAAGGACATCCTCGGCGACCCGGACGCCGTCCAGTTCCGCGCCATCCCCACCAGTCAGCGCATCTCCGCCGTCAAGGAGGGCACGGTCGACATGGTCGTGCGCACCATGACGATCACCTGTGACCGCCTTGCCGACGTCGCGTTCTCCGCGCCCTACTTCAAGACGGGGCAGCAGGTGCTCGCCCCGGACAAGTCCTCGATCACGGGGTACGACAAGAGTCTCGCCCACCAGAGGATCTGCGCGGCGACGGGTTCCACGGCCTTCGAGAAGCTGACGACCGACAAGCCGGTCGCGTCCGCCACCGTCATCGCCGTCCCCAACCAGCTCGACTGCCTGGTGCGGCTCCAACTGGGTGAGGCCGACGCGGTGGTGACCGACGGCGCGCTCGCCGCGAGCCAGGCGGCGCAGGACCCCACGGTCAGGCTGAAGGGGGGCACCTTCACCACGGAGTACTACGGCGTGGCCATGCGCAAGACGTCGGACGACCTGGTCCGCCGCGTCAACCGGATCCTCGCGGACTACCGCAAGGACGGCTGGCGCCAGTCCTACGACAAGTGGCTCGCGCCGACTCTGAAGGACGACTCCCCCTCGAAGGAACCGCCCACCGCCCAGTACCGGTAACCGACCTGATACCACTGGAGAGTTGCCCCGGCGCGCCGCCGAGCGCGCGGGGACGGACAGGAAGCGAGAGGTGATCGATGGGCGCCACGGAGCCCCCCGGGCCGGTGATGGACCGGGACGAGGCGGACCGTGCGCTGGCGCGCCTCGGCGCCGAGCACGAGGCCATCGAGACCTCCCTCCTCGCCCTGCAGGACCACGCGGGCCGCAGGCTCCTCGAAGGCGCCGAGCTCACCGGCACCACCAAGGAGCGCTGGACGTCCGCGGACGCCTCGATCACCCTGCTGTGGGCGTACTTCGACGCGTACACCGACGCGCTGCGCTCCGCGCGCGAGATCCGCTCCCGCAGGCGCTGGTCCAGCCGTGAGGACCTGGTCGAACTGACCGAGCTGCTGCGGGGATCGGGCATCACGGTCGCCGGTTCCGCCACGGCCACGGCGAACGCGCCGACGCTGGCCGGCAGCGGCAAGCTCAGCGAGCGGTTCACGCCGGCCGCGCTGGTGGACCGGATGAACGAGCTGTACGCGTCCTCGCTCGACATGATCGTCAGCGCGGACGCCGTGTGGTCCGCGCTGCCCGCCCGGATCGATTTACTGGCCGCCGAGCTCCAGCGCACCCGCGGGCTCGCGCACTCCGTGGGCGTGCGCCCCGGCGAGCATCCCTCGGGCGACGACCTGGAGCGGATCACCCGCACCCTGACCACCCTGCGCGAGCAGGTCATCTCCGACCCGCTCGCCTTCTGGACGCCACAGAAGGGCAGTTCGGCCCCCGGTGGCGGCCGGCCGGACACGACGGCGTACGACCGTGAGGCGCGCGCCCTGGAGGAGGTGCGCCGCGAGATCGACGCGGTGCTCACCGTGCGCCAGGACGCGGAGACGCGGCTGGTGAAGCTGCGGGACGTGCTCAGCCGGGCCGACCGTACGCTCGCCGAGGCGCGCAGTGCCCGCGGCGAGGTGCTCGCGAAGATCGCCGCGTCCGAGGTGCCCGCCGTGAGCGGTCCGCCGACGGCGTTGCAGGAGCAGCTGGCGGCGGCCGCGGAGTACCGCAGGCACGCCCAGTGGCACCGCCTGTCACCGCTGCTGGAGGCGCTGGAGGAGAAGGCGGAGGACGAACTGCTGCGCGCCCGCGAGTCGTTGTCGGCCGTCACCGCGCCGCTCGCGGTCCGGGCGGAGCTGCGCGGCCGGCTCGACGCGTACAAGGCGAAGGTCGCGCGTCTCGGCTTCGCCGAGGATCCGTTCCTCGTGGAGCGCTACGACGCGGCCCGGCGCATGCTGTGGAGCGCTCCCTGCGATCTTCGGGTGGCGGAGGAGGCGGTGCTGCGGTATCAGCGGGCCGCGGCGGAGGCGCTGAGCCCGAGGGTGCCGGAGCAGGGCGGCCCGCAGGACCGGGCCGAGCACAGGGGGCCCGACGCGTGAGCGGGGATGGGGGTGCGGCGTGAGTGAGCACGCTGAGGGTGAACGGAAGAGATGCCAGCGGCCCGGTTGCGAGGGGTCGTACGAGGACATGGGCGGTGGCGAGCTGTACTGCGACACGTGCGGGCTCGCCCCGGTCGTGTCCGCGAAGGGGACGGTGAACTCGCCTCCGACGGGGGTGACGGCGGGCGGCGGCGCCTCGCGCGGCTCCACCAGCGGGAGCGTGCGCGGGAGTTCGCGGGCCAGCTCGCGGACGTCGTCGCGCTCCTCGCAGTCCCGGCGCTCGGTGTCCGGCCGGCTGTCGCGGTCGCTGTCCGGCGGATCGACGAACCGTTCGGTGTCGGTGCGCAGTTCCGGTTCGACGGCGGGTTCCTCCGGCCGGGGCCGGCTCGGCGCGGGTCTCGTCGAGGTCCCGGGCGTGCCGCGCCCCGATCCGCGCGGGATGGTGCAGGAGAACCCGGAGGTCCCCGAGCGCAAGCGGTTCTGCTCGCGCTCCGACTGCGGTGCGCCGGTGGGCCGTTCGCGCGGTGACCGGCCCGGCCGCACCGAGGGTTTCTGCACGAAGTGCGGCCACCCGTACTCGTTCGTGCCGAAGCTGCAGACCGGTGACATCGTGCACGGCCAGTACGAGGTGGCGGGCTGTCTCGCGCACGGCGGGCTCGGCTGGGTGTACCTCGCCGTGGACCGCGCGGTCTCCGACCGCTGGGTGGTCCTGAAGGGTCTGCTCGACACGGGCGACCAGGACGCGATGGCGGCGGCCATCTCCGAGCGGCGCTTCCTCGCGGAGATCGAGCACGCCAACATCGTGCGGATCTACAACTTCGTCGAGCACCTCGACCAGCGGACGGGTTCGCTGGACGGGTACATCGTCATGGAGTACGTCGGCGGCAAATCGCTGAAGGAGATCGCCAACGGGCGGCGCACGCCGGACGGCAAGCGCGACCCGCTGCCGGTGGAACAGGCCTGCGCGTACGGCATCGAGGCGCTGGAGGCCCTCGGCCATCTGCACAGCCGCAACCTGCTGTACTGCGACTTCAAGGTCGACAACGCGATCCAGACCGAGGACCAGCTCAAGCTGATCGACATGGGCGCGGTGCGCCGCATGGACGACGACGAGTCGGCCATCTACGGCACGGTGGGCTACCAGGCGCCCGAGGTCGCCGAGGTGGGCCCCTCCGTCGCCTCCGACCTCTACACGGTCGCGCGGACCCTCGCGGTCCTCACCTTCGACTTCCAGGGCTACACGAACGTCTTCGTGGACTCCCTGCCCGACCCGGGACACATCGAGGTCTTCCGCCAGTACGAGTCGTTCTACCGGCTCCTGGTCCGCGCCACCGACCCGGATCCGGCACGCCGGTTCGCATCGGCGCAGGAGATGTCCGAGCAGCTGACCGGCGTGCTGCGCGAGGTGGTGTCCCTCCAGACGGGGCGGGCACGGCCCGCGCTGTCGACGCTGTTCGGGCCGGAGACGAAGGTCACCGACACGGAGCTGTTCGGGACCGTGGCCGAGGACGTGTCGCGGCTGGGGGCCCGGGTGGCCCCCGTCCGTGGGAGGAAGGCCGCGCCCCGACTGCCCGCGGGCGGCAACGGCGCGGCACCCCTGCCCCCGGCTCCGGACTCCCCCGCACTGGTCAAGCCCGTTCCCGCGGCGGCCGCCGCGCTCGCGCTGCCCGTTCCCCGGGTGGACCCGGGCGACCCGAACGCCGGTTTCCTCGCGGGACTCATCGCGTCGGCGCCCGCCGAGCTGATCGCCGCGCTGCACGCGGCCCCGACAGGCTCCCCGGAGCTGCGGCTGCGCGAACTGCGGGCCCGTCTGGAGATGGGCGAAGTGGCCGCCGCGCACCACGGGGTGGAGGCGCTGGAGTCGGACCACCCGGACGACTGGCGGGTGGTCTGGTACCGCGGTGTCACGGCGCTCGCGACGGGCGGGAACGAGATCGCGGCGCTGTCCTTCGACGCGGTGTACGACGCCTTCCCGGGCGAGCCCGCGCCGAAGCTGGCCCTCGGCCTGTGCGCGGAGGTGCTCGGCCAGCTGGACAACGCCGCGGAGTACTACCGCCTGGTCTGGACGACGGACCCCAGCTATGTGAGCGCGGCGTTCGGACTGGCCCGCGTGCAGCTCGGCGCGGGCGACCGCCGTGCCGCCGTACGCACCCTGGAGTCCGTACCGGAGTCGTCGATCCACTACACGGCGGCGCGGGTCGCCGCCGTGCGGGCGCGGCTGCGGCAGCGCCCGGTCGCGGACGCCGCGGCACCGCCGTTCCTGGACGACCTGACGGCCGCCGCGGGGCAGGTCGAGGCGCTCGACGGGTTCGGTCTCGACGCGGTGCGACGCGAGCAGTTGTCGACGGAGGTCCTCGGTTGCGCCCTGGACTGGGTACTCTCCGGTAGCCAGGGTTCCGCTCCGGCCTCCGGAGGCGGACATGTGCTGCTCGGCAGCGCGTTGGACGAACGCGGCCTCCGTTTCGGCCTCGAACGTTCGTACCGGACGCTGGCCCGGCTCGCGCGGGGCGGCGAGGAGAGGATCGACCTGGTGGAACGTGCAAACCGTTACCGCCCCCGGACGTGGGTGTGATTGATGTCCCAGATGCCCCAGCCCACGGCCCTTTCGCGGTGCCCCAGTTGCGAGGAGCCGCTGGAGGCGGGTGACCGTTTCTGCGGTGCGTGCGGCTACGACCTGTCGACGGTGCCGGAACCACCCCAGGACCACCCCACGATCGCCATCAACGGCGTCGGCGCGGACGCCTCCGCGCCCGCGCGGGCGGCGCCTTCCGTGGACTGGCCCGTGGCGCCGGAGGTCGACACCTCCGACGTCCCCGCGCCGGTGCACCACGCCGCCGACATCCGGGGCACCGACTCCGGCGGATCCGAACTCCCGCACCCGGAGCACCCGGAGCACCCGGAGCACCCGCACGGAGATTCCCCGCCGGGCGTACGGTTCGACCGGCCCCCGGAGCCCGACGAGTACCCTCTCGCCCCGCCGGCCGCCGAGAGCGTCGCGGCCGCCCCCGGGGCGCCCGCGGTGCCGGCCGATCCCCGCACCGCCGACCTGCCGGCACCCCCCGCGGGAGGCAGGACGTGCGTGGCGTGCCGGTCCGGCCAGGTCGACACCGACGGGTACTGCGAGAACTGCGGGCACGCGCAGCCGCGTGAACGGGACCACATGGAAAAGGAGTTGGGCGCGGTCGCCGCGGTCAGCGACCGCGGTCTGCGCCACCACCGCAACGAGGACGCGTTCGCGATCTCCTCGACCGCGCTGCCCGACGGCTCTCCCGCCGTCGTCGCGATCGTCTGCGACGGCGTCTCCTCCGCGACCCGCCCCGACGAGGCGTCCCTCGCGGCGTCCCGCGCGGCGAGCGAGTCGCTCATGGCGGCCCTGCCGCTCGGCACGCACCCGCAGCAGGCCATGCACGAGGCGATCGTCTCGGCGGCGGAGGCCGTCAACGCGCTGGCCGACCCGTCCACCGCGCAGGGCGACCACGCCCCGCACGTGAACGCGCCCGCCTGCACCATCGTCGGCGCCGTCGTCACCCCGGCCCTGCTGATCATCGGCTGGGTCGGCGACAGCCGCGCCTACTGGGTTCCCGTCGACCGCACCTCGCTGCCCGCCCGGCTCACCGAGGACGACTCGTGGGCCGCGCAGATGGTCGCCGCGGGTCTGATGAACGAGGCGGAGGCGTACGCCGACGAGCGCGCCCACGCGATCACCGGCTGGCTGGGCGCCGACGCCTACGAACTGGAGCCGCACACCGCGTCCTTCAAGCCGGACCGGCCGGGTGTGGTCGTGGTCTGCACCGACGGGCTGTGGAACTACGCGGAGGCGGCCGAGGACATGGCCGGGGCCGTGCCCCTCGACGCCGCCGAGCGTCCGCTGCACAGCGCCCAGGTCCTGGTGGGCCACGCGCTGGACGGCGGGGGCCACGACAACGTAACAGTGGCCGTCCTGCCGTTCCCCGCCCCCGTCCAGGGGGCAGGATCGGCCTGAGGCCGACGAACGGACGGGGACGGCCGAGGACCGCAGGGGACCGGTCCGCACAGTCATGGCCTCCGCCGGTGGCGGGGGCGCGAGGGGGACACACAAGGCATGGCCAATTTCTCGAAGTCGAACGTGCCGCAGTTCTCGGTCGACGTGTACCAGAACGAGTACCTGCCCGAGGGCGGGCGTGAGGTCAACGCGATCGTCACGGTGAGCGCGACCGGCGGCGGCACCGTGGGCACCGCGGTCGCCGCGCCGCATCTGTACACCGCGGGCCAGGCGCCGGACGCCGCGGTGGTGGTGATGGTCGACTGCTCGGGCTCGATGGACTACCCGCCGACCAAGATGCGCAACGCCCGTGACGCGACGGCCGCCGCGATCGACACGCTGCGCGACGGCGTCCACTTCGCGGTGATCGGCGGCACGCACGTCGCCAAGGAGGTCTATCCGGGCAGCGGCCGGCTGGCCGTCGCCGACGCGGCCACCCGCGGACAGGCCAAGCAGGCCCTGCGCAAGCTCAGTTCGGGCGGCGGCACGGCGATCGGCACCTGGCTGCGGCTCGCCGACCGCCTGCTGTCGTCGGCGGACGTGGCCATCCGGCACGGCATCCTGCTCACCGACGGCCGCAACGAACACGAGTCGCCCGAGGACCTCAGGGCCGCCCTCGACTCCTGCGCCGGGCGCTTCACCTGTGACGCGCGGGGCGTGGGCACCGACTGGGAGGTCAAGGAGGTCACCGGTATCGCCTCGGCGCTGCTCGGCACCTCCGACATCGTCGCCGACCCGGCCGCCCTGGCCGCCGACTTCACGCAGATGATGGAGACGGCGATGGGCAAGGAGGTCGCCGACGTGGCGCTGCGGCTCTGGACGCCGGTCGGCACGGAGATCAGGTTCGTCAAGCAGATGGCGCCCACGGTCGAGGACCTGACGGACCGACGTACCGAGGCGGGCCCCCGCGCGGGCGACTACCCCACCGGCTCGTGGGGCGACGAGTCCCGCGACTACCACGTCTGCGTCCAGGTCCCCACGGCCGGCATCGGCCAGGAGATGCTCGCGGCCCGGGTCTCGCTGGTGATCCCGCAGGCCGACGGCAGCGTGCAGAACCTCGGCGCACAGGGTCTCGTGCGGGCCGTGTGGACCGACGACATGGTCGCCTCGACGTCCATCAACCCGCAGGTCGCGCACTACACAGGTCAGGCCGAACTGGCACAAGTCATCCAACAGGGTCTGGACCTGCGCAAAGCGGGAGATGTCGACGGAGCAACGGCCAAGCTGGGACGGGCCGTTCAGCTCGCCGGCGCCTCCGGCAACGCCGATACTGCGAAACTGCTTGCGAAGGTGGTGGACGTGGTCGACGTCGCTGCAGGTACTGTGCGATTGAAGGCCCGGGTCGAGGAGGCCGACGAGATGACCCTCGAGACACGGTCCACAAAGACTGTTCGTGTAAAGAAGTAGCGAGCCCGGTTCCCGAAGGGAAGCGGAGAAACCCGGTCATAGCGACCGGAAAAGGAGAGGGGGAAGCGCCGACATGCCGACCTGCCCGAACGGACACCAGTCGGGTTCCGACGACTGGTGCGAGGTCTGCGGTCACCGCATGGCCGGTGCCGTGCCCCCGTTGCCCCCGCCGCCCCCCGGCGCCGGATACGGCTATCCGCCGCCCGGTTCGCCGCAGCAGGGCGGAGGCCGCACCCATCCGTCCGCCGTACAGGGCGGCGAGCCCGAGCTCTGCCCGCAGTGCCGCACGCCCCGTGAGGGCGCCGCGCCGTTCTGCGAGGAGTGCCGGTGGAACTACCTGACCAACACGGCGACGTCCTACACCCCGGCGGCGCCGCGGCCGACCGGTTCCGCTCCGGGCGGCCCCGGCGGACCCTCGGCGTTCGGCGGCCCCGGTCAGCAGGGTGGTCCCGGTATGCAGGGCGGCCCCGGTATGCAGGGCGGCCCCGGCAACCAGGGCGTCCCGCCGCGCTTCCAGCAGCAGGGTCCCGGCGGCCAGGGCGGTCCGGGTCCCGGCGGCCCCGGACACGACCCGTTCGACTACCAGAGCTCGCGGCCCTCGCAGATGAACCGGCCCGCCGAGCCGATCCCGCCGGGCCCGCCCGGCCAGCAGTACGGCGGCCCCTCCCCCTTCGGCGGGGATCAGGCCTTCGGCGGGGATCAGGCCTTCGGGGACCCGGCACGTCCGGTTCCGCCGCCGCCCGGGCCCACGCCCGGCGGCCACGGCGCTCCGCAGCAGGCCTACACCCAGCAGCCCGCCGCTCCCTTCACCCAGGGCCGGCCGCCGCAGCAGGGCGGCCCGCAGTCCGGTGGTCCGGGATTCGGCGGCGGTGACGACGACTGGGTGATCTCCCCGCCGACGGCCGGTTCGCCCGGCGGTCAGGGCGGTCCCGGCCAGGGCGGTCCCGGCCAGGGCGGCGGCTACGGATACCCGCAGCCCGGTGCCACCCAGGCCCCGCCCGGTCCCGGCTACCAGCAACAGCAGCAACAACAGCCGCTGTCGTGGAGCGCGACGATCGGTCCGGACCGCGAGTACTTCATGGCGATGATGCAGCGCTCGGGCCCCGAGGCCGCGGGCCTGAACCTGCCCGCGTACTCGCCCGAGCAGCAGCGTCCGCTCACCGGCAACCAGCTGACCATCGGCCGTCGCCGGCACTCCACCGGTGACACCCCGGACATCGACCTGTCGGTGCCGCCGGAGGACCCGGGGGTCTCGCACCAGCACGCGATGCTGGTGCAGCAGCCGGACGGCAGCTGGGCGGTCGTGGACCAGAACTCGACGAACGGCACCACGGTCAACGGCGGTGAGGAGCCCATCCAGCCGTTCGTGCCGGTGCCGCTCCAGGACGGCGACCGGGTGCACGTGGGCGCCTGGACGACGATCACGATCCGGCGGGGCTGAGCCCCGGCCCCACGGGGCCCGGCAGATCTGTGACGCAGGCGGTGTTCCGGAGGAGTCCGGGGCACCGCCTCCGTGCGTCCGGGGCCCCGGACCAGGCCGCGCCGGCGGGGCGCCGCCTCACGTCAGCGGCCAGACGTATCGCCCCCGCGGATCGTCCAGCCAGGCACGGGCGCGCCCGTCGCCGACCGTGACCCCGTACCGCTCGCGCTCCGGCCGGCCCTCACGCTCCCACAGCGCGTACGCCTCCCGCGGGTCGAGGCGGCCCGCGGTCAGGGTCAGCAGGAACCGGAGCAGGTCCTGGCCCCGGGCCCGTCGCGGCAGCCCGCCGAGCTGTTCGGGCCGCGGGCCGGGCGAGGTGTCGCCGCGCAGCGGCACGAAGTAGGCGGGCGTGTGCAGGAAGTTGCCCTCCGCGTGCCCGGGGCCCCGCACGCGCAGCGCGATCAGTCCGGTGGCCAGCGGGGCGAGGATGCGGGCGTCGGGCGCGCACTGGGGCAGCCAGGCGGGCGGGATCGTGGTGAGCGTGCAGGTGGCGATGATCCGGTCGAAGGGGGCCCGTTCGGGCACCCCGCGGGCGCCGTCGCCGGTGACGACGGCCGGGTGGTGTCCGGCCCGGTCCAGGTGCCGGCGTGCGGCCTCGGTGATCTCCGCGTCGAGGTCGATGGTCGTCACCCGGGAGTCGCCGAGGCGGTGCGCGAGCAGGGCCGCGTTGTAGCCGGTCCCGGCGCCGATCTCCAGGACGTCGTGCCCGTCCCGTACGTCCAGTTCGGCCAGCATCCTGGCCATCAGCGACGGCTGGCTGCTGGAGGAGACGAGTTCGCCGTCGCGCACCCGGGTCGCCAGCGGGGTGTCCTCGTAGGCGCCGCGCAGCCAGTCGTCCCGGACCCGCGGGTCCGGGTCCTCGCTCCACACCCGCTCGAAGCCGCCGGTGCCGGCCGCGCCGCCGACGTAGTAGAAGGGCACGAAGAGATGGCGCGGGACGGCCTCGAAGGCCTCCCGCCAGAGCGGGTCGGCGGCGAAGGACCCGCTCCGGTCGATCTCGCGGACGAGGGCCGCCCGCGCCCGGCAGGCGAGGTCCTCCGGTCCGGTCTCCAGAGCATGCGCACCCATACCTCCACTGTGCTGCCGTACGGCTCCCGGAGCGAGCGGCCGCACCCGCGGCGGCTCCCCCGCGATCCGCCCGAAGTCACCGCGGGGACGCCGTACCCCGCTGTTCCCGGGGGTGGTCCTAAGCCCTCGGTCCTCGGTCACCGGGTCTGAGAGCATGGGGGACGTGAATGAGATTCGGCGCGGCACGTTGCAGGAGCAGACCTTCTACGAGCAGGTCGGCGGCGAGGAGACCTTCCGCCGCCTCGTGCACCGTTTCTACGAGGGGGTCGCCGAGGATCCGCTGCTGAAGCCCATGTATCCGGAGGAGGACCTGGGCCCGGCCGAGGAGCGGCTCACGCTGTTCCTGATCCAGTACTGGGGCGGCCCGACGACGTACAGCGAGAACCGCGGACACCCGCGGCTGCGGATGCGGCACGCGCCCTTCAAGGTCGACCAGGCCGCGCACGACGCCTGGATCCGGCACATGCGCGTCGCGGTCGACGAGCTCGGCCTCTCCGAGGAGCACGAGCACACCCTGTGGAACTACCTGACGTACGCGGCCGCCTCCATGGTGAACACGGCGGGCTGATCACCGGTCACTGACGGGCGCATTCCGGTCGTTCGACGTCGGATTCCGGTCACGATCCGGTCAAGGCAGGTCTACAAGCGCTTACCCGCGGGCCCTCCGCTCTGACAGCATCGCGATCGTCCGAGATCCGGAACGACGGCGGGGGGCCGGGTGACGGGGTTCGTCCTACTGCGCGCACGGGCGCACCGCCTGCTGCTGGCAGCCGCGCTGCTCACGGTCCTGCTGACCACGGCCGTCCTCGCGACGCTCACCGCCTACTCCGCCGCCATCGGCGACGCCTCGCTGCGCCACGCGCTCCGGGACCCGGGCAACACCGCGGACACCGCGCTCGTCGTCCGGGCCGACCTCCCCGCGGACCAGCGGGCCGCCGCGGACACCGCCGTCCGCGAGGGGGCCCGGCGCACCTTCGCCGGATACCCGGTGACCGTGCGCACGCTGGTGCGGTCGGGCTCCTACGCACTGCCCCGGTCCCTCCAGGAACCCGCCGCGCGGGCCGGGGATCCCGACCTCACCCACTTCGCCGCCCTCGACCGCACCCAGGTCGACATCACCGCGGGACGGCTGCCCGGACCGGCGACCGGTCCCGGCGGCTCGGCGATCGAGGTGGCCCTGCCCGTGTCGGCGGCCGAACGGCTCGGTCTGAAGCCGGGCGCCCGCCTCGCCCTGGTCGACCGGCTCGGCGGCCCCGGGCGCAAGGTCCTGATCACCGGGCTGTACCGGCCCGCCCGGCCGGACGCGCCCTACTGGCGGCTGGACGAGCTGGGCGGACGCGGGATCAAGAAGGTCGACTTCACGACGTACGGTCCCCTCCTCGCCGATCCCGGCGTCCTCACCGGCGGCCGGGTCAGCGCCGGGGAGTCCGCGTGGCAGGCGTCGGCGGACTTCTCGACGCTCTCGCCCGGCGGCATCGAGGCCCTGCGGGACGCCGCTCGGGACGCCCAGCCGGCCCTGCGCGCGAACCACGCGCTGAGCGGTGCGACCGCCGTGACGACCGCGCTGCCCGAGATCCTGGACAGTGTCGAGCGTTCGCTGCTCGTGTCGCGCTCCACCCTCCTCATCGTCGCCCTGCAGCTGGCCCTCCTGGCCGGATACGCGCTGCTGCTGGTCGCCCGGCTGCTGAGCGCCGAACGGGCGGGCGAGACACGGGTGTTGCGGGCCCGGGGAGCCTCCCGGCGACGGATCGCCGGGCTCGCCGCCCTGGAGGCGCTGCTGCTGGCCGTGCCGGCCGCCCTGTGCGCGCCGCTGGTCGCCGGCCCGCTGACCCGGCTGCTCGCCGGGCAGGGGGCGCTGGCCCGCATCGGACTGCGCCTGGACGTCGCCCAGGGCCGGGGCGGGGTGTGGCTGGTCGGCGCGGGAGTGGCGCTGGGATGCGCCCTCGCGGTGACCCTGCCGGCGCTCACGTCGGGCGACGGCCCCGCGGGGCGGGCACGGGCGCTGCCGGCTCCGGTGCGCGCGGGCGCCGACATCGGCCTGCTGGTGATCGCCGCCGTCGCCTACTGGCAGCTGGACCGGCAGACCTCCGGCGCCCTGAACGGCGGTTCCACCGGGCCGGGCACCACCGCGGGAACCGGCGTGCGGTCGCTCGGCATCGATCCGCTCCTGGTGGCGGCGCCCGCCCTCGCGCTGCTCGCCGGAACCGTGCTCACCCTGCGGCTGCTGCCGCCCGTGGCGCGGCTCGCCGAGCACCGGGCGGCGAGCGGCCGCGGGCTGCCCGCGGCGCTCGCGGGCTGGCAGCTCAGCCGGCGCCCGATGCGCGGCGCGGGACCGGTCCTGCTGCTGGTCCTCGCCGTGGCGATGGGCATGCTCGCCATCGGCCAGGGCGCCTCCTGGAACCGCTCGCAGGACGACCAGGCGGACTTCCTCGCCGGTACGCCGGTGCGCGTGAGCGCGGACAGCGACGCCGGACCGGGCGAGGCGGCCGTCCTGACCGCGCTCCCGGGCGTCCGCGCCGCGGCGCCCACCCTGCGGACGACCCTGCCGCTGTCGGGCGGCCGGACGGCGGCGGTCCTCGCGATGGACACCGCGCACGCCGCGGACGGGATGCTGCTCCGCGGCGATCTGGCCGCACGGCCCGCGGGACCGCTGCTGAAGGGGCTCGCGGCGAGGGGCGCCACGAAGGGGGTCGCGATCCCGAAGGGCTCGACGCGACTCGGTCTGGTGATGCGGCTGCGCAGCTCGAACTCCCGCGTGGAGGTGGACGTTTCGGCGACGCTGGAGGACCGCTTCGGGACGCCGTACACCGAGCGCATCGGTCAACTGCCCGCCGACGGACGGCCGCACGCCCTGTCCCTCGACCTCGCGGCGGGGCCCCTGACACTGACCGGCGTCCAGCTGGACATGACCCAGCCCGTCGACACGGCACAGCGACACCAGGTGGACCTGCGGGAGGTGAACGTGAGTGACGCCGGCGGGACACGGCGGCGGCTCGCGCTGCCGGCCGGCTGGAAGGCCGACTCCCAGACCAGCAGCACCGCGGCGGCGTCGGACGACGGCACGAGACCCACCCGCCCGAAGCTGGTGACGTCCTCCGGCACGGCCCTGTCCGTCCGCTACGGCACCGGTTACGTGCCGCGGGATCTGGCCTGGCAGGTCACCGCGGTGACCGTCCGGCTGCACCCGGACCGGTCGACCGCCGCGCAGGTCACGGCGGTCGCGACCGACCGCTTCCTGAAGTCGGCGGGCGCGCGGAAGGGGCAGCAGCTGGACGTGCCCTTCGCGGGCGAGACGGTCCCCGTGACGATCGTGGACACCGTACGGGCCCTGCCGACCACCTCGGAGGCCGACGGCGGTGACGGTGACGGCGGGGCGCTGCTGGTCGATCTGCGAGCCGTGAACCGGGTGCTGCAGGCGCACGAGGGGCAGAGCGTCCCGCCCACCGAGTGGTGGCTGGACACCGCGCCGCGCGACGCGGCGCGGGTCGCCGCGGCCCTGCGCAAGCTGCCCGGCACCGAACCGTCGCAGGTCGTCGTGCGGGACGAGGTCGCCGACCGGCTGCGCGACGACCCGTTCGGGGCGGGCCCCGAGGCCGCGTTCGCGGCGGCGGCCGTCGTCGCGGCGGCGCTGGCGGCGGTCGGGTTCGCGGTGAGCACGGCCGGTTCGCTGCGCGAGCGCCGGGACGAGTTCGCGGTGCTCCGGGCGCTGGGCGCGCCGCGCCGCCAGCTGGCCCGGCTGATCGCCGCCGAACAGGGCGTCCTGGTGGGCCTGGCGCTGGTGGTGGGGGTGGTGCTCGGAACGGTGCTGACCCGCGCGGTGGTCCCCCTGATCGTCCTGACCTCGGAGGCCACCCGCCCGGTGCCCGCCGTCCTGGTGCGGCTCCCTCTGCCGCATGTGGCCGTGCTGCTGGCGGGCGTCGCCGTGACACCTCTGGCCATCACGGCGTTCATGGCGCTGCGCCGCCCGGACGCGGACAGTTCGCTGCGCCGGCAGGGAGGCGAGTGACATGACGGGCACGGACGACGGCACGGATGCCGGAGCGCGCGGGCGCACCCGCCCGGACGGGCCGAGGGTGGTGGCCCCCTGGGTACGCACCCGGCTGCGGGCAGCCCCCGGGGCGGCTCTCGCGCTGGCCCTGCTCGTCGCGCTCACCGCCACGCTCGCCGCCGCCTTCCCGCGCGCGGTCGACCGGTACGAGGACGCCGGCCTGCGCCGCACCCTCGACGAGGCGGCACCCCGGCTGACCACCGTCCAGCTGTTCGCCCCGCGGCCCGACGTCGAACTCTCCCGGCAGGAAGGGGAGAACGCGCTGCGCGAGACCGCACTGCGCAAGGGCTACGCCGCCGTGCTGTCCGCCGTCGAGAAGCCCCTGGTCGCCGACCGCGCCCAGTCCTCGTACGGGGTGCGCACCGCCAACCCCCCCAGCGTTCCGGACTCCTTTCTGGCCCGGCCGAGCGGGCTGCCGCCCCGTATCGCGCTCGTGGCCCAGAACGCCCTCGGCGATCACTCCCGTACGGCCTCGGGCCGTCTGCCCCGCGCGACGGGCTCGGTCACCGCGACGACTCCCGAGGTGGAGGCGGCCGTCACCGCCGAGACCGCCGAGGCCCTGCACATCGTGGTCGGTTCGGTGATCCACGTGCCCGGTCTGGAGCGCGCGCCGCTGGCCGTCCGGGTCACCGGCATCGTCGCGCCGCGCGAGCCGGACGGCGCGTACTGGATGTCCACCCCGCTGATCCGCGATCCGTCCCTCATCCAACTGCCCAGCGACGGCGGCACGTACTGGATCGGCGCGCTGCTGCTGGCGCCGGACGCGGGACCGGTCCTGCTCGGCACGCCCGGTAAACCCGAGCGGTACTGGCAGGTGGCGCCCGACACGTCCGGTCCGACCGCGCACGACGTGTCCCGGCTCGCCTCCGCGGTCGCCGCGCTGGAGTCGGGCCCCGGTCTGTCGCGGATCCGTGAGCGCGTGGACCCGCTGACGGACGCGACGACGGATCTCGACGAGGTCCTGGCGTCCTTCACCGAACTGCGCTCCGGCATCGCCCCGTTGGTGGCCGTCGCCGCCTTCGGCGCGGGCACGGTCGCCGCGGTCGTCGTCCTCATGGCGAGCGGTCTCGCCGCCGAGCGCCGCCGCGGCGAGCTGGCCCTGCTGCGCGCCCGCGGCGGCTCGCTGCGCGGCCTCCTCGGGCGACTGCTGGCGGAGACGGCCGTCGTCGCCGTCCCGGCGGGGGCGCTCGGCCTCGGCTTGGCCCTGCTCGCCGTCCCGCACGGCCGCGTCTCCTACGCCGTGGCCGCCGCCCTCGCGGTGACCGCCCTCGCCTGCGCCGCCCTGCCGGTGCGTGCCGCGTTCGCCCATCGCGCGGTCCTCGTCCACGGGGGACGCGAGGACATCGCGTCCGTACGTCCCTCACGGCGCCGCACGGTCGCGGAACTCACCGTTCTGGTGCTGGCGACGGCCGCGGTGGCGGGCCTGCGGCGCGGGGGGACCGACGGCGCCGGCTCCCCCGGAGGGTCCGGCGACCAGCTGGTCGCCCTGGCGCCGGTGCTGGTCGGCGTCATCGCGGCCCTGGTCCTGGTCCGGCTCTATCCGTTCCCCCTGCGCCGGCTGTCCGGGCCCGCCGGGCGGCTGCGCGGAGTGGTCGCCCATCTCTCGCTGGCCCGCGCGGGCCGCACCTCGGCCTCCACGGCACTGCCCCTGCTGGCCCTCCTCACGGCGCTCACCACGGCGGCCTTCGGCGGTTCGGTCCTCGCGGGCGTGCACACCGCCCGCGACCACGCGGCCCTCCTCACCACCGGCGCCGACGCCCGCGTCGAGGCGACCCACGCCCTGCCCACCGCTCTCCCCGACCGCATCCGCGGCACCCGGGGCGTGCGCGAGGCGGTCCCCGTGAGCGTCGCCTACCGGGCCCAGGCGGCCAGGGGGTCGGGCACCGCGGGCGAGACGGCGGCGTTCGTGGGCGTCGAACCGGGCGCCTACGGACACCTGGCCCGGGAGCTGGGCCTCGGAGGGTTCCCGGCCGGAACACTGCGCTCCGCCGGAGCGGGCACCGACAGGACCGTGGTCCCCGCCATCGCGTCCCCCTCCCTCGCCGACCGCTTCGGCACCGCCCCGTTCTCCGTGCGCCTTGAGGACGACAGCAAGGTGACGGTGCGGATCGCGGCGGTACGGGACGTGACGCCCGCCGTGACCGATCTGGACTTCCTCGTCGTGGACCGGGAGGCCCTCACCGTGCGGGCCGCGCGGCCGACCGCGGTGCTCCTGACCGGGAACCACCTCGACGGGGCGGCGCTGCGCAGGGCGGCGGGCAGCGGCGTGGACGTCCGGCTGCGCGCGGAGGTACGGGCGGCGTACGTCGACTCGCCCCTCCAGTCGGGCGCGGAGCGGATCTACACGGCGGCGGTCGCGGCAGGCGCCGGATACGCCGTGCTGGCCCTGCTGCTGGCCCTCGTCCGGGCCGCCCCGGAACGTTCGGCACTCCTCGCCCGGCTGCGCACGATGGGCCTCACCCGGGCCCAGGGGCGCCGCCTCCTGGTCCTTGAGTCCCTGCCCCAGGCCCTGCTGGCCGCGGTCGGCGGCGCGCTCACGGGCTGGGCGGCCATCCGTCTCCTGTCCCCCGGGCTCGATCTGACGGCGATCGCGGTGGCGGGCCGCCCCGTGCCCGGCGGAGCGGCCCGGCTCCGCACGGACGCGCTCTCGTTGCTCGTCCCGTCCCTGGCCGTACTGGCCGTCGCCACGGGTGTCGCGCTGGCGCAGGCGTGGTGGACGGGGCGGCGCGGCTCGGTCCGGGAACTGCGGGCGGGGGACGGACGATGACGGCAGCACTCCCGCACCGCGGGCCGCCCGCGGGCTCGGCCGCCACCTCGCGCATCCCTTCGACGAGCAGCACCGGGAGTCGCCCATGACCACCGCCGACCCGACTCGGACCGCGGGCTCCGCACAGCCCGCAGGACCGACGTTCGCCGACCTCGCGGACCGCGCCGCCGCCCGCCGGGACCGTCCCGCCTACGGCCACGACGCCCTGATCACCTGCGACCGCCTGGTCCGGATCTTCACCACGGACGGGGTGGAGGTGCAGGCGCTCCAGGGTCTCGATCTGCTGGTCCGGGAGGGCGAGCTGATGGCTCTGGTGGGGGCGTCGGGCAGCGGCAAGTCGACCCTGATGAACATCCTGGCCGGACTGGACACCCCGACGGCGGGCGCGGCACGGGTGGCGGGCCGCGATCTGCTCACGATGAACGCCAAGGACCGGCTGCGCTACCGCCGGGAGGTCGTCGGCTTCGTCTGGCAGCAGACCGCCCGCAACCTGCTGCCCTACCTGACCGCGGCCCAGAACGTGGCTCTGCCGATGCAGTTGGCGGCCCGCCGGACGAGCCGCCGCGCGCAGTCCGAACGGGCTCTGGAGCTGCTGGAGTTGCTGGGGATCGGCGACTGCCGTGCCCGGCGGCCGCACCAGATGTCGGGCGGTCAGCAGCAGCGGGTGGCCATCGCGGTGGCCCTCGCCAACGCGCCGGCCGTCCTGCTCGCGGACGAGCCCACCGGTGAACTCGACTCGCACACCGCCGAGCAGATCTTTTCGGCGTTCCGCACGGCCAACGAGCGGCTCGGGACGACCATCGTGATCGTCACGCACGACCAGGCGGTCGCCTCGGAGGTCCGCCGCACGGTCGCCATCCGCGACGGGCGGACGTCCACGGAGGTGCTGCGCCGCACGGAGGTCGACGCGGCGACGGGCCAGGAGGCGGTGGTGGCCCGCGAGTACGCGATGCTCGACCGGGCGGGGCGCCTGCAACTCCCCGCGGACCACACGCGGGCGCTGGGCATGCGGGACCGGGTGGCCCTGGAGCTGGAGGCGGACCACATCGGCGTGTGGCCGGACGACAGCCGTCCCGAGTGACCCTGCGGTTCCCGGAGTACCGGGTCAGTGGACGCTGATGTCCAGGGCGCCGAGTCCGGCCCTGCGGACGGCTATCGACCCGAAGGGCGTGCGCAGCCGAAGCCACGCTCCCGACGAGTACAGCCCCAACTCGCCCTCGCCGGAGGGGAGTCGCCGGTCGTCCGCGGCGCGGGCCGGGACACGGGGGGCGGTGGGAGCGGCGGGACGCAGGAATCCCAGCGCCTGGGCGGCGTGCGCGGCCCTGACGGGCAGCGCGGTGTCACCGAGCGGCCGGGACCAGATCTCCCGCCCGAGGCGGTCCAGTTCGGCACGGGTCCGCAGCTCGGGCGCCAACTCCCCTGTGCGGGAGCGGAATTCGGCGACCACGGCGGCGACCGTGGCGCGCACCGCGTCCGGGGAGGGCAGCCCTGGCTCCTGCCGCCAGCCGCCGCGCGGCGGCAGCACCCCGGCCCAGGGCGGTCCGGTGACGGCGCCCGGGACGGTCGCGGTGGCCGCCGGCTCGTCGACGGACTCCAGGAGTTCGCCCGCGGAGACGGTCACGTCGAGGGTGTCGTCGAGACCGTGCTCGTAGGGCTTGGCCAGCCGTGCCGTGCGGATCGCGAGGACCTCGAACGACGGGGGCCGGCCGAACACGGCGAGGGTGGTGCCGTGCGCCTGGAGGCGCACGGCGGCCGCACGGTCGTAGTGGACCAGCCGGGCGAGGAAGGCGCCGAGATCGGCGGCCTCCCCCGCGTCGGCGAGGTGCAGGACGGTCATGCCGCGACGGCCTCGTCCTCGTCGTCCCGGTAGGACTCCAGGAAGTCGCGCTCGTCGGCGGTGATCCGGCGCGGGCGCTGCTGCTCGAAGTCGAACGGCACGATCACCGTCGAGGCCGTGACGTAGACCTGGTCCGGGTCCTTCACCTCGTAGGTGATGGTGAAGGACGCCGCCCTGATCTGTGTCACCCACAGCTCTACGTCCACCGGCGCGTGCCGGTGGACCAGCTGCCGCTTGTAGTCGATCTCGTGGCGCGCCACCACGGACCCCTGCTTGAAGTCCTTCTCCGGGCGGAACAGGAAGTCGATACGGGCTTCCTCCAGGTAGCGGAGGAACACCACGTTGTTGACGTGGCCGTACGCGTCCATGTCAGCCCAGCGCAGCGGGCAGCGGTAGATGTGGCGCAAGACCGATCAGCCCCGGGTCAGCTTCTTGTAGGTGGCGCGGTGCGGGCGGGCCGCGTCGGCACCGAGACGCTCGACCTTGTTCTTCTCGTACGACTCGAAGTTGCCCTCGAACCAGTACCACCTCGACTCGCCCTCGTACGCGAGGATGTGCGTCGCGACCCGGTCCAGGAACCAGCGGTCGTGGGAGATGACCACGGCCGCACCGGGGAACTCCAGCAGCGCGTTCTCGAGCGAGGACAGGGTCTCCACGTCGAGGTCGTTGGTGGGCTCGTCGAGGAGCAGCAGGTTGCCGCCCTCCTTGAGGGTCAGCGCCAGGTTCAGCCGGTTGCGCTCACCGCCGGAGAGGACACCCGCGGGCTTCTGCTGGTCCGGGCCCTTGAAGCCGAAGGCGGACACGTAGGCCCGGGACGGCATCTCGACCTGGCCGACGTTGATGTAGTCGAGCTCGTCGGAGACGACGGCCCACAGCGTCTTCTTCGGGTCGATGTTGGCGCGACTCTGGTCGACGTAGCTGATCTTGACCGTGTCGCCGACCTTGATCGCGCCGGTGTCCGGCGTCTCCAGGCCCTGGATCATCTTGAACAGCGTGGTCTTGCCGGCGCCGTTCGGGCCGATCACGCCGACGATGCCGTTGCGCGGCAGCGTGAAGCTGAGGTCGTCGATGAGGACCTTGTCGCCGAACGCCTTGGAGAGGTTCTGGACCTCGACGACGATGGAGCCGAGGCGCGGGCCCGGCGGGATCTGGATCTCCTCGAAGTCCAGCTTCCGCATCTTGTCGGCCTCGGCCGCCATCTCCTCGTAACGGGCGAGGCGGGCCTTGGACTTGGTCTGGCGGCCCTTGGCGTTGGACCGGACCCACTCCAGCTCTTCCTTGAGCCGCTTGGCGCGCTTCTCGTCCTTGCGGCCCTCGACCTTGAGGCGGCTGGCCTTCTTGTCGAGGTACGTGGAGTAGTTGCCCTCGTAGGGGATCGCGCGGCCGCGGTCCAGTTCGAGGATCCACTCGGCGACGTTGTTCAGGAAGTACCGGTCGTGCGTGACGGCGACGACGGCGCCCGCGTACTTCGTGAGGTGCTGCTCCAGCCAGTTCACCGACTCGGCGTCGAGATGGTTGGTGGGCTCGTCGAGGAGGAGCAGGTCCGGAGCCTCGATCAGCAGCTTGCAGAGCGCCACACGGCGCTTCTCGCCACCGGACAGGTTGGTGACCGGCCAGTCGCCGGGCGGGCAGCCCAGCGCGTCCATGGCCTGCTCGAGCTGCGCGTCGAGGTCCCAGGCGTTGGAGTGGTCCAGGTCGTCCTGGAGCTTCCCCATCTCCTCCATGAGCGCGTCCGAGTAGTCGGTCGCCATCAGCTCGGCGACCTCGTTGAAGCGGCTGAGCTTGCCCATCAGCTCGGCGGCGCCGTCCTGGACGTTCTCCAGCACCGTCTTCGACTCGTCCAGCTCCGGCTCCTGCATGAGGATGCCGACGCTGAAGCCGGGCGACAGGAACGCATCACCGTTGGAGGGCTGCTCGAGGCCCGCCATGATCTTGAGAACGGTGGACTTACCCGCACCGTTCGGACCGACCACGCCGATCTTCGCACCCGGGAGGAAGCTCAGGGTGACGTCGTCGAGGATCACCTTGTCGCCGTGCGCCTTGCGCGTCTTGCGCATGGTGTAAATGAACTCAGCCAAGAGAAACCGTCCGGACGCTTGAAATCGGCAGTGGGCAGATACACCCCATCTTGCCTGACGGCCACCCCTCGGGGGAAACCCGTTCGGTCCAGGGCCCGTGACCTGGCCGTTCACCGTCCGTGCCGGTAGCGGGACCGTCACCGCCCGTCTCCACCCCCCGCTCCCGGTCCCCGGGATCCGGCCCGTCTCGTGCGGGAGGGGCCGAAGGAGGACACTTTCAGGAGAGGGTTCATCGGGGGGTCGGCGGGGGGACGCGGCTCCGGAGGTGATCGCGATGACACAGACCCGGCCACGGACCACGGTCGGCTGGCACGTCGAGATGGAATTCGAGGAGGACGAGCACCGCACGCGCGCCGCGGCCCTCGTGCGGCTCCCCGACGGCAGCGAGATGCGTGCCCACGGGTACGCCAGCCGCCATCCGTCCGACGCGAACCAGCCGCGGGTCGGTGAGGAGGTCGCCGGCGGGCGGGCGCTGAACGAGCTCGCCATGCGTCTGCTGACCAAGGCCCACGACGAGATCGACGACGCGTCGGGCAGGACCTCGCACACGCTCAGGTGACCGGCACACTCCGCGGGACGGGCGGTGGCGGAGAGCGGCTGCGCCGTTCGGCCGTACGGCGAGGTGAATGCCGTACGCCGAAAGGATCACTGTTGTGCCGCTTTTCGCGCCGCCGGAACGGTCTCGGAGGGCTGTACGGCGGGCCGGGGAGGGCCGCGCGGCGGGGCCGACGGGCCGGACCGGAACAGCAAAAGGCCCTCCCGAGGGAGGGCGGAGACTGGCGCCCCCGGCAGGACTCGAACCTGCGGCCAAGCGCTTAGAAGGCGCCTGCTCTATCCACTGAGCTACGGGGGCCGGTTGTGTCGGCCGGTGTCCTGGTGCCCTGGTGCGGGCTGATCCCTGACCTTGCCGGGGACAAGAATAGGGCTCCCGCATCCCTGTCCCTCATGCTTCACCTCCGTGGCTCAATGTGGAGGTTCAGTGAAGCGGTCCTGATAATCGCAGGCGGGTACGAATCGTGCACCGCTTTTGGCGCCTCACGCATCGGGTGTTGTGCACTCGTTATGCCTGCGCCCCAGTCATCCCTTCCGCCCCCTGTGTCCGGTCGGCGCGCAGGCATACCCATATGCTTCAGAAAGCCTCCAAAATTGGGCATTCTTCGCATGTGGTGACCTTGGACGTACGGCCTCAGCTGCTCGACGCACTTTCCGCCCTGCGCGACCGTGTCGCCGCCGCACGCTTCCCGCTGCCCCTGGCGGGGGCTCCCCGCGCGCGTGCCAACCGCGACGAACTGCTCGCACAGCTCGACGACTACCTGGTGCCCCGGTTGAGAGAACCCGAAGCACCGCTTCTCGCCGTCATCGGGGGGTCCACCGGAGCCGGCAAGTCGACACTCGTCAACTCCCTTGTGGGGCGCCGGGTCAGCGAGGCGGGCGTGCTCCGCCCGACGACCCGCACGCCGGTGCTGGTGTGCCATCCCGAGGACCACCACTGGTTCAGCGGGATGCGTGTGCTGCCCCAGCTCACGCGTGTGTGGGTACCCCATCAGGAGCCGGGCGACGAACTCCCCGCCCTCGGCGACCGCGGGGAGCGGGTCCTGCGCATCGAGACCGCCGACACCCTCCCCCGCGGACTCGCCCTCCTGGACGCGCCCGACGTCGACTCCCTGGTGGCCGACAACCGCGTCCTGGCGGCCGAACTCATCTGCGCGGCCGACATCTGGGTGATGGTCACCACGGCCTCCCGCTACGCCGACGCCGTTCCCTGGCATCTGCTGCGCACCGCCAAGGAGCACAAGGCGACGCTGGTGACCGTCCTCGACCGGGTGCCGCACCAGGTGGTGTCCGAGGTCTCCCGGCAGTACGGCGCACTGCTCACCAAGGCCGGACTCGGCGACGTCCCGCGCTTCACGGTGCCCGAACTCCCGGAGTCCGCCTGGGGCGGGGGCCTGCTGCCCGCGACCGCGGTGGCGCCGCTGCGCACCTGGCTCGAGCACCATGTCCAGGACCCGGGGGCCCGGCAGGACGCGATGGCCCGCACGGCCTACGGAGTGCTCGACTCCATGAAGTCGCGGATGCCGGAGCTGGCGAGCGCCGCGGCCGCCCAGTACGCGGCGGCGACCCGTCTCACGGCGGCCGTCGACGGGGCGTACGACAGCGAACACACGCGCGTGAAGGGCCGTTTGCAGGCCGGCGCCGTGCTCTCCGGGGACGCCCTCAAGCGGTGGCGGGCCTATCCCCTCGACTGCAGCGCCGACGAACTGCTGGACGCGCTCGTGGAGAGCCTGTCCGCCCTGCTGCTGTGCTCCGTGACGGCCGCCGACGAGCGGGTGGACGACGCGTGGCGCCGTGAACCCGCCTCGGACTCACCGGGGCTGACGGACCGTGACCCCACGCTGGAAAGCGCCGAGCACCGGATCGGCATGGCCGTACGCCGCTGGCGGCGCGTCCTGGAGGAGTACGCCGAGGAGGAGGTGCGCGACCTCGACAAGAGTGTCGCGCCGGACCCCTCGGTGGTGGCCGCGCTCGTCGCGACCGCCCTCCTCGGCGGACGCAGGGCGCGCAACGCCGGTGAGGGGCTCGCCGAGCGGATCGGCGCGCACGGCGCGCTGCGGCTGCGCGACAAGGGCGGCCGGATGCTCACGGAGCTCATCGACAAGGCCCTGCACACCGAGCGCGAGCGCCGGCTCGCGCCGCTCGACGCGCTCGACGTCCATCCGGAACCCCAGGCCGAACTCATCGCCGCGCTGTCCGTACTGCAGAAGGAGAGGTGACCGCGGTGACTGCCGTCACTGACCACACGGATCACGCCGACCGTCCCGGAGACGACCCCTCCGGCGGCGCACGCCCCGGAGAGGACCGCTCCGGCGAGGACCGCTCCGAGGAGGTCCGTCCCGAAGGGACCCGCTCCGAAGGCGTCCGCTCCGAGGAGGTCCCCGAGAAGGCATCCCCCGGGGACACCGCCGCGGGTGCCGAGGGCTCCGGTGACGGCGCTCGCTCCGAGTCCCCGGGCGAGAACGGCACCTCGGCGAGGGCGGCTTCGGCGGCCGGGGCCGGGGCCGGGAAGGGCGCCGGGACGGACGGCGACGGCGACACGCGGACGGAGGGCGCGCGTACCGGGGGCGTGTCCGGTGCGGCCGCCTCGAAGAGCGCCCCGGCGGCCGGGCCCCGCGCGCGCGGCGAGGGCGACGACGCCCCGTCCCGCGCGAACGGCACCCCCCGGGACTCCGGCCCCAACGGGAAGGGCGACGCTCCCCGGGGCGACGGCCCGGCCCGGGCCGGCACCCCCCGTACCGGCGACTCCTCCGCGCGCGCGGAGGACGGCCCGGTCTGGGACGACGGCCTGATCGCCCGGCGCGTGAACGAGTCGGCCCCCGTCCGCTACCAGACGCCGGTGGTGGAGACCCGGGCCGCCGTACCGGCCGCGCCGGCGCCGCTCGCGTACGACGGACCGCTGCGCTCGCGCCTGGACGCGCTGCGCGAACTGGTGGGCCTCTCCCGCACCCGGCTGGACAGCAGGACCCTCGCCGAGGCGGGCCGTGTCCTGGACGAGGCGGCGGCGCGCCGCAAGCTGTCCGGGGAGCACACCGTGGTCGCCATCGCCGGGGCCACCGGCAGCGGCAAGTCCCAGCTCTTCAACGCGCTGGCCGGCGTGGCCATTTCGGAGACCGGCGTCCGCAGGCCGACCACCTCTGCGCCGATCGCCTGCAGCTGGAGCGACGGCGCGGCCACCCTCATCGACCGGCTCGGCATCCCCGGCCGGCTGCGCAGGCGCCCGCTGCAGAGCGCGGAGGCGGAGGCCCAGCTGCGCGGCCTGGTCCTGGTCGACCTGCCCGACCACGACTCCGCCGCGGTGCAGCACCGTGAGCAGGTGGACCGCGTCCTGGCGCTGGTCGACGCGGTCATCTGGGTGGTGGACCCGGAGAAGTACGCGGACGCCGTCCTGCACGAGCGCTATCTGCGGCCGCTGGCCGGGCACGCGGAGGTCACCTTCGTCGTCCTCAACCAGGTGGACCGGCTCCCCGGCGAGGCCGCCGACCAGGTCCTCGACGATCTGCGGCGTCTGCTCGACGAGGACGGCATCGCGCTCGGCGAGTACGGCGAGCCGGGCGCGACCGTCCTCGCGCTGTCCGCGCTCACCGGTGACGGCATCGGTGAACTGCGTGAGTGTCTGGGCCAGTTCGTGGGGGAACGCGGCGCGGCGGCCCGGCGAATTTCGGCCGATCTCGACGCGGCGGCCGCGCGGCTGCGTCCGGTCTACGCGACCGGGCGCCGGGTGGGGCTCAGCGAGGAGGCGCGCGACGAGTTCGCGGACCGGCTCGCGGACGCGGTGGGTGCCGTGGCGGCCGGTGAGGCGGCCGAGCGTGCCTGGCGCCGCAACGCCAACCGCGCCTGTGGAACCCCCTGGCTGCGGCTGTGGCGCTGGCACCAGGACCGGCGCGAACCCCCGACCGGCCGACTGCCCGTGCGGGCCCCGGCGGACGAGGAGGCCACCGCGCGGCAGCGGGTGGAGCAGGCCGTGCGGACGGTCGCGGACCGGGCGGCGTACGGGCTGCCGCTCCCCTGGGCGCAGGCGGTGCGCGAGGCGGCCGTACGGGGCGCGCAGGGGCTGCCGGAGGCACTGGACGACATGGCGGCGCGGGCGGTCACTCCGGTGGGCCGGCCGCCGCGGCCCGGCTGGTGGCCGGTCGCGGTGCTCGCGCAGGCCATGATGACGATCGTCCAGGTCGTCGGCGGGCTCTGGCTGGGGGCGCAGATCGTCGGGATCGCCTCGCCCAACCTCGGGGTTCCCGTGCTGCTGATGGTGTGCGGGATCGTCGGCGGTCCGGCCGTCGAGTGGAGCAGCAGAATGGCGGCCCGCGGGCCCGCCCGGCGCTACGGCCTCGAAGCGGAACGCCGGCTGCGCGAGGCGGCGGCCGGGTGCGGCAGGGCCCGGGTTCTCGATCCGGTGGCGGCGGAGCTGCTGCGGTACCGCGAGGTGCGGGAGCAGTACGGGCGGGTCATGGGTGTGGCGCCGGCGGGTGCCCCGGTCGGGTGACGCGGATTTCCACCACCGCCCCGCGGTGCACAGGCCCGGGCGGGCCCGGCCCGGCGAAGGCAGTCTGATCTCGCGGCGACCGCAGCGCATGCGGTCGCCGCGACGGACGCATTCGCACGGGAGGGACTTCGCGATGAACGAGACGATGGTGTGCGCGGTGGGCAACGTGGCGACACGGCCCGTGTACCGGGAACTGGCGAACGGCGCGTCGGCGCGGTTCCGGCTGGCGGTGACCTCGCGGTACTGGGACCGCGAGAAGAGCGGGTGGACGGACGGGCACACCAACTTCTTCACGGTGTGGGCGAACCGGGCGCTCGCGACGAACGTGGGGGCCTCGGTGTCGGTGGGTGATCCCGTCATCGTGCAGGGCAGGCTGAAGGTGCGCACCGAGACCCGTGACGGGCAGAGCTGGACGTCGGCGGACATCGACGCGGTGGCGATCGGCCACGACCTCTCCCGCGGTACGTCGGCGTTCCGGCGTCCGGCCAGGGAGAGCGAGCAGGCCGGGGGCGCGGCGGGCGGCCGCCCCGAGCCGAGTTGGGAATCGGAGCCCGATGACACGGCGCGGGAGCCGGCCCAACAGTCGGCCGAGCCTGCCGGGGTGACGTGATGTCAGAGGCGGTCACGCTCTGACCGGACTGCGGCTTATCGGCGGATGCGCTCTCGAACAGACCGCGTGGATTTGTCGATAAGCGCAGCTCACAGCCGTACGGCGATAACGATTCCGAGTCGGATCGGTTATCGGACGACATCACCGGGGAGAGCGTTGTGCCGCTTCCTTAGGATGCCGAACACAGCTCTCGGGGCTTCTGATTCTGCTGGCGGGACCGTCCCCCCATGTCAACGGGTCCTGCACGAAGGGGAATTCTGTGCTTTCCGCGTTTTCTGCGTTGTCCGCGTGCAGGCGAGGGGCAGCCCGCCTCGCCGCCGCGACGTTGGTGTCGGGCCTCGTCGCCACGGTGGCGATCGCCACCGCCGGCACGGCCGTCGCCGACGAGACGCCGCAGAGCCCCGGCGGGGCGACCGCCACCCTCGGCGACCTGAAGACGTACGGGTCCGCGGTCATCCACGACAACGGCGAGGACTCCTGGGTCTCCGCCGGGCTCTTCGAGATGTCCGTCGACGACGGCGGAACCCTGCAGACGTACTGCATCGACCTGCACAACCCGACGCAGCGGGACGCCCGCTACCAGGAGACCTCCTGGAGCGGCACGTCACTGAGCGGCAACAAGGACGCGGGCAGGATCCGCTGGATCCTGCGGAACTCCTACCCGCAGGTGAACGACCTGACGGCGCTGGCCGAGAAGGCCGGCGTCAGCGGGCTCACCGAGCAGGACGCGGCGGCGGGCACGCAGGTGGCCATCTGGCGCTACTCGGACGGCGCGGACGTGGACGCGGCGGACCCGCGGGCGGAGAAGCTCGCGGACTATCTGCAGAAGAACGCGCGGAACCTCCCGGAGCCCGACGCCTCGCTCACCCTGACCCCGGCCGCGGTCTCGGGCCACGCGGGTGAGCGGCTCGGCCCGGTCACGGTCCACACGGACGCGGACGGCGTGACGGTGACACCGCCCGCGGACACGGCCAGCGGGGTGAAGGTGGTCGACAAGAACGGCAGGCCGGTCACCTCCGCGGCCGACGGCAGCCGTCTCTTCTTCGACATACCGAAGGACAGCGCGGACGGGTCGGCGTCCCTGACGGTGAACGCGTCCACGAGCGTGCCGGTCGGACGGGCCTTCGCCTCCGAGTCCCGCAGCCAGACGCAGATCCTGGCGGGCTCCAGCGAGTCCAGCGTCTCCGCCACGGCGACCGTGGACTGGGCGGCCAAGGGTGCGATACCGGCGCTGACCGCCGAGAAGAACTGCGCCGACGGCGGGGTGGACATCACGGCGGTCAACAAGGGCGACGCGCCGTTCACGTTCGAGCTGATGGGCGTCGAGCACACCATCGCGGCAGGCGCGGCCCAGACGATGACGGTCCCGCTCCAGGAGGACCAGGCGTACGACTTCACGATCAGCGGTCCGAGCGGCTTCGCGAAGCGGTTCAAGGGCGTACTGGACTGCCGGACCCAGGGCGGCGCGAGCGACATCACGACCCAGACGGTCAGTGAGCCGAGTCCCGCGTCGGTGGGGGGCACCGGGGGCAGCGACCTCGCGGAGACGGGCGGTTCCGACGCGACGCCGGTCATCGCCGGCGTCGCCATCGCGCTCGTCGTCATCGGCGGCGCGGCGGTCCTCTTCGTCCGCAGGAAGCAGACACCCGAGCAGGGACCGGCGCGGGACTGAGGCCAGGGACACGTGATCCCCATGACGCCGCCCGCGCCGCCGTCCGGAGGCTCCGGTCGGCGAAGCGGGTGACGCGGAGCGTCAGGGGCGGGCGTTCCGGCCGCGGGCGATGGCGAACCCGGCCGCGATCAGGCCGAGGACGCCGACGACCAGGCCGGCCGTTCCGAGGGAGCGCGCGGTGGAGTCACTGGCCTTGTCGCTCGCGGTGGACTCCTCGCTGTCCTTCGAGGACGACGCGGACGACGGGGCCGCCTGGTCGGCGTCCGAACCGGCGGCTCCGCCGGATCCCTCCGCGGCCTCGCCCCCCGCGCCCTCGGCGGTGAGCGTCAGCGCGGGAGCGGGGTTCTCCGGCTCGTCGGCGCCCGCCTTCGCCTCCTCGATCCAGCGGACGACGCTGCCGTCCGAGTAGGTCTGGAGCGTCTTGAAGCTCAGCCGGCCGGTGTCGTCGGGCAGTTGACCGAAGGCGACGTCGAAGTCCTGGAACTCGCCGTGGCGGATCCGGCCGCCGGTCCAGGTGATCTCGGAGACGGCGTCGGTGATCGTGCCGTCGTCCGTCTTCACCGGCTTCTTCAGCCTGGTGGTCGTCACCTTCGCGGTCCAGCCCGCCTGCGGCGTGACCAGGACTCCGAGGACGGGGTGGTCGGTGGGCAGGAACACCTGCACCTTGGTGGTGCTCGCGGTGTCCTCCTCGTTGGGGACGCGGAAGCTCAGGACACCGTCCGTGGCGCCCTTGGCGTAGCTCTCGGGGTGGACCGTCACATGCGCGGAGGCCGCGCCCGCCGCGGCCAGGACACCCGCCAGGGTGAGGGCGGCGACGGTGCCGGTGCGGCGCAGGGTGGTGCTCGTCGGGGACATCTGGGGAACTCCGTACGGGAGGGGATGTGGTCAGGGCGTGGACACGAGCCCTGCCGGCGGTCCCCGGCGGGAGACGGCGTGCCGCAGCAACACCTGGCGGAGCGGGCGCGGTTCGGCCGGACGGCCCGCGGCATCCCCGTACGGCCGTGCGGGGGCGAGTCCCGTGCGCCCCTTCCACCAGGCGGCGAGCCCGGGCACGAAGGCGACGGCCCGGCGCAGCAGCGACCACAGGGCCGCCTCGCCGCGCCGCAGCCACCAGGTCACGAGGAGGGCGGCGGTGACGTGGGCGGCCGTGGCGTGGGGTGTCAGGGCGTGGGCGTGGGTGTACGTCATGTGCGCCCCGTGCATGGTCATCGTCATCCGGGGGCGCCCGGCCCCGAACCCGAGGTGGAGTCCGGCCTGCGCGACCAGCATCGCGCCCGCTATCCCGAGCAGCGACCGCTCCCTGCCGCACAGCAGACAGCCGGCGGCGAAGACGGCGAGGAGTCCCGCGCAGACGGCGCCGCGCGTGGGGGCCACCCCGGTGGCGAGCACATGTCCGCCGGCCGCCAGCAGCACGCAGAGCACGGCGAACACCGCCGCGCGCAGGCTCCGTACCGCCGGGGACGCACTCATGAAGCCCAGATACTGCCATGGGGAGGGAGTGACCGTAGGGGCTTCCGGATGAGCCGTCCGTCACGGGGCGCCAGGCTCACCCCACAGCCGCTCGGGTAGGGTCCGGCTGAGCCTGGGAGGGATACGACATGCGACTTCGCTGTGCCGTGCTGGACGACTATCAGCGTGTGGCCACCGAGATCGCCGACTGGTCGCCGGTCGCGGACCGCGTCGAGGTCGTCTCCTTCGACCGGCACTTCGCCGACGAGGACACGCTGGCCGCCGCCCTCGCGGAGTTCGAGATCGTCGTGACGCTGCGCGAGCGGGTGGCCTTCCCCGCCTCGCTGCTGGCCCGGCTGCCCCGCTTGAAGCTGCTGATCGCGTCCGGGATGCGCAACAGCGTGATCGACTACGCGGCAGCCGAGGCGCACGGGGTGACCGTGTGCGGCACGCCGAGTTCCTCGACGCCTCCGGTCGAGCTGACCTGGGCGCTGCTGCTCGGTCTCGCGCGGGGCATCGTCACCGAGCACGAGGCGGTGCGCTCGGGCGGCCCCTGGCAGAGCACCGTCGGCGCCGATCTGCACGGCCGCCGGCTCGGCCTGCTGGGGCTCGGCAAGATCGGCGCCCGGGTGGCCCAGGTGGGTCTCGCGTTCGGCATGCGGGTCGGCGCCTGGAGCCAGAACCTCACGAAGGAACGGGCCGAGGAGGTGGGGGTGGAGCTCGCCCCCTCCAAGGAGGAGCTGCTGGCGGGCAGCGACTTCGTCTCCGTGCACCTGGCGCTAGGCGACCGCACCAGGGGCCTCGTCGGCGCCGCCGAGCTGGCTCTGCTGAAGCCGACGGCCTTCCTCGTCAACACCTCGCGTTCGGCGATCGTCGACCAGGAGGCGCTGCTCACCGCGCTGCGCGCCGGGCGGATCGCCGGAGCGGGCATCGACGTCTTCGACGTGGAGCCGCTGCCCGCGGATCACCCGATGCGGTCGGCCCCCCGCCTGCTCGCCACCCCGCACCTCGGCTACGTGTCGCGGTCCAACTACGCGACGTACTACGGCGCGGCGGTCGAGGACGTGCAGGCGTATCTGGCGGGCAGTCCGGTACGCCGCCTCGGCTGACCGGCCCGCCCCGCCCCGCCCGTCACCGGGAAGGGACGCGGCTCAGACGGCCGTCGCGGGCCGCCGGTAGATGCCGACCCGGCGGTGGAGGTGGTGCAGGTCCACGAGGTATCGCCGGAGCGTCACATGGTCGACGGGAGCGTCCTCGCACCAGGCGCGCAGCTTCTCGTTGACCGTCCGCTCCGGATACTCGACGCCCGGCTCGAAGGTCCGCTCGGCGATGTGCCGCAGGACGACCAGCTTGCGCTCCCACTGGGCGGGCAGCCGCACGAGACGGCCGTCGCGCACGAAGGTCCGCAGCACCGTCTCGGACCGCTCGTCACCGGAGCCGTAGCTCGCGGCGGCGGGCTTCGACGCCCGTGCGGAGCGAGCGAGTTGGCGGAAGCGGTCGTAGACGACGGCGAGTCCGTCGCCGCCCTCCGCGATCACGCCCTGGTCACGCAGCCTGCGCAGCGCGGTGGCGGCGTCCTTCGGGGACAGGCCCGTCCGCTCGGTCACCTGTGCGGGGGTGGCCGCGCCGAGGACGACGGCGGCGAACGCGCGGGCCCGGGACTCCTCCGCGAAGAGACCGACCGCGCCGCCGAGGTCGGCCGCCTCGACCGGGTCGGTCCGCCCGGCGGGTGCGGCAGGTGGGGCGGACGGGGCGTGGGCGGTCGGCCGTTCGGGCCCCTCGTCGCTGGTCCGGTCGGTGGATCGTTCGGTCGGCATGCCCGGCAGGCTAGTTGAGCGGGCGGGGCGGACCGAAGCGAATTTCCGCCGCCCGTCCGGTGCCGGTCGATGGGTGATACCCCGATGAACGCCCGTGACCAGGCGTGGGCGGACGCGTTGAAGGGGAGTGCGGTCGCGTCCGTGCCACCGCACTCATCGAACCAAAGGAGAACGTGATGTCTCGCATCGCGAAGGTCGCCGCTGTCGCCCTCGGCACGGGTGCCGTTGTCATCGGCGGAGCCGGTTTCGCCATGGCTGACGCCGGCGCCCAGGGCGAGGCCGTCGGCTCGCCCGGCGTCCTCTCGGGCAACGTCATCCAGGTGCCGGTCAACATCCCGGTCAACGTGTGCGGCAACACCGTCAGCGTCATCGGCCTGCTGAACCCGGCCTTCGGCAACCACTGCTCGAACGACGGTGGCCACGGCAAGGACAAGGACAAGGACCGCGGCGGCTACGGCTACGGCCGCTGACCCACGCCACGCGAAAGGCCCCCGGCAGGAAGTCACTGCCGGGGGCCTCGCCGCTTTCGCGCGTACGGACGGCCGTCAGGCGTACCGGTAGACGGCGCTGTGGTCCTCCATCGACTGCGGTGTCACGCCCCACGGGGGCATCTCCTCGTTGCGGGCGATGATCCGGCCGTGCTGGGAGTTCCCGAGGCCCGGCGGGCGCTCGGGCAGATAGCGGGCGCCGCGGTGCCGCTGCTGCCAGCGCGACCACTGCAGGTCGACGAAGGCGTGGTGCAGCCAGAACACGGGATCGTTGACGGAGGCGCCGCCCAGCATGTGGCCGCCGACCCAGCGGTGGACGCGGTTGTGGTTGGCCCAGGCCGCGTTGCCGGACCCGCGCCCCCACCCCTCCAGCTTGTTGCGGAAGCCGCGCGTGGACGTGGAGTTCCAGGGCGACGTGTCGTAGACGGGGTCCTCCAGGGCGGTGTTCAGGTCACGTGCCGTGGGCAGTTGGAGTGGCTGCCGCGGCCGGCCGAACTCCCGTGTGAGGAACTTCCCGTCCGTCACCCCCTCCCTGATGGTCCACTTGCCCTGCGCGTAGGCGAACGGCCCGGTCATCACCTGGCGGTCGGAGCGCCGCCCGTCGCCGCCGAGCAGGTCCTTGGTCCACGGAGAGGACGTCGGCGTACGGTCCCGTGTCCAGTCCCAGTAGGGCACGCTCACCGACGGGTCCACCCGACGCAGCGCACCCTCCAGCTCCAGCAGGAAGCGGCGGTGCCAGGGCAGGAAGGACGGCGTCATGTGGGCCGCGCGCAGTCCGTCGTCGCCGTCCGCGACGTAGTAGTCGACGTGCGTGCGCACGAACTCGTCGTACTCGCCGCGGCGTTTGACCTCCAGCATCGCGGAGACGAATCGGCGCCGCTCCGCGCCGGTCAGCGTGCTGACGTCCTTACGCGTGTACACCATGGTGGTGGCCGCCCCCTTCCGTACCGCTGCCGTGCGTGGTGCTTCCGCCCCCGCGGTGCCGCCCGGCGCCCATCCCGTCCGTGCCCGGCATGCCGTCCATGCCGTCCATGGACCGCAGGTGTTCGGCGGGGTCCAGTTCGTCGACGGCGGCGCGCGCGGCCTCCAGCGCCGTCGGGTACGACACGTAGTGGTCCACCATGCTCAGGTAGCCGCCGTCCGCGCGGCGCATCAGGTGCAGGGGCCCGCCGTCCACCGTGACCAGCCACGCTCCGCCGGAGAACGCGACCCGGCCGTCCGAGCCGGCCCTTTTGCCGAGCAGATGCCGGCCGCGGTACACCTCGTCGAAGGAGAGGTCGTCGGAGCGGGCCGGGCGCGAGGACCGTGAGGCGGCGACGACCGGGGCCAGTGCCATGGTGACGGCCGAGACCAGCAGTCCCCGCGTCACACCGCGCCGGGTCACCGCCACCGTGCCCGCCACGCGTTCCGCGCCCCGGCCCGGCACCCGCACCACCGGTGCGCGGCTCGGTCCGCGTCCCCGTAATCTGCTCGACACCCAGCTGACGAACATGCTTGTCTCCTCCACGGATTGAGGCGGATGCATCGTCTTCAGCAGGGTTCAACGACGGCGGCCCCCGATGGTTCGGGCGGCGGACCCGGGCCGGACTCCCGGGACCGCGCCCGCGCGGGTGTCAGGCGCCGGAGCCCGTCTCCACGTTCGCCCCGGGGACGGTCTGCAGCAGCGGCGTGAGTACGGCGGCCTGCGGCAGCTTCGCGTCGGGGAGACCGAAGTGGTCGCCGTTCGGGGCGCCGAGCGGGGCCTCCAGCGACACCCCGGGGGTCAGCGCCCTCAGGTCGGCGGCGGGCGCCGAGACCCCGAGGTGGTCGAAGCCCTCTCCCAGGATGTGCGGAAGGGGCGCCCGCAGGTCCGCGCCGGGCAGCCCGCCGGCGAGCGGGAGCTGGGGCAGCGCGTGGTCGGGCAGCATCCGGCCCTCGACGTACCGGGGCCCCTCGGGTGAGCCGGGCACCGGCACCGGCAGCTCACCCGCGATGTGGGGCGTCCGCAGGTTGAGGGCCTGCTCGACGCCGTTGAGCGGCACGGGGATGGGGACCGTGCCCGCCGCGACGGCGGGGGTCGCGGCGGCGGCACCCACCACCACCGCCACCCCGGTCATGACGGCGGCGAGAGTTCCTCGTGTGGTCGGCTTCATCTCAGGTACGGTCCCTTTCAGGATTCGATGGCTCTGCGTCCGTACCGCGTAACGATGCCGGGAACGCCATCAGCGAAAGATTCCCCCGACGGACGCAATAGTCGTCCGATACGAATGATCAGCTCGTCCAGAAATCCCACCAGCGGGTCAGGATCAGCATGCCGATGACACCGATATGCAGAACCGGAACGACCCAGGTGAATTCGGCGAGAAACGCCTTCAGCCATTTCGGCGCCGGCAGGAAATCATTTCGTACGTTGAACGACGTGACGTACCAGAACATGATGATCGTCGCGACCCACGCCAGACAGCACCAGAGGCACAGCGAGTTGATCCGGTAGAACGACTGGAACTGGAGCCAGGTGCAGAATCCGACGCCGAAGAGCATTCCGGCGTCGAGGATCAGCCAGTACCAGCGCGGGAACGCGGCCCGGGCGAACAGGCTCACGCCGACACATGTGACCACGGCGTACGTCACCAGGCCCAGCATCGGGTTGGGGAACCCGAAGGCCGAGGCCTGGTCGCTCTTCATGATGTTGCCGCAGGACACGACCGGGTTCAGGCTGCACCCGGGAACGAAGCTGGGATCCTCGAGCAGCTTGAACTTGTCGATCGTGATGACCCACGCGGCGAGCAGACCCGCCGCGCCCGTGATCACCAGCAGCAGGGCGAGGGCGCGGCTGCTGCCCACGGACCGACCGCGCGCACCGCTGCCCGCGGCGCCGTCCCCCGGCCCTGCGGCGGCCGTCATCAGCCGCGCAGGCTGCGCGCGGGCAGCAGCACGTGCGCCGCGCTGAGCAGGGTGTCCTCGTCGCCGGCGAAGGCCGTCAGGTCCTCCGGCGCGACGGGCTCGCCGGGCCGGCCGACAGGCCAGGCGCTGGTGGCGAACAGGAAGTAGGCGTACCCGCGTTCACCCACCGCCGCGAGCCACTCCGGCGGGGCGACGCACTGGGCGTTGAGGTGGGGCATCCTGACGACGGCCTGGCCGCCCTCGACGAGCAGGGTGAGCGGCAGGCTCGGGTGCTTGGACCCGTCGATGAGGGTGTCGCCCACCGGGATCCCGTTGTCGGTCAGCAGCTGCCGGATGGCGGCGGCGGACCCGTCCGGGCCGCCCTCGCCGTCGCCCAGGGAGTAGGCGAGGAGATAGGGCATGTCGCCGTCGGGGGCTTCACCGCTGAATGCCATGACGGCGAGCGTGCCGAGATCGGCGACCCGAAGAGGGCTCATTTGACTTGAGGTTGAGGTCACCGCGGAACCTTATCGGCGCATCCGTTCGGGCCCCTTGCCGATCTCACCCGCCCGGGCGATGACCGGCGGCGCGACCACACGAACGAGGGACCCCACTCGAACAGCGCGAAGGACCGATTCCACGGCTGCGGAATCGGTCCTTTCGGCGCATCGGCCGTACGACGTCAGCCGTTGACGCAGGTGTTTCCGAACGCCGGGTTCAGCACGCCGATGACGTCGACGGTGTTGCCGCAGACGTTGACCGGAACGTGCACGGGGACCTGAATGACGTTTCCGGAGGCGACGCCCGGGGACTTGACCGCCGCGCCCTCGGCACCGGAGTCGGCGACAGCGCTGCCCGCGGCGGCACCGGCGGCCATTCCGGCGGTGGCGATAATCAGCGCGGCCTTCTTGGCAGAGTTCATCGTCAGCCCTTTCCTCGGAGATTTGCGACGAGCCTAAGGAAATGCCCGCGAGCGTCGGGGAAAGACACGCGACGCATTCGATCGACTACTTCTGAAGGGGAAGTCCGCCGAGCAGCTGCGAGGGGCCGCCGACCGTGTTGAGCGCCTTCGTCGTACCGCTCACCGTGCTGAGCAGAGAGTTCTTGTTCTCGGTGTCGAGCGCGTTCGACTGGTGCTGCAGGGGCATGGCGTCCTGCACGCTGAGCGAACGCTGGCTGGTGATGGTCTCCAGGGCGCCGTTGAGGCTGGAGGGCGTGAGGCCGGAGGCTCCGGCGGCGAACGCGGGTGCGGCGGCACCGGCGACGGCCAGGGACCCGGCGACTACAGCGGCGGCCTTGAGGGACTTCATCGTGTTCCTTTCTTCGGCGACTCATGTCACCAGAGGGAATTCCTCTTCGACCTTGCTAACGAGCCCCGAACCCGACGGAAACCCCGCGTGCAGAAAATTCCTGCACCCACCCGAATGACCGGCGTGTCGCATTCTCATATAAGAGTCGGGGGCCGAGGTGCGCAAACACGAAGCCGGCCGCCGCGCCGCCCCTCGGAGGGGGCGGCACGGCGGCCGGTGGGCGGTGATGCCCGGTTCGCGCGGCGGACCGTCAGGAGACCGGCAGCGAACCCGTCGGGAGGGCGCTGGTCGGCAGCGCCGGAAGGGCCGGGAGACCCGGCAGGTTCGGCGCCGGCAGGCCGCCGCCGAGAACGGTGGCGACGACGAAGTTGACGAGGCCGGTCACCACGGCGGTGGCCGCGGGGACGACCGACGCGGCGTCGCCCGACGTGACCGCCTTGACCAGCGAGTCGACGGCGGTCTGCAGGGCCGTCAGCGCGTCGGCCTTGACGTCCGCGGCCGCGAGCGCCCGCGGACGCTCGGCACCCTTGGCCACCGGGGGCACGGCCGGGAGCGCGACGGGCGGGACGGCGGGGACGGCGGCCGGCGGCGCGACCGGAGCCGCGGCGGCGACCTTGGCGATGGCGTCCTTCGCGGCCTGGCCGAGTGTCGTCGCCTGGTCGGCGGGAAGCTGGCCGTTGTCCGCCTTGAGCGCGGCGTCGACCAGGGCGGTGACCGGGGCCAGGACACCGCCTATGTCGGCCAGGGTCTTGGTCTGCGCCAGAAGCGCGTCCGCGCCGGGTACGGGCGCCGCCGCATGGCTGTGGCCACGCGACAGGTCGCTGTCGGCGGCCATCGAGGCCGGTGCGGCGATCCCGATCAGAAGCGTGGCACAGAGTGCGGAGGTGGCGATGCGCCGGACGGGCAGAGCACGCATGGATGTTCCCTTCGGTGGTGCGTCGGATCTTGACTCCACCGTGCGAGCAGCAATCGCTCTCTGCAACTGTTCGAATGCCCTGCGTAACTGACCGGCGCCCCTACCACCGCTATCGCCGCAGGTGAGGAGCCATGCCGAACCCCGACGCCGGCGTCCCCCGTTCGGGGCAACGCGAACCGGCCGCCCTCCCGTTGGGGAGGACGGCCGGCAGAAGGATCCGCGCGGAGACGTCAGCCGTTGACGCAGGTGTTGCCGAACGCGGGGTTCAGCAGGCCGATGACGTTCACGGTGTTGCCGCAGACGTTGACCGGGATGTGGACGGGAACCTGCAGGACGTTGCCCGACAGGACGCCCGGGGAGTGGGCGGCCGCACCGTGCGCTCCGCTGTCGGCGGCGGCGATGCCGGCGGTGCCGGCCACGGCGGCGGCGGCAACGGAGGTCAGGGCCAGGCCCTTAGCGATACGCGACATGGAGAAATGCTCCTTGGAAGTCGACACAACATCCGGGCGGGTTGCCCGGCTCTGCATTCAACGCGCGGCGGCCACGCTGGTTGTGGCTCCAAAGGGGTGATCTCGCAAACGGTCGGGCTTCACGAATCCGACACACATCCCAGGTTTCACCCATAAATACGGACAAGAGCTAGAGTCGGCAGCCTCCCGAGTGCGTCTGTGCCCAGACGCCGACAGGCGCCGGAAGAGGGACGGGGAGCGGCGCGCACCGAACCGATCCGCAGATGTCCGTCTCTCCGCTGGTCCAGAACCTTTTCCCCGAAAGGGCACCGCCGGTCATGCCTATTTCTCCGGGTCTGCTGCTGCGCCGTGCGATGGTGGGCTGCTCGGCCCTCGCCACCCTGTGGGCGCCGGCCGCCGCCGCGACCGCCGCCGGACCCGCCACGGAGGCGGAGAGTCTGGCCTTCACGCAGCGGTACCACGCACTCCAGCACGGCGGGATCGTGCGGGCCGCGAACTCCTCGATCAGCTGCCGGAGTTCCGCGAAGGCCAAGCACTCCGAGACCCCCGCCAGGACCTCCGGCCCCAAGGGCCGGACGGCGACACCCCGCGTATCCCACGCCGCGCCGACCGCGTGCTCCACCGCCCGCGCGGGCGGCCGGGCCGCCAACGGCCAGTTCGACATGTCCTACATCGACGTCGACAAGGACCCGAACACCTACAACTCCAGTCGCTCCGAGGTCCGTCTGCCCAAGGGGGCGCACGTCTCGTACGCGCGCCTGTACTGGGGCGGCAACCTTCGCGTCGGCGAGCAGAAGCCGCCGAAGGACAACGGCCGGGTGCTGATCGCCGAGCCCGGCGGCCAGTACAAGGAGCTGCTCGCGGACAGCGTGGTCGGGCACCGGGTGGCGCACGGGGCCGACGCGTTCCAGGCCTCGGCGGACGTCACCCGGCTGGTGAGGGCGAGCGGCGCGGGACTGTGGACCGTGGCCCAGGTCAACGTCGCCAAGGGCAGGACGGCCGCCGGCGCGTGGGGCGGCTGGACGCTGATGGTGGCGTACGAGAAGAAGGCGGAGCCGCTCAGGCATCTGTCCGTGTGGGACGGCTTCGGGACGCTGGGCCCGGACGAGGAGCGGTCCGTGCCGCTGGGCCCGATGTCGGTCCCCGGGACCGTGAGGGGCCGGGTGGGCCTGGTCGCCTACAACGGCGACCGCGGGAGTACGGGTGACTCGCTCGCCCTTTCGACCGGTCCCGGCGCGCCGACCGTGCTGAGCGACTCCGCCAACCCTCGTGACGATGTGCTGAATTCGACCATCAGCGACCCCGGACCTGCGGTGACGAAGCGGGTGCCCGCGTACTCGAACACGCTCGGTTACGACTCGGATGTTCTCGAATTCGGCAAGGGGATCCGTTCCGGGGGTGACCAGTTGGCCTTCCGGATCGTTTCGCACCGGGACGCGGCCTGGGTCGGGGCACTGTTCGCCGCCGTCGACGCGAAGCAGTGACGCGCGCCCCGGCGCGCCGCCCGTGAGCAAGGAACCGCGCATGTATCTGTCAACCGACCCTCCGCCGCGTGTCCTTCATGTCACGCAGCCGGTCGACGGCGGCGTCGCCCGGGTGGTCGCCGACCTCGTCCGGGCGCAACTGGCCGCCGGAACCCGGGTGACCGTCGCCTGCCCGGACGGCAACGCCTTCGCCCGGGAGGTGCGGGAGCTCGGCGCCGACGTGCGGCCCTGGCAGGCGACGCGCGCGCCGGGGCGGCTGCTGCCGCAGGAGGTGCGCCGGCTCGGGCGGGTGCTGGCGCGGGTGCGGCCCGACGTGGTGCACGCGCACAGCGCGAAGGCGGGTCTCGCGGCCCGGCTCGCCCTGCGCGGACGGGTGCCGACCGTGTTCCAGCCGCACGCCTGGTCGTTCGAGGCGGTCGACGGCACCGCGGCCGCGCTGGCGCTCCGGTGGGAGCGGTGGGGGGCACGTTGGGCCTCCCGGGTGGTGTGCGTGAGCGACGCGGAGCGCGCGACCGGCGTGCACGCCGGAGTGCGCGCCCAGTGGCGGGTGATCCCGAACGGGGTCGACCCGGAGCGCTTCCGCCCCGCGCCCGCGGACGTCGTCCGCGCGGGTCTCCCCCAGCTCGCCGGGGTCGACCCGGCCGCCCCGCTGGTGGTGTGCGTGGGGCGGCTGTGCCGGCAGAAGGGGCAGGACGTCCTGCTTCAGGCGTGGGACGCCGTGCCGCGCCGGGTCCCCGGGGCCCGGCTGGTACTCGTCGGGGACGGCCCGGACGCCGCCCGGCTGCGGGCCGAAGCACCACGGGACGTGCTGTTCGCCGGCGCCGCCGACGATGCCGTGCCCTGGTACCAGGCCGCCGATCTCGTGGTCCTGCCGTCCCGTTGGGAGGGCATGGCGCTCGCCCCGCTGGAGGCCATGGCCTGTGGCCGCCCGGTCGTGATGACGGACGTGGACGGCGCCCGGGAGAGCCTCCCGGCCGGCCACGACCCCCGCTGCCTGGTCCCCGCGCGGGAGCCGGAACCGCTCGCCGAGTCGATCGGCGCACTGCTGTCCGAACCGGAGCTGCGCGCATCGCTCGGTCACCAGGGGCGCCGCCATGTACTGACCACGCACGACGTGCGCCTCACGGCCGACGCGGTCGCGGGGGTGTACCGCGAACTGCTGGCCGGCGTACCGGCGCAGCACGCCGGGAGCGCCACGTGCGGGGACCACACCGAGTGCAGGGAGTCCATCCACTCGTGACTGCGGAAAGCACCGTTCCCTCCCCCGGCGGACAGCCACGGGAGTACGGATTCTCGCCCGTCTCGGTCATCCCTCCACGCGGGGCCGACGGCGGCTTCAGATTTCCGGCCGGCCGGCGGACCGCGGCCCGGAGTGCCGCCTGGGTGCCGCTGGTCGCCGTGGACGCCGTCGCGGCCATGGCGACCGGCCAGGCGCTCACCGGGAGCCGGCACCCGCTGTTCGTCGTCGGACTGCTGGTCGGTGTGGTCGCTCTGAACGCGCGGGCGTCGCTGTACCGTCCGGCGCCCGTCCCGGTCCTGCTGGACGAACTGCCCACCCTGTGCGCGCGGATCGTGGTCACCTGGTGCACCCTCGCCGCGCTGGTCGCCGCGTTCGTCCCGGACGCCGCGCTCTCCGCGCGGACGCTCGCCCTGGGCTGCGCGGCACAGTCGGCGATCAGCTGCGCGGGCCGCGGCACGGTGCACTGGCGCCGCCGCCGGGCCCTCGTGCTGCGCCCCGGCGCGGCCCTGGTCGTCGGCCCCGCCGCGACGGCTCAGCGTGTGGCGGCGGCCTTCCATCGCCACCCGAACTGCGGGGTCAGGCCGGTCGGTGTCGTCGCCGACCAGCCGGCCGGCGTCGAGGGCCTGCCGGTCCTGACGACCGGTGAGGAGGTGCAGCGGGCCCTCATCCAGAACGGCGTGCGGTCCGTGCTCGTGGTGGAGCCCGCCGCCGCACGCGCGCCGATGCTGCGGGCGTTGGCGGAGGCGGGCTGCGAGCTGTGGGAGGTCGACGCGGACTCCCCGTCGTACGAGCGGGACGGGCGGCACACGCTGGCCGGCTTCGCCTGCCGCAGGCTCTCCATGACGCTGCGCCGTTCGAGCGTCGGCAAGCGGCTGCTGGACGTCGCCGTCTCCGGAACCCTCCTGCTTATGGTCAGTCCGCTGCTGCTGCTGTGCGCGGTGGTCCTGCGGCTCAGCGACGGACCGGGCGTGGTCTTCCGTCAGGAGCGCATCGGCAAGGACGGCCGGCCCTTCACCCTGCTGAAGTTCCGCACGCACCGCCCGGTCGACGCGCACGAGGCGGCGACCCGCTGGAGCGTGGCCAACGAGCTGAAGATGAGCCCGTTCTGCCACTTCCTGCGGCGCACCTCGCTGGACGAGCTGCTCCAGCTGTGGAACGTCTTCTGGGGCGACATGAGCCTGGTCGGGCCACGCCCCGAACGCCCGTACTTCGTCGCCAAGTTCAGCCAGACGTACCCCGGATACGCCGCGCGGCACCGGATGCGGACCGGCATCACCGGGCTCGCCCAGGTGCACGGGCTGCGCGGCGACACCTCGATCGAGGACCGCTGCCGGTTCGACAACGCCTACATCGACAACTGGTCGCTGTGGCAGGACATCTGCATCCTGCTGCGCACGGCCGCCGCGCTCGTCCGTCCGACGGGAAGCTGAGCCGATGAGCGACGCCTCGCACGTCACCCCCCTGGGCAGCGTGATCTCCGTCCTGCGGCGCGCGCTGCCGGTGCTGCCGGTCGTCGTCGTGATCGCCCTGCTCGGACTGCCGATCGCGCCGGGCGGCGAGGGCGGCGCGAACATCGCGGACGCCATGTCCGGTGTGGTCGTGGTGAGTTGTGCGATCCGTCTCGTGCGGGCCCGCCTGCGGCCGCTGTCCGCGACCGCCGCGCTCGTCCTCGGGCTCCCCGTGGTCGGCATCGCGGTCGCGGCCGCCGGGGCGGCGGACCCGGGAGCCGGCATCACCGGCCTCGCCCGCTACCTCCAGATCTTCGTGCTGGTCCCCGCCGCCGTCCTGCTCTCGGTGCGCGACCGGCGCGACTTCCGGCTGCTGGCCTGGTCGTTCGTCGGCCTGGCGCTGTGGCAGGGGGCGGTCGGCGTGCAGCAGTACGTCACCGGGACCGGCGCCTCGTACCAGGGCGAGGACGTACGCGCGGTCGGCACCTTCGGGCCGACGGACGTGATGGGGATGGCGACGGTCGTCGCGTTCGGGCTGGTGTGCGCGGTGGCGCTGGCCCTCGGGACGAGCGCGGCCCGACAGCGCGCGGTCGCCCTGGCGTGCGCGCTGGCCCTGCTGCTGCCGCTCGCCCTGTCGTTCAGCCGGGGTGCCTGGATCGCCACGACCGTGGCCTGCGGAGGGCAGCTGGTCCTCGCGGGTCTGCGGCGTGCGGCCAAGGTGGGCGCGGTGGTTCTCGCCACCGGGGTGATCCTGGTGGGCGGCCTCGGCGTCGGCACCGCGATGCTCCAGGAGCGCATCGCGAGCATCACCCAGGTCACGGACGCGCCGGACCAGTCGGTAGTCGACCGCTACACGATGTGGGCCGCCGCCACCGACATGTGGAGCGAACACCCCCTCACCGGCGTCGGGTTGAAGGGATTTCCCGACAACCGTGACGGCCACGCCTCGCTCGCGCTCTCGGCGGGCAGCGACATCGCGGGCGCGGGCGCGGCCTTCCACAAGCAGGCTCTGCTCTCGCCGCACAACATGTACCTCCTCGTCCTCAGCGAGCAGGGCCTCATCGGGCTGCTCTCGCTGGTCGGCAGCTGGCTCGCGCTGCTGGTGTGCGCGCTGCGCGGGCTCGTCCGGGTACGCCGCACGCACCCGGGAACCCCGTCCACCGGGGCCCGGATCCCGGCGGGCACGGACTGCGCGCTCGTCGCGTGCGGGCTGCTCGTCTGGCAGTTGACCGACTTCGTGTACGCGGACATCGGCGGCCCCTCCACGGTGCTGACCGCCGTCGTGTTCGGCCTCATCGGCTGGTGGGCGCTGGTCGACCCGGCGACCCCGGCAGGCCCGGAGGCCACGGTCGTGACCCCCTCCGTACCCGAGGAGGCCACGGCGCGATGACGGTCACGCCGCCCAGGGCGGGGGAAGACGCGGACACGGACGCGAACGAGGGCGCGAACACGGGGGTGGCGGCGGGCACGAGGGGCGAGAGCGCCCCGCCGGTCACGGACATCGAGCCGGACGACGGACCGGCCGTCGGAAGGGAGGCCGCCCGTCTGGCGGCCACCGGGACCGCCACCGGGACGGCGGCGGATTTCTCGACGGTCGCGGCACTCGCCGCAGCCCCTGAACCGGGCACGCCCGCAAGCGTGGGCACAGCCACGGAACCGGTGCCGGCTGTCCTGTGGGGCGGTCCCGGCGGTCCGACCTCAGCGGTCAGCGGAACCGGCATCGGGATCGGGGCCGGGATCGGGACCGTGACCGGGACCGGGACCGGGGACACGACGGGCAGCGGCCCCGGCAGCGACAGCAACAGCAACAGCAACAGCAACAGCAACAGCAACAGCCGAGCCTCCGCGGAACAGGCGGAACGGCCAGTCAGCGACACCTCGCCAGGCAACCCGTACGGAAGCGGCGGACGGTCCGCCGGCGCCGCGCCCACCGCGGAACCCCTTTCCCTCCCCACCGCCCGCACCGGTCCGCCGTCCTCCACCGGACCCGGCGGACCCGCTGGACCCGGTGGCAACGCCGAGTCCCCGAGCGCCGGGAAGGAGGAGGGCCGCTCCGAAGCGGCCGTCTCCAACCGGTTCCTCGCCAAGGCCGCGCTCGTCACCATCGCGCTCTCGATCGCCGGAGCCGTCCTCGGCCTCGGCCGGGACCAGGCGCTCGCCCACCTGTTCGGAGCCGGATCGGACACGGACGCGTTCCTGGTCGCGTGGACGGTCCCGGAGTTCGCGGCGACGCTGCTGATCGAGGACGGACTGGCCTTCGTGCTGGTCCCGTTGTTCAGCGTGGCCGTCGCCCGGCGTGCGCGGGGGGACGCGGGAGATCCCGTACGGGCCCTGGTCGCCGCCACGCTGCCGCGGCTGACGCTCGCCTTCGCCGCGGTCGGCGCGGTGCTGATCGCCGGAGCCCCCTACCTCGTCGAGGCGCTCGCGCCCGGCCTGCCCGACCCCCGGCTCGCGGTGAACTGCACCCGGCTGACCGCGACCTGCGTGTTCTCCTTCGGACTGGCCGGCTACTGCAGCGCGGCCCTGCGGGCGCACCGCCGGTTCGTCGCTCCGGCGGCGATCTACGTGGCGTACAACGCAGGGATCATCGCGGCGATGTTCGTGCTCGGCAGCCGCTGGGGCGTGCGGTCGGCAGCCCTCGGCGTCGCGGTCGGCGGCGCCCTGATGGTGGTGGCGCAGCTCCCCTCGGTGGGGCGGCAGCTGCGGCGCAAGGAGTCGGCCGGCGAGCTCCTGGAGGGCGAGCCGGCGCGCCCGATGGATCTGACGCTCGTCAGCACGGTGCTGCTCTTCGCGCTCTGCCGGCAGTCCCAGGTCCTCGTCGAACGCTTCCTGGCCTCCTCGCTGCCCGCCGGGGCCATCTCGCATCTGAACTACGCGCAGAAGGTGGCGCAGATGCCGATGGTCCTCTCCCTGATGCTGTGCACGGTCACCTTCCCGGTGGTCGCTCAGGCGATCGCCGAGGGGGACACGGAGCGGGCCCGTGACCGGGTGGAGCGCGATCTGGCGCTGGTGTCCTGCACGGTGCTGCTGGGCGCGGCGGCGGTCGTCGCGTGTGCCCCGCAGATCATCCAGCTGCTGTTCCAGCGGGGCGCGTTCACCGCCGCGGACACGGCCGCCACGGCATCGGTCATGCGCGTGTACGCGCTCGGGCTGCTCGGCCACACCCTGGTCGGCGCGCTCGTGCGGTCGTACTTCTCCTCGGGCCGCCCCACCTGGTACCCGCTGTTCGCGATGACCGCCGGGATCATCGCGACCTCCTGGATCGGCGTCCTGGCCGTCGGCCCGTGGGGGGTGTGCGGCATCGCCGCCGCCAACGCCACCGGCATCACCCTCAGCGCCGTGCTCCTGCTGTACGGCACGGGTCCGCGCAGTGTGCCGATCCGCACCCGCCGGGTGCTGACCGAGATCGGCAAACCGCTGCGGGCCGCGCTGGTCGCCGCGGTGGCCGGGGGTCTGTGCGCGAGCCGCCCGGACTCCCCGCTCCTCGGCCTCGTCCTCGGCGGCACGGTCGTGACCGTCGTCTTCGCCCTGCTGGCCTGGATCCTCCGGGTCGAGGGGTTCGCACCCGCACTCCGTTCCGTGACACGAAGGGTTCCGCATGCCCGTTTCCGCTGACAGCAGCAGACGTACCGGCACGAACTCCCTCGACGCACCGCCCTGGGTGGCGATGTACCACTCCGTCGGGGACTGCTCCGACGACCCGTACCGCATCACGGTCTCCCCGGACCGCCTCGACCAGCAGCTGAGCTGGCTGCGCCGCCGCGGACTGCGCGGGGTGGGGATGACCGACCTGCTCGCCGCCCGCGCCCGCGGCGAGGGCCGTGACCTGGTGGGCCTCACCTTCGACGACGGGTACGCGGACTTCGTCGACGCGGCGCTCCCCCTCCTGCACCGGTACGGCTTCGGCGCCACCCTCTTCGTGCTGCCCGGGCGGCTCGGCGGCGACAACGGCTGGGATCCGCTGGGCCCCCGCAAGCAACTGCTGTCCAAGCAGGGCATCCGGCTCGCCGCCGCCTCCGAGGGCGTCGAGGTCGGCTCGCACGGGCTGACCCACGTCGACCTGACGAAGGCCGACGACACGGTGCTGCAGGCCGAGGTCGTGGAGAGCAGAGCGGTGCTCTCGGAGTTGATCGGTGCTCCGGTCGAGGGCTTCTGCTACCCCTACGGGACCATCGACGAGCGGGTCGTCGAGGCGGTCCGCGACGCCGGCTACGGCTACGGGTGCGCGATCGACCCCGGACCGCTGACCGGCCCGCACGCCCTTCCCCGCGTGCACGTCGGCGAGAACGACACTCCCGTACGCCTGCTCCTGAAGCACAAGCTGCACCGTCTGCGACGGCGCCCCGTCGAGGGGGTCTGATGAAGGCGCTGCACATCATCACCGGTCTCGGGGTGGGCGGCGCCGAGCAGCAACTGCGGCTGCTGCTGCGCCACCTTCCCGTCGAGTGCGACGTCGTGACGCTCACGAACCCGGGTGCCGTCGCCGCCGGACTCACCGACGACGGTGTGCGCGTGATCGACCTCGGCATGGCCGGCAACCGTGACCTCGGGGCGCTCCCCCGGCTGGTGAAGGTGATCCGCGCGGGTCGCTACGACCTCGTGCACACCCACCTCTACCGGGCCTGCGTCTACGGCAGGCTCGCCGCACGGCTGGCCGGGGTGAAGGCCGTCGTGGCCACCGAACACTCCCTCGGCGACTCCCAGATGGAGGGGCGCCGGCTCAGTTCCGGCGTCCGCGCCCTCTACCTGGCCAGTGAGCGGCTCGGCCGCTCCACCGTCGCCGTGTCCCCCACGGTCGCCGGCCGGCTGCGCCGCTGGGGCGTGCCCGGGCCGCGCATCGAGGTCGTGCCGAACGGCGTCGACGTCGACCGCTTCCGCTTCGACCCGGTGCTGCGCGAACGCACCCGCCGCAGGCTCGGGCTGCCGGAGGGCGCGTACGTCGTCGGCGGGGTCGGGCGGCTCGCGGCGGGCAAGCGGTTCGACGTCCTGATCCGGGCGCTGGCCGAACTGCCCGGCGACTGCTGGCTGCTGCTCGTCGGCGGCGGCACGGAGGAGAGCGTGCTGCGGCGGGCCGCGCACGAGGCCGGGGTCGCGGACCGGGTGCTGTTCACCGGCGAGCGCCCCACCGGGGGCTCCCCCGGCGCCGACCTGCCGTCGCTGATAGGGGCCATGGACGTCCTCGCCTCGCCCAGCCCCGAGGAGGCGTTCGGGCTGGCCGTGGTGGAGGCGATGGCGGCCGGACTGCCGGTGCTGTACGTCTCCTGCCCGGCCGTCGAGGACCTGCCGCCCGAAGCGGCCCGCGGCGCCGTGCGGGTCGGGGGCGACCCGGACTCGTTCGTCCGCGCCCTGGCCCGCGTCCGTACGGAGGGCCCGGCCCCCCGCGCGGCCGCGGACGCCGCCCACCACTACTGCATCACCCGCAGCGCCGCACAGCTCATGGACGTGTACGCGGCCGCTGTCTCGCGCACCTGAACTGGAGTGAGTTCCTCATGTCCGAAAACCTCACCAGGGGCCACCGTTCCGCCGGAACGCGCCTCGCCCGGGCGAAGACCATGCCGCCGTGGTCGCTGCTCGCCGCCGGAGCCGTGCTCGGCGGACTGCTCGGCGGCGCGTACGGCGTGGTGAAGACCCCGACCTACACGGCGACGAGCTATGTCATCGCCGTGCCGACCGACAAGGGCGACCCGTCGGCCGCGCTCGGCTTCGCCCAGGCGTACGGCCGGGTCGCGACCCAGCTCGCGGTCCTCGGCGACGCGCAGGTCTGGGCCGGTGTTCCCGTCAAGACACTGCAGGCGGACGTGCGGACGGCGACCTCCCCGGACGCCCCGATGGTCGCCGTCTCGGCCACCTCCTCGCGCCCCGACCGCGCCGCCGACATGGCCAACGCGGTCACGCGCTCGCTGACCCAGCACGCCAACGACAGCCAGAAGGACACGCACGTCCAGCTGCTGTCGTTCTCCCGCGCGGTGAAGCCGGCCTCGGCGTCCTCCGCGTCGCCGACGGTGACCGGTCTGGTCGGCGCGAGCGCGGGCGGTCTGCTCGGCGGTCTCGTGCTGCTGGTCCGCCCCCGCCGGTCCACCGACGCGGCCGGGCCGGCCTCCGTGCCGAGCCCCGCCATCGCCGCCGATGTGCACGGAGCGCTGTGACCGAGACGCTCCGGACCGATGTACGGAGGACCGCGCGAGCGGAACTCATCACCGACGAGCGGGAGTTCGCGGCACTGGCGGCCGCCTGGGACCGCCTGTACCGGCGGTGCGGCGCCGTCACCGCGTTCCAGAGCCACGCCTGGCTGCACTCGTGGTGGCTGTCGTACGGGACACCCGGCCGGCTGCGTCTGGTGGTCGTCCGCGAGGACGGTGAGCTGCGGGCGGTCGCACCCCTGATGCTGGTCCGCCGCCCCCTGCCCGCCCTCGTTCCGCTCGGCGGGGCCATCTCCGACTACGCGGACGTGCTCCTCGACGACGAGCAGGCCGACCGGTGGGCCGCGACGCTCACCGAGGGCCTGTCGGCCGCCGCCCGCACCGCGCTGATCGACTTCCGCGAGGTCCGTCCCGGCGGAGCGGTGGAACGGATCTACGAGCGCTGGAGCGGCCCGCGCCGCCGGGTCGGCGACTCGCTGTGCCTGGAGCTGCCCGCCGCCTCCATGGAGGAACTGGTGGGCCGGCTGCCCTCGTCCAAGGCCCAGCGTGTCCGGGCGAAGCTGCGCAAGCTCACCGCGCTGGGGGTCGAGCAACGGGACGTCGGCCTCGACGAGGTGGACGCGGCGCTGCGCCGGCTCCTCGAACTGCACCAGCTGCAGTGGCAGGGCCGGAAGGTGACGACCGAGCACCTCCAGGAGCGGTTCGCCGAGCATCTGGTCCGCTCGGTGGTCCCGATGGTGCGCTCCGGGGACGCGGTGGTCACCGAGTTCCGCCTCGACGACATGGTGGTCGCCGTGGACCTCACGCTGCTGTCGCCCCGGCTGGCGGGCGGCTATCTGTACGGTGCCCATCCACGGCTGCGCGAACGCAAGGCGGACGTCGCGGTGATGCTCCTGAACGCGTGCTCCCGGCACACCGAGGCGGGCGTCCGCGGGACCCTGAGCCTGTTGCGCGGCGACGAACCGTACAAACGCCACTGGCGTCCGGAGCCGGTGGTCAACCAGCGCCTGCTCCTCGCCCGCCGGTTCACCGCGCCGCTGATGTCGGCGGTCGTCTGCGACGTCGCCGCGCGCCGGCGGGGCAAGGAGCTGCTGCGCAGTTGGAGGGAACGCGGTGGCGGCAGGCCCTGAACGACCCGCCGCCACCCGGGGTTCACCGGTCGCGCGACCACCAGTCGAAGCGCAGGCACAGCTTCCCGCCCATCCAGTACTCCACCCAGTCGCCCAGGTCCAGCGGCGAACAGTTCGGCGGGGGAAGGGGAACGGGCGTGACCGGCTTGGTCGGCTCGGGCTTGGGAGTGGGCTTCGGCGTCGGCTCGGGACTCGGCTCGGTCGTCGGCGGGTCCGTCGGATCGGTCAGGCCGGACAGCACGGAGCGGTAGACCTGGGACGCCTTCGGGTTGTCCTCGCACTGCCACACACCGTGCGGACAGTAGTCGGTGAGGGTGTTGTACAGCGGCTTGTGCTCGTCGATCCAGCCGAGCATGCGCTTCATGTACTCCGCGTTGTCGCCGTTGCGGAAAAGCCCCCATTCGGGATAGGAAATGGGCTTGCCGTGGGCTTTCGCGAAGTCGACCTGCTCCTGAAGCCCGTACGGCTCCTTCACCTGCTCGTCGAATGAGAGCCCCGACGGCTGGTCGTACGAATCCATGCCGATGATGTCGACCGTGTCGTCCCCGGGATAGCACTGTGTCCAGGGAACGCCGTCCCGGCCGCGGTTCGGGGCGAAATCGAACTTGAATTTCTGCCCCGGCACCGCGCGCATGGTGGTGACGATTCTGTTCCAGTACTTCTTCCAGGCCTCCGGGTCGGGACCGCAGCGATGGGTGTACGTGATGCCGTTCATCTCCCAGCCGAGCACGATGACGGTGTCCGGCACCTTCAGCTCGACAAGACGCTCGGCGAGCGCCCGGAAGTGGCTGTCGAACGCTCCGGAGGCGCCCTCGGCGAGCAGGCTCCGGACCTCGCTGTCGGAGACCCCGTCCTCGTTGCGTTCCATCATCGGGACGTTGAGGACGAGCATCCGGTCGGCCTGTTCGCGACGCCAGTCCGCCCAGGCGTCCAGGAAGCCGGGCGCGCCCTCGATGTTGCTCCAGCGGTCGCCGGGCAGATACGTGTGCCCGACGCGCAGCTCGGTCCCGCCCAGCCACTCGCTGAGCTGGGCGATCCGGGCGATACCCCTGGCGCCGTAGTCCAGGTAGGCGCCGAAGGCGGGCTGCTGGACGGCCGGTTGTGCGGTGGGCGTGGGTGTCGCGGCCGCCGCGGGCTTGCCGGACGCGGCGGGCGTGCCGACCGGTGGAACGACCGGGGGCGGGGTCTGCGCCCCGCCGGTGGTCGGGGAGGCCGCGGGCGGTGCCACCACCGTGGGTGTGGGAGCCGGCGGATCGCCGACCCGACCCACCCCGGCGCCCACGGCGTATCCCGGACCCGACGCGAGCGCGACCGACGTGACGATGCCGGCCGCGACGAACGCCAGCCTTCTGTTCCGGGGCCGATGCTGCTGTGGGGCCATGCCTGCTCCTCTCTCCCTCTTGTTTCTCGGATTTACATCTCCGATTACTGACACTCAGTCATACGAATACCCATTCCGCCAACCGAGGCCCCTGCCTTCGGACCTGATGATCACTCGCACGGGTGACCCACCCGTCCGCGCGTCCATCACGGAACCTTCCGGCCCTTTCCCGAGAACGCCCCCCGGAGCGTTCCCCACCTCTACAACGACCCCGTCGCCGATCCGAAGGAAAAGCCTGTGCAGATTCTCGACTCCCGGGTCCCCGCCGTTCTGCTGCGCATCGACCGGAACCCCTTTCACCACGGAACTCTGGGAGCCGTGCGCTCCCTCGGCAGAGCCGGTGTGGAGGTTCATGTCGTGGCCGACTCGGAGGGAAGTCCCGTCCGCAGATCGCGCTTCGTGTGCGAGATGCACCCCCCGCCGCCGCCGGGTTCGTCCACCGCGGACATCGCCGCGGTGTTGCGCCGAGTGGCCGCCCGGGTGTCCCGGCCGGCCGTGCTGGTCCCGATGGATGACGCGAGCGCGCTGGCGGTGGGCCGCATGGGCGAGGCCCTCGCCGAGGGGTACCTGCTGCCGCAGCAGCCCGGTGACCTCGCCGAACGTGTCGCCGACAAGGCCGAACTGGCCGCCGTCTGCGCGAGTGTGGGTGTCCCGCACCCGGTGACCCTGATCCCGGAGAGCCCGGCACAGGCCGCCGCCGCGGCCTGGCAGCTGGGGCTGCCGGTGATGGCCAAGTGGAGCCGCCCCTGGCTGATCCCGGCCGGGACCGGACTGCGCAGCACCGTCGTGGTCCGCTCGGCGCAGGAGGCGCAGGACCTCTATCTGCGCAGCGCGGAGGCGGGCAGCCCGCTGCTGCTCCAGGCGTTCCTGCCGCCGGGGCCCGACCGCGACTGGTTCTTCCACGGATACGTCGGCCGGTCCGGAGCGACGCACGGCGGTGGCGCCGGCCGCAAGCACCTGTCCTGGCCGCGCGGCGCGGGTCTCACGGCAGTCGGCCGCTGGACGCCCAACCCCGAGCTGCAGACGCTGGTCGAACGGCTCACCGGCGCGCTCGGCTACCGGGGCATCTTCGACCTCGACTTCCGCAGGGACGGCACGACGGGCCGCTACCACCTGCTCGACTTCAACCCCCGCCCCGGCGCGCAGTTCCGGCTCTTCGAGGACGGCGGCGGCCTGGACGTCGTCCGCGCCCTGCACCTGGATCTGACCCACCGTCCGCTGCCCGATCCGGTCCCGCTCCCGGGCCGAGCGTTCGTCGTGGAGAACTACGCTCCGCTCGGCGCCCTGCGGCCCCGCGCCGGGGGACGCGAACTCGCCTGGCACGCACCGGACGATCCCGCTCCGGGCCGGGCGATGTGGAGCCTGTGGACCCGGCACGTGCCGCGCCGTCTGACCCAGCGCGCCGGCCGTCTGCTCTGCGGACCGGCCACGCCCCGGGAGACCGAGGACGCGACGGCGGGTGGCACGGAGCGGGAGCCGTCGGCGGTGACCGACGCGCTCGAGGAGATCGCGCTCCCCGTGGGCGGGCCGGTCGCCCCGGGACCGGACCCGACGGTCGTCCGTCCGCGCGGCGAAGCGGTCCCCCGGGCCGAGGCCGGAACCGTCCCTCTGCCCGCTCCACCCGCCCCGTCGGCCGACCCTCCGGCCGGCCCCCTTGCCGACGACGAGAAAGCGAGCAGCCGCTGATGTACGACCTCCTGGTGGTGGGAGCCGGACCCTACGGCCTGTCCATCGCGTCCCACGCCGCGGCTGCCGGGCTGAGCCTGCGAGTCTTCGGCCGCCCCATGGCCTCCTGGCGTGACCACATGCCCGGCGGCATGTTCCTGAAGTCGGAGCCCTGGGCGTCGAACCTCTCCGACCCGGAGGGCCGCTGGCGCCTGGAGACGTACTGCGCCGGCCGCGGCGTGACCGCCCGGCACGGCGAACCGATCCCGGTCGGGATGTTCGCCTCGTACGGCCTGTGGTTCGCCCGCAACGCCGTTCCCCATGTCGACGAACGCACGGTCGTCCGTGTGCGGACCTGCCCCGGCGGGTTCGAGGCCCTGGTCGACGACGGTGAGGTGCTGCGCGCCCGGACGGTCGCCCTGGCCGTCGGCGTCATGCCCTTCGTCGAGATGCCTTCCGTGCTGCGTGACCTCGGTCCCGAGCAGGCGTCGCACAGCAGCCACCACGGCGACCTCTCCCGTTTCCGGGACCGCGACGTCACGGTGATCGGAGGCGGCCAGGCCGCGCTGGAGACGGCGGCACTGCTCGCCGAACAGGGCACCCGCGTCAGGGTGCTGGCCCGCGCGGGCCGGCTGAACTGGAACGACGTGCCGCCGGTCCGGGACCGGCCGTGGTGGCGGGCGGCCCGTGCCCCGCACAGCGGTCTCGGCTGCGGCTGGCGCAACTGGTTCTACGCCGAGCGCCCCGGCCTCTTCCGGCGGCTCCCGGAACCCACCCGGACCCGGATCGCGGCCACCGCGCTGGGGCCCGCGGGCGCCTGGTGGGTGCGCGACCGCGTCGAGCCCGCCGTCGAGCTGATGCTGGGTCATGAGGTGACGTCGGCCTACGCGTCGGGGATCGGCCTGCGCGTCGAGACGGTCGACGCGGACGGGACGCCGACCTGTCTGGAGACCGACCACGTCATCGCGGCCACCGGCTTCCGGGGCCGGCGCGACCGGCTCGGCCTGCTCGCCGACGAACTGCGCGCGAGCGTCACGGCCCTGCCCGACGGTTCCCCGGCCGTCGGCCGGGACTTCGAGTCCTCGGTGCCGGGGCTGTTCATGGCGGGCCTGGTCACCGCGTCAGCCTTCGGACCCGCCATGCGGTTCGTGCACGGCGCCGGCTTCACCGCGGACACCCTCGTACGGGGTGTGGGGCGCCGGCTGCGCACGGGGCCGGTCGGCGCACGGGTTCCCGCGCCCGCGTCACGCCAGCCGAGGGGATCGGACGAGGGCCTCGGCGCGCGGAACTGACCTGACGGGCCCGGGGACCGGGGGCCCGACAATCCGGGTGCCGGACGCGAGGACGCGTCCGGCACCCCGTGGCGTCACGCGCGGGACGCGACCCGGCTCCGCCGGTACATCACCGTGCCGCCGGCGAGCAGGAACAGGCTGACGGCCGCGGTCGCCGGCAGGCCCGCACCGCCGGTCTCCGCCAGCTCGGCGGGGTGCGTGGAGCGGTGGTGCTCCGGGGCGGGCGGCGCGGGCGGCTGCTCGTGGACCGTGGTCGGCGGCGTGTACGAGACGGGCGTGAGCGGCGTCTCGGTCGGAGGGTGCTCGTGCGTCCGCGGGGGCGTGTGCGGCGGGGTGCAGTCCTCGTCCGGGGTGGAGCCGTAGCCGGCCGGGGTGTGCTGGTGGCCGCATTCGTTGCCGAACACCGGGTTCCCGATGCCGATCACGTCGACGGTGTCGCCGCACAGCTCGACCGGGACGTCCACCGGGGCACCCGCGTGGTTGCCGGAGAACACACCGGGAGAGCCGTGGGCCCCGCCGTGTGCGGAGGAGCCGCCGTGACCACCGGGGTGACCGTGGCCGTATCCGCCGTGGCCGGAGTCCCCGTACCCGGAGCCGCCGTAACCCGAGTCGCCGTAACCCGAGTGGCCATGACCCGAGTCGCCGTAACCCGAGTGGCCATGGCCCGAGTCGCCGTACCCGGAGTGACCGTAACCTCGGTCCCCGTGGCCGGAGTCGCCGTGGCCGCCGCCGTACGCTCCGCCGCCGTGGCCGCCGGCCGAGTGGCCCGAGCCGCCGTGGCCCGAGCCGGTGTCCTGCTGGGCGGGGATGCGCGGCGCGGCGTGCCTGCCGTGCGAACCCGCCCCGTTGGCGCAGGAGTTGCCGAAGGCCGGGTTCAGCGCCGCGACCACGTCGACCGTGTTGCCGCAGGCGTTGAGCGGCACGTTCACCGGGACCTGGACGTTGTTGCCCGACGCGACGCCCGGCGAGCCCGACGCGGCCGACACCGCGCCGGAGTCCGCGAACGCCGGGCTGGCGTACAGGGACATGATGCTTGTCGCGGCCGCTGCCACGACCACTCCCCTACTCAGGTTCTGTCGCACTCTTGTTGTCTTCCTGCTGGTAGAAGTGAGGAAGCCGGCCTCGGGCCGCACTGCGGTCCAAGGCCGGCCGTGGCACAGCCGGGGGGCTGAGGTGCCGAGAGCGTCAGTCGTTGACGCAGGTGTTGCCGAGCGCCGGGTTCAGCAGGGCGATCACGTTGATCGAGTTGCCGCACACGTTGACGGGGATGTGGATCGGAACCTGGATCACGTTGCCCGAGAGGACACCGGGAGAGTGGACCGCGGCACCCTCGGCACCCGCGTCCGCGAAGGCCGGGGCAGCCATGCCCAGGGCCATGATCGCGCCGGCGACGACAGCAGCGCTCTTCTTGTGCTTCACGTGCTTTCCCTTCTCTGCGGTCATGCCCCTTTGTCGGCCGAAACCGAGCGAGCACAACTTGAACGGCTCGCACCATGACCTGCAGGCTGTAAACGAGGGATGGACGACCGAAGAAACTGCGCAGCGCGCGCCGCTTGGTAATTCACTCGAATCGCCCTGAGCGGAAGTGACGCACGAGCGGCCGCAACAGGAGAAACGCTTCTTTCGGAAGCGGAGCGAATCAGAAGCGTTTCCCTGCAAAGAGAAAGACGATTCCCGGGGAGTGTTCACGCACGGGTATTTCAGCGGGGAATGGGGGCCTCACCGTACGGGTGGGAGCGCGAGGACGGGCCCGGGCCGCGCGCGTCGGACGGAGCGCGCGACCCGGGCCCGTCCGGGGGTCAGCTGCCGAGGGAGCCGTTGCCCGACAGGACCGGGATATTGTCCGCGATGTGCGACAGCGGCTCGTCACCCTTGGCCTGGGTGGAGTTCTCGGCGCACTGCTGGTTCTGCGGCGCGGAGAGGACCGGCACGTCCTGAAGAACGGTGACCGGGACGAGGATGCCGACGAGCGAGCCCGCGTTGGCCTTGACGGGGACACCGAGGCAGAGCTTGTTCAGCGAGCCCTGCACGAGCGAGGACTGCGGGCTCAGGTCGCCCTTGGTGACGGCGTTACCGTACGACTGCTCGGCACCGTTCCCGTTGGTGGTGGTGACGCCGTCGTCGTTGCCGATGGCCAGCGCCTGCGGGGCGGCCGCCGCCGAGACACCGACGACGGAAGCCGCGACAGCCGCCACGGCCATTGCCTTCTTGAGCATTTCTCCGGGTTCCTTTCCTGCTGCGAAACATATTCCTGCTCCCACATCAACCGGAGCCGGCGGGATTGGTTTCGCGACATCACCCGATCGGACCGTTCACGGCGTCCGAATTCACGGAACCTCTGGCCCGAGCACGTGACGTTCACACCCCGCATATGGGCCATTGGGGTGAATCGCAGCAACTATGCGAGCCGGGTTCAGTTGTCCAGGTCGCTCCGGTGGACGGGGTTACTCCAGAAGGGATCAGCAAGTGATCAAGAAGGTTATGGCTGCTGCGGCGATCGCCGCTTCCGTCGTCGGAGCCACGGCTGCCGCCGCGCCGCAGGCGCTGGCCATCGGCAACGACGGTGGTGTCACCACCACCAACGGCAACGGCGCCGCGCAGATCTACGGCAACCAGGCCACGTACGGCAACATGAGCCCGCAGATGGCGCTCATCCAGGGCTCCCTGAACAAGCCCTGCATCGGCCTGCCCGCCAAGGCCAACCTCGCTTCGCTGGTCGGCCTCATCCCGGTCACCGTCGCCCAGGACGTGCCGATCCTGTCGGCCCCGCAGAACCAGCAGTGCACCGAGAACTCCACCCAGGCCAAGGGCGACGAGCCGCTGTCGCACGTCCTGGACAACATCCCGGTCCTGTCGGGCAACGGCTCGGCCCACAGCTGACCCGTCGCCGCGTACAGCGGGCCGCCGGCACCTGCGGCGGCCCGCTGCCGCTGTCACCTCCCCGACGACAGCGGCGGCGACGTCCCGGCCCGGAAACACCCCGTGGGCCATTCGGGGCACTCCCCGCAACCCCACGATCCGCAGCACTGTTGATCATGACGCGGCTCCGCTCGGAGTCCGCTCTCCGAAAGGGCAAAACGAACATGAAGAAGCTCTGGGCGACCGCGGCCATTGCCGCTTCCATCGCCGGTGTCTCGGCTGCCGCCGCGCCGCAGGCGCTCGCCATCGGCAACGATGACGGCGTCACCACCACGAACGGCAACGGCTCCGTCCAGAAGTACGGCAACCAGGCCACGCACGGCGACATGAGCCCCCAGCTCTCGCTCGTGCAGGGCTCGCTGAACAAGCCCTGTGTCGGCCTGCCCGTCAAGGCGAACCTGGCCTCGCTGATCGGCGTCGTCCCGGTCACCGTTCTCCAGGACGTGCCGATCCTCTCCGCGCCGCAGAACCAGCAGTGCACCGAGAACTCCACCCAGGCCAAGGGCGACGAGCCGCTGTCGCACATCCTGGACAACATCCCGGTCCTGTCGGGCAACGGCTCCCTCGGCAGCTGATCACCCCCGGTTCCACGGACAGCGGGTCGCTCCTCGGAGCGGCCCGCTGTTCCCGTGTCCGGGGCCGACCCGCTGGTCCGTCAGTTCCCGTACAGCGCCTCGATGTCGGCCGCGTGCGCCGTCGTCACCGCGTGCCGCTTCACCTTCAGGGACGGCGTGAGCAGGCCGTTGTCCTCGGTGAACTCCCCCTCCACCAGGGCGAAAGCGCGGATGGACTCCGCCCGGGAGACGGCCGCGTTGGCGTGATCCACCGCCTTCTGGACGTCGGCCCGCATCCGGGGGTCGTTCACGAGGTCGGAGAACGGGGTGTCCGCCGGGAGTCCGCGGACGGCGAGCCAGTGCGTCACCGCCTCCGGGTCGAGGGTGATCAGGGCCGCGACGAACGGGCGGTTGTCGCCGACGACGAGACACTGCCCTACGGGGGCGCGGCCGCGCAGCCGGTCCTCCAGAACGGCGGGAGAGACGTTCTTGCCGCCCGTGGTGATGAGGATGTCCTTCTTGCGGCCGGTGATGGTCAGGTACCCGTCCTGGTCCAGGGCGCCGAGGTCGCCGGTGGCGAACCAGTCGTCGGTCAGGGCGGCGTCGGTGGCCGCCGGGTTGTTCCAGTAGGCACCGAAGACGACACCGCCCTTGATGAGCACCTCGCCGTCGTCGGCGATCCGCACGGCGGTGCCCGGGACCGGCAGGCCGACTGTGCCGGGGCGCGGGCCGAGCGGCGGGACGACGGTGGCGGCGGCGGTCGTCTCGGTGAGGCCGTAGCCCTCGTGGACGAGGATTCCGGCGGCGTAGAAGAACAGGTTGAGGTCGCGGTCGAGCGGGGAGCCGCCGCTGATGGCGTAGTGCGCGCGGCCGCCGATCTCGTTGCGGATACGGCGGTAGACCAGCAGGTCGTAGAGCGCCCAGGCGGCGTACAGGCGGATGCCGGGGCCCTTGCCGGTGCCGAGGAACTTGTTCAGGTACGCCTCTCCGAAGCGCACGGCGACGCGGTCCGCGCGGTCGAAGGAGGCGGCCCGGCCCATCCTCTCGGCGGTGGCGCGTCCGGTGGCGTGGATCTTCTCGAAGAGGTACGGCACGCCGACCAGGAAGGTGGGCCGGAACTCCTTGAGCGCGGGCCGGAGTTCGTCGGGCTTGATGCTCGGGCAGTGGCCCAGCTCGATGCGGGCCATCAGGCAGGCGATCTGCAGGGTGCGGCCCATGATGTGGGCGAGCGGCAGGAAGAGGAGGGTGGACGCGGTCTGGCCGGTGACCTCCTTGAACAGGGGGTGCAGCAGCTCGACGGTGTTGGCGGCCTCGGCGTGCAGGTTGGCGTGGGTGAGGACACAGCCCTTGGGCCTGCCGGTGGTCCCGGACGTGTAGCAGATGGTCGCGACGGTGTCGGGGGTGAGCGCGGCGCGGCGCTTGCCCACCTCTTCGTCGGTGATGTCCCGCCCCAGAGAGGCGAGTTCGCCGAGGGCGCCCGCGTCGAGCCGCCAGACGGTCGGGGGTTCGGGGTGGCCGGCAGTGCCGGTGGTCAGGGTGTCCGCGTTGCCGGGGGTCTCGACGATCACGAAGCGGGCGCCGGAGTCCCGGACGATCCACTCCACCTGTTCGGCGGAGGAGGTGGGGTAGACGGGGACGGTCTGGCCGCCGGCCGCCCAGACGGCGAAGTCCAGCACCGTCCACTCGTAGCGGGTACGGGACATCACGGCGACCCGGCCGCCCGGTTCGAGGCCGGCCGCGATCAACCCCTTGGCCGTGTCGGTGACTTCGCGGGCGAAGGCGGCGGCGGTCACCGGGGTCCACGCGCCGTGGTCCGGCCGGCGCAGGACGATCGCGTCGGGGGCCTCCGCCGCGTTGGTGAACGGCAGGTCGGCCGTGCTTCCGGTGGTGGGGGCCGGTGCCAGACGGGCGGTACGGGCCTCGCGGACCGTACCGCTCTCGTCCCTGACCAGTTCCACCTGACCGCGGTCCGGCAGACCCGCACGCCGCTTCGCCCGCTTCAGATCCTTGCGTACGCCCATCACGGCTCCCGGTCGCAGGGTCCTTACTCCCGGGTCAACTTACCCGTGCGTAACAGGATTTCAATGGGTCGCGCACGATCGGTTGCCGGGGCGCCCCCGACCCGGCCCGCTACCGGATGCAGTCCGGGTCGCAGACGTTCAGGTCGTCGGCCTGGCCGATCGCGGTGGCGAGTGCCTCGACGTCCTTGTCGTCGGTGGCACGCGCCAGGTCCTTGGTGCGGGAGGCGAGTTCGCCGAGCGGACGCCCCCCGGGCAGCGCGCTCCAGCGGGCGTCGCCCGAGCGGAGGGCGTCGGCGAAGTAGGCGGCCACGGCCGTGATCTGGAAGGCGGGCGGGGCGGCCCAGACGTCGGCGCGCAGCGAGCCGGTCTCCAGCCGGCCGGAGTTCTCGTGCGGGGTGCGGCTGTCGGGGTCGAGCCAGCGGACGGTCGCGGTGGCGAGCCGGCCGGAGGCGCCGGGGCGCGTACGGACGGCGTAGAGCGCGGTGACGGTGTGGCCGGGGCCGACCTCGCCGCCGTCCACCCGGTCGTCGCGGAAGTCGTCGTCGGCGACCTTGCGGTTGTCGTAGCCGATCAGCCGGAACCGCTCGACGGCCTCCGGGTCGAAGGCGACCTGTGCCTTGGCGTCGCGGGCGGTGAGGTCGATGTTCTGCGGGAGCTGGTCGCAGAAGACGGTGTAGGCGTCGTCGCGGCTGGAGACGTACGTCGTGTGGCCGTCGCCCTTGTCGGCGAGGCGTTCCATCAGCGCGTCGCCGTACTCGCTGCCGACCCCGACGCCGAAGAGGGTGATGCCGTGCTCGCGGCGGGCGGAGGAGATCCGTTCGAGGATGCTGTCGGCGTCGGTGTCGCCGGTGTTGGCGAGAGCGTCGGAGACGAGGACGACGCGGTTGGTGGCGCCCTTGCGCAGGCCCTCGACGGCGGTCGCGTAGCCGGTCCGCACGCCCGCCCCGAGGTTGGTCGAATCGGTCGGCTCCAGGCGGTCGATGGCCTTGTGGACGCGGTCGCGGTGGTCGCCGATCCGGGTCATCGGCAGGACGGTCTCGGCCTCGTCGCTGAAGGTGACCAGGGCCACCGAGTCGTCGTCGCGCAGCCGGTCGGTCATCACGTCGAGGGAGGCGCGGGCCAGGTCGAGGCGGCCGGGTTCGGACATGGAGCCCGAGATGTCGATGACGAAGGTCAGGGCGGCGGGCGGGCGGCGGCTCTCGGTCTCGGCGGCGCGGGTGGCGAGGCCGACGCGGACGAGGGACCAGCGCGCGTCGTCGGTGCGGGCGCCGTCGACGGTGACGGAGAAGCCGTCGCCCTCGGGGCGTTCGTAGTCCTGGCGGAAGCTGTTGACGAACTCCTCGGGGCGGACGGTGGACGGATCGGGGGCCCGGCCGCTCGCCAGGGAGCGGCGGGCGTAGCCGTACGACGCGGTGTCGACGTCGAGGGCGAAGGTGGAGAGGTAGTCCGCCGACGGGGTGGCGTCGGGAGCGTCCGACTGTTCGCCCTCCTGGTCGCGCTCGGCGCTGCCGCCGGTCGGCTGGCCAGGGAGCGGCAGGTTGTGGCGCGACTTGCCGCCGTCGGAGGAGTTGTCGCCGCTCCCCGCGCCGCATCCGGTGAGCAGGACCGCTCCGGCAGCGGCGAGGGCGAGCAGCGGAACACCCAGGCGCCGTCGGCCCGTCGTCCGGGCGGTGCCGGACCCCATCCCTGCGCCGGATGCCGTGCGTATGTGGTTCTTCCCCATCCCTGCCCCCTCGGTCGTACGGCCCGGTGCGGCCGACGTCTGTGACTGTGACGGCCGAGGGGGCCCGGACGAGCGCTCAGGAGCGTTGCGGAAGAGTCTCGAACCGGCCACGGCGGCGGGGCTTCGAGACCGGTGGGTGATCTTCCGGAGACCTGGGGGTGTCGTCGGGTGCCACCGGCTCCGGCCGGCGGCACCCGACGGCGCCGCTACGACACGATGTCCTTGTGCCGGAAGCCGCGGAAGGCCAGGGCGAACAGCACGAGCGCGTACGTCACCGAGATCGCCGTGCCCTGGATCATGCCGCCCCACTCCGGGGTGGACTGGACGGCGTCGGCCCACGCGAACTGCCAGTGGGCGGGCAGGAAGTCGCGCCAGTGGCCGAGGGCGGTGACCGCGTCCAGGACGTTGCCCACGATGGTCAGGCCGACCGCGCCGCCGACCGCGCCGAGCGGGGCGTCCGTCTTCGTCGACAGCCAGAACGCGAGCCCCGCGGTGACCAGTTGGGACACGAAGATGTACGCGATCACGACGAGGAGGCGCTGGGCGGCGGTGCCCGCGGAGAGCGCGCCGCCGGTCGGGATCTCCAACGGGCCCCAGCCGTAGGCGGCGGTGCCGACGGCGAGCGCGACGATCGGCAGCAGGACCATCGCGGCGAGGCTGAGGCCGAGCGCCACGGTGAGCTTGGACCACAGCAGCCGCGTTCTCGGCACGGGGGCCGCCAGCAGGTAGCGCAGGGAGGACCAGCTGGCCTCCGAGGCGATGGTGTCGCCGCAGAACAGGGCGACCGGGATCACCAGGAGGAAGCCGGCGGAGACGAACAGGTTCACCGCGGCGAAGTTGGCGCCCGACGCGGTGGCCGTGTCCATCAGGGTGACCTGGCCGTTGCGGCCGCCCGGCTGGCCGCCGATCGCGAACGCCGCGACGAGGACGAAGGGCAGGAGCGCGAGGACCGCGCCCATCACCAGGGTGCGGCGGCGCTTCAGCTGGCGGATCAGCTCCACGCGCAGCGGCAGGGTACGGCGCGCCCGGTACCCGTCCGCGGTCTCGGTCCGCTCGACGAGCGTGCTCATGCGGAGCCTCCGATCAGGGTGAGGAACGCGTCTTCCAGCCGTCGGTGGGGTCCCACCGACGCCACCGGCACGTCGAGCCGCACGAGTTCGGCGACGAGCCGCTGCGCGCTGCCGTCGGCGCCGAGGCGGACGAGCAGTCCGTCGTCGGTGGCGAGGGCCGACACGACGCCCGGGAGGGCGCCGACCTTCTCGACGAGAGGTGCGTCGACGGGTGTTCCGGTGCCGACGAGGAGGGTGTCCCCGGAGCCGATGATCTCGGCCACCGGGCCCGCCTGGACGAGCCGGCCGCGGTCCATGACCACGAGGTGGGTGCAGGACTGCTCGACCTCGGCGAGGAGATGGCTGGACACGATGACGGTGCGGCCGGCCGCCGCGTACCGGATCATCACCCCGCGCATCTCGCGGATCTGCGGCGGGTCGAGGCCGTTGGTCGGTTCGTCGAGGATCAGCAGGTCCGGGAGGCCGAGCATGGCCTGCGCGATGGCGAGGCGCTGGCGCATGCCCTGGGAGTAGGTGCGCACGGCGCGGGCCAGCGCGTCGCCGAGGCCGGCGATCTCCAGGGCCTCTTCGAGGTGGGCGTCCTCGGCGGGCCGGCCGGTGGCCTGCCAGTACAGCTCCAGGTTCTCCCGGCCGGAGAGGTGCGGCAGGAAGCCGGCGCCCTCGACGAACGCGCCGACCCGGGAGAGGACGGGGGCACCGGGGCGGATGGCGTGCCCGAAGACCCGGATCTCGCCGTCGTCGGGCTTGATGAGTCCCATCAGCATGCGCAGGGTGGTCGTCTTGCCCGCGCCGTTGGGCCCGAGCAGGCCGAGGACCTGGCCCTTCTCCACCCGGAAGGACAGGTCGCGCACGGCGTACCGGTCGGCGGACTTCGCGTACCGCTTGCCGAGGCCGGTGATCTGGAGCGGGACCTCGGCGAGCGCGGGGTCGGGCGCCGGGGCGGTGGTGCGGCGGCGGCCGGTGACCAGCAGGGCCAGCGCGGCGAGCGCGCCGGCGACCGGCAGCCACCACACCCAGGACGGGAGCGGAGCCGCGGCGGTCGTCACTCCGGGAGCCGTCGGCACCTGGAGCGCGCTCTTGAGCGACACGGTGTACGTGGCCGGGGCCGCCGGTGAGGCGTAGCCGAGGTCCGTCGAGGCGAGGACCAGGCGGAGCCGGTGGCCCTTCTGGACCTCGTGGTCGACGGCGGGGAGGGCGAGGCGGACGTCCTTGCCGGACTTCGCGCCCTCCACGCGTACGGGGGTGACGAGTTGGGAGGGCAGCACCTGTCGCTTGCCGTCCGGGCCGACGTCGTAGACCTTTGCGAACAGGACCGCGTCGTCGGTGCTGGACCGCACGTGCACCGTCACCGTGGGCGAGCCGGTGACGCGCAGGTCGTCCCGGAAGGGCGCGGACTGGAAGTGGGCGTACTGGCCGGGGAAGTCGATGCCGATGCCGACGCCGAGGGAGGAGAGCTGGGTGAGGCCTCCCGAGTCGCCGAGCCCGGGCAGGGCGGAGATGGCGGGCGGGCTGGCGCCGGCCGGGTTCTGGAAGGTCTGCTCCCGGCCGGTCAGCGCGACGGTGTGCCGGCCGCTCTCCAGTCCGGGGTAGTGGTCGGCGCTCGCGCCGCGCAGCAGGGCGGCGCCGTCGGTGGAGTCGATGCCTCCGGTGCGGGTGACGCGGAAGGCGGGACCGGTGTCGGCGCCCTTGTCGTCCTTCAGGTAGCGGTCGAACCAGGAGGCGGCGCGGGAGCTGACGCGGTCCGCCTCCATGTCGCCGCCGTCGTGTCCGCCGGAGATCCAGTCGACCTTCACGGGTGCGCGGTTGGCGCGGAGCGCCTTCTCCATCTTGTCGGCCTGGCCGAGCGGGAAGAGGGAGTCCGTCTGGCCCTGCGCGATGAGGGTGGGCACCTTGATGCGGGAGGCGACGGCCTCGGGGCTGCGCTCCTGGAGGAGCTTCTCCGCCGCGGCGTCGGGCTTGCCCGACTCGGCGACCCGGTTGTACATCGCGCACAGTTCGGCCTCGAACCGCTGGCAGCCGCCGCCGGAGTTGATGAAGAGGCCGGCCCAGACCTTCTTGAACACACCGTCCGGGAAGAGGGCGTCGGCGAGGTTCCAGTACGTGATGGAGGGGGCGATGGCGTCGACGCGCGGGTCGTGGGCGGCGGTCAGCAGGGAGACGGCCCCGCCGTAGGACGCGCCGGCCATGCCCACGCGCGGGTCGCCGCTCTTGTCGAGCCGGACCTCGGGGCGCTTCGCCAGCCAGTCGATGAGCCGGGAGGCGTCGGCGACCTCGCCGTGCGCGTCGTTCAGTCCGATCCTGCCGTTGGACCTGCCGAAGCCGCGGGCGGACCAGGTCAGTACCGCGTATCCGTCGCGGGCGAGCTTCTCGGCCTCGCCGCGGACGTCCGCCTTGCTGCCGCCGAAGCCGTGCGCGAGGAGGACGGCGGGCCGGCGCTGTGTGGAGGGACCGGTGGTGAAGTAGGAGGTGTCGATCCGCACGCCGCCGCCCATGGACATCATCCGGTCGCTGCGGTGCACGCCCTTCGGGTCGTCGGAGGCGACGGCCGTCCACGTGCCCGCGCCGGCGAGCACGACGAGGGCCGCGCCGGCGGCCGCCCACCTCCAGCGGGCTCGCGCGTCCGTCCGGGCGGGCAGGCGTCCCCGGCGCGGCAGACGCGGCCGGGGCAGTCGAAGATCCATGCCTCAACGGTACGGGTGCCCACGGACATCCGGGGCAGCCGCCCGGCTGAACCGGGGCCCCTCCCACGGGAGTACGGCACGGCCCCCGTGTACCGCGTCCGTGGTACGAACGGGCCATGGAGATGCGCCGTGCCACCACGGTCGGGGAACTGACCGCCGCCGAGTACCTCTTCGACAACCCCGTGCGTCCCGAGTGGGCGCGGCGGTTCCTGGAGACCCAGGGGCACCATCTGTACCTGGCCTACGAGGACGCGGAGCCCGTCGGCTTCGTCAGCGGCGTCGAGACCGTCCACCCGGACAAGGGGACGGAGATGTTCCTGTACGAGCTGGCGGTGGCGGAGCCGTACCGGCGGCGCGGGACGGGGCGGGCGCTGGTCCGTGAACTCGCCTCGCTGGCGCGGGAACGCGGCTGCTACGGGATGTGGGTGGGCGTGGACACCGGCAACGACGTCGCCCTCGCCGTGTACCGCAGCGCGGGGGGCGAGGACGACGGGACGTGCACGGTGGTGACGTGGGACTTCGGCTGAGGCGGCCGCCCGTCCCGCGCGGGGCCGGGCGGGACGGGGTGCCGGTCAGACCTGCTCGTCCTCCGGGATCGACACCAGCCAGCGGGTTTCGCGGCGCGGGCGCAGGTAGAAGGCCCAGTACAGGGTGGCGACCGCGGTGATGCCGCCGGTCCACACCAGGTAGACCGTCTCCTGCTGGGTCAGGATGTAGGCGAGGACCGCGATCAGCAGGACCGGGACGGCGGGCCACAGCGGCATCCGCCAGGCGGGCGTGTGGCGGTGCTGGCCGCGCCGGGCGAGCAGCGCGGCGACCGCGACGAGCAGGTACATCGCCGTCACGGAGACGCCCGTCACGCCGTACAGCGTGTCCAGGTTGACGAAGCAGAGGGCCGCACCGGGGACGCCGACCAGGAGGGTGGCGACCCAGGGGGAGCCGAAGCGGCCGAGCCGGGACAGTCCCTTGTTGACCGGGCCGGGCCACGCCTTGTCACGGGCCGAGGCGAACAGGACGCGGGAGTTCTGGATGACCATGACGATGCCCGCGTTGATGATCGCGAGGGCCACGCAGAGGCTGACGAAGGTGCCGACGGCGGAGTTGGACCAGGCCGTGACCATGGTGCTGATGTCGCCGCCGGTGAGGGCGGACAGGTCGGGGGCGCCCATCGTGATGGCGACGACAGGGACCAGGATGATGACGGTGGAGATGGCGAGCGTGGCGAGGACCGTGCGGGCGACGTTGCGGCGCGGGTTCTCCAGCTCCTCGGAGAGGTAGACCGCGGTCGAGAAGCCCTGGGTGATGAAGAGGGCGATGGCGAGCCCCGAGACGACCAGCATGGCCGTCACGGTGTCCGTGTGGCCGCCGGAGCCGGAGACCTGCATGGAGACGAGGCTGCCGGCGCCCCGCTCGCTGTGCGCGAAGCCGAGGACGGCCACGACCGCCGCGGCGATGACTTCGAGGACCAGGAAGACGCCGGTGATCCAGGCGTTGGCGCGCAGGTCGAGCAGGCCCGCCAGGGTGGCCAGGAGCATCACCGCGGCGCCGGCGATCGAGGGGTTCAGATGCACGATGGGCGCCAGGTAGTCCGCGGTGCCCATGGCGATCACCGGCGGCACGATCATGACGACCAGCAGGGAGAGCACGAAGACCAGCCAGCCCGCGAGGCGTCCGGCCATCGTGGAGACCATGGCGTACTCGCCGCCGGCGCTGGGGATGAGGGTGCCCAGCTCCGAGTAGCAGAACGCCACGGCGATACAGAGGACAGAGCCGATCGCGATGGTGAGCGCGGTGGCGGTGCCGAGGGACGAGAACAGGTCGGGAACCACGACGAACAGCGTCGACGCGGGGGTCACGCACGAGAGCGTCAGCAGGGTGCCGCCGACGATGCCGATGGAACGCTTGAGCTTTTGGGGGTTCCCGGTCGCCGTGGGCGCGGCGTCCGGGACGGCGGTCTCGACAGGGCGGAGCGTGTCGGTCATGAAGCGGTTCCGATCGACTCGTGCGTCAGGTGGTTCGGGCGGGAGCGTTATCGCCTCCGGCGGCTCGTCTCGTACGTCTGGTCGTCCGCTCCCGCGCTGATGGAACCTTGACGGAAACCGTTGCGTCAATGGCCGTTTACCTACGGAATCCGCAATCGTAAAGCGACGGAGGTCACATCGCTTTCAGAGGTGTTGACGGCCTGGCACATCAATCAGCAAGCCCTTTTTGAATGTGACCATGCTTTCGAAGGCTTCCGTCGAACATCCCCTGCGCCACCCGATTCCTCCCCCCTCCACGGGAATCGTTGCGGGCGTGTCAAAAAAAGATGAAGCCGTCCGCTATGCGGACGGCTTCATCGAGTGGTTCGGCGGGGCTCAGTGGTTGCGCGGGAAGCCCAGGTCGACGCCTGTGGGGGCCTCGGAGGGGTCGGGCCAGCGCGTGGTGACGACCTTGCCGCGGGTGTAGAAGTGCGTGCCGTCGTTGCCGTAGATGTGGTGGTCCCCGAAGAGGGAGTCCTTCCAGCCGCCGAAGGAGTGGTAGCCGACCGGCACCGGGATCGGCACGTTCACGCCGACCATGCCCGCCTCGACCTCCAGCTGGAAGCGGCGGGCGGCGCCGCCGTCCCGGGTGAAGATCGCGGTGCCGTTGCCGAAGGGGGACGCGTTGATCAGCGCCACGCCCTCCTCGTAGGTGTCCACGCGCAGCACGCACAGCACCGGGCCGAAGATCTCGTCCTTGTACGCGTCCGCCGTCACCGGCACCCGGTCCAGGAGCGAGAGGCCGATCCAGTGGCCGTCCTCGTGCCCCTCGACCGTGTAGCCCGTGCCGTCGAGGACGACCTCGGAGCCCTGGGCGGCGGCGCCCGTCACGTACGAGGCGACCTTGTCGCGGTGGGCGGCGGTGATCAGCGGGCCCATCTCGGACGTCGGGTCGTTGCCGGGACCGATCTTGATCTTCTCGGCGCGCTCACGGATCTTCGCCACCAGCTCGTCGCCGATGGAGCCGACCGCCACGACCGCGGAGATCGCCATGCAGCGCTCGCCGGCCGAACCGTAGGCGGCGGAGACGGCGGCGTCGGCCGCCGCGTCCAGGTCGGCGTCGGGGAGGACCAGCATGTGGTTCTTGGCGCCGCCCAGCGCCTGTACGCGCTTGTGGTTGGCGGCGGCCGTGGTGTGGATGTGCCGGGCGATCGGCGTCGAGCCCACGAAGGACACGGCCGCGACGTCCGGGTGCTCCAGCAGGCGGTCGACGGCGACCTTGTCACCGTGCACGACGTTGAAGACGCCCTCGGGCAGACCGGCCTCGGCCAGCAGCTCGGCGAGCTTCATCGCGGCCGAGGGGTCCTTCTCGGACGGCTTGAGGACGAAGGTGTTGCCGCACGCGATGGCGATCGGGAACATCCACATCGGCACCATGGCCGGGAAGTTGAACGGCGTGATGCCCACGACGACGCCGAGCGACTGGCGGATCGAGGACACGTCGACCCGGGAGGCCACCTCGGTCGACAGCTCGCCCTTCAGCTGCACGGTGATCCCGCACGCCAGGTCGACGATCTCCAGGCCGCGCGCGACCTCGCCGAGCGCGTCCGAGTGGACCTTGCCGTGCTCGGCGGTGATCAGCGCGGCGATGTCGTCGCGGTGGGCGTCGAGCAGCGCGCGGAACTTGAAGAGGATCGAGGTCCGCCTGGCCAGCGACGAGGTGCCCCACGTCGCGTACGCGTCCTTCGCGGCGGCGACAGCGGCGTCGACCTCCTCGACGCTCGCGAAGGCGACCCGCGTGGTCACGGCCCCGGTCGCCGGGTCCGTGACCGGCCCGTACGTACCCGAGGCGCCCGCGGCGTTCCCGACGGGCTTGCCACCGATCCAGTGGTCGACGGTCTTCGTCATGGCCAAAAACTCCTTCACAGATGGCGGCGTCGGGCGGCGACGTGCCGGTCGTACTCCTCGCGGGCCGCCACCGCCGACGATCGGGTCGCGGTCTCGGCCACGGGTACATCCCACCAGGCCTGGGCCGGAGGCGCGCCCGACACTGTGTCTGCCGTTTCGGTCTCCACGTAGACACAAGTGGGAGTGTCCGCGGCGCGCGCCTCGGCGAGGGCGGCCCGCAGGTCACGCACGGTCTTCGCGCTCAGAACCCGCATGCCCAGGCTGGCCGCGTTGGCCGCGAGATCGACCGGCAGCGGCGCCCCCGTGAACTTACGGTCCGCCGCGCGGTAGCGGTAGGCGGTGCCGTACCTCTCGGCGCCCACCGAGGCGGAGAGGCCGCCGATGGACGCGTACCCGTGGTTCTGCAGGACGACGACCTTGATCGCGACGCCCTCCTGGACGGCGGTGACGATCTCGGTCGGATTCATCAGATACGTGCCGTCCCCGACCAGCGCCCACACCGGCCGGTCCGGGGCGGCCATCCGGACGCCGATCGCGGCCGGGATCTCGTAGCCCATGCACGAGTAGCCGTACTCGACGTGGTACTGGTCCCGTGACCGCGCCCGCCACAGTCTGTGCAGGTCGCCCGGGAGCGAACCGGCCGCGTTGATCAGGATGTCGTCCTCGGTCACCAGCTCGTCGAGGACGCCCAGGACCTGCGGCTGGGTGGGCCGGATGTCGACGTCCTCGGCCTCGTAGGCCGCGTCGACGCGGTACTCCCAGCGCTCCTTGTCGTCCGTGTACTCGATGACATAGGCGGGCTCGACGCGGTGCCGGTGGGGCAGCAGCGCCCCGGTGAGGGCCTCCAGGCCGGAGCGCGCGTCGGCGATCAGCGGGATGCCGGAGAGCTTGTGACCGTCGTACGCGGCGACGTTCAGGTTGAGGAAGCGGACGCCGGAGGCGCCGAACAGGGTGCCCGAGGCGGTCGTGAAGTCGGTGTAGCGGGTGCCGACGCCGATCACCAGGTCGGCGGTGCGGGCCAGCTCGTCGGCGGTCGCCGTGCCGGTGTGCCCGATGCCGCCGACGTCCTGCGGGTGGTCCCAGCGCAGCGAGCCCTTGCCCGCCTGGGTGGAGGCCACCGGTATGCGGGTGGCGGAGGCCAGTTCGGCGAGGGCCTCCTCGGCGCGGCTGTGGTGGACCCCGCCGCCCGCGACGATCAGCGGACGCCGGGCCGCCCGGACCGCGGCGACGGCGGCGGCCAGCTCGCCGGGGTCGGCGGCCGGGCGCCGCACGGTCCAGGTCCGCTCGGCGAAGAACTCCTCGGGCCAGTCGTACGCCTCCGCCTGCACGTCCTGCGGCAGCGCGAGCGTGACGGCACCGGTGTCGACGGGGTCGGTGAGCACGCGCATCGCCTGGAGCGCCGCCGGGATCAGCGCCTCGGGGCGGGAGATCCGGTCGAAGTAGCGCGACACCGGGCGCAGGCAGTCGTTGACCGACACGTCGCCCGCGAAGGGCACTTCGAGCTGCTGGAGCACCGGGTCGGCGGGGCGGGTCGCGAAGACGTCGCCGGGCAGCAGCAGGACGGGCAGGTGGTTGACCGTGGCGAGGGCCGCGCCGGTGACGAGGTTGGTGGCGCCGGGGCCGATGGAGGTCGTCACGGCGTGCGCCGACAGCCGGCCGCTCTGCCGTGCGTAGCCGACCGCGGCGTGCACCATCGCCTGTTCGTTGCGGCCCTGGTGGTACGGCATCACGTCCGCGTACTCGACGAGCGCCTGACCGATCCCGGCGACGTTCCCGTGCCCGAAGATCCCCCAGGTGGCACCGATCAGCCGGTGTCGCGCGCCGTCCCGCTCGGTGTGCTGGGCGGCCAGGAACCGCACCAGCGCCTGCGCGACCGTCAGCCTCGTCGTCGAGGTCATCGGTATCCCCTTGTGCTCTCTGCGTGTCCCGGGTGGAAGCGGATCCGCCACTCCCTGTCCCTGCCCGGCCCCGCCATGACGTTCAGGTAGTACATGGCGTGGCCGGGCTGGGCGACGGACGGGCCGTGCCATCCGTCGGGGACGAGGACGGCATCGCCGGTGCGGACCTCGGCGAGGACGTCCGAACCGCCCTCACGGGAAGGGAATACGCGCTGATAGCCGAATCCGTTCGGGCCGTCGATCTCGAAGTAGTAGATCTCCTCCAGCCGGGACTCGACCCCGGGCACGTCCTCGTCGTGCTTGTGCGGCGGGTACGAGGACCAGTTGCCGCCGGGGGTGATCACCTCGACGGCGATGAGCCGGTCGCACGCGAAGACGTCCGCGGCGGCGAAGTTGCGCACCTGGCGGGCGCAGACGCCGCTTCCGCGGTGCTCGACGGGAACCTCCGGCGCGGGGCCGTAGCGGGCGGGGAGTCGGCGCTCGCACTTCGCTCCTGCCAGGGCGAAGCGGCCTCCCACGCCGGAGGCGATATGGGCCAGGGCGTCACGGGGCACGTAGGCGAAGTCGGTGACTCCGTCGAACACGCCCTCTCTGCCCCGGAGATGGAACTCGTTCTCGTCCATGCCGTCCTTGGTGCGCACCGTGCAGCCGCCGGCGAGCGGGAGCACGATCCACTCGCTGTCGCCGGCGGTGAAGGTATGGGTACCCCCCGGTGCCAGTTCCACGATCCTCAGGGCGCTGTGGGTCCAGCCGGCCCGCGCGGGGTCGATGTCGAGCACGTAGTGGGCGTCGGCGGTGGTGCCTCTCGGCACGTGCAGCCCGGCGCCCGGACGGCTCACGCGCTCCTCACAGGAGCCCCACGGCGGTGTCCACGGCCGCGGCGACATCGCCGTCCGCCGGGTACAGCAGCGAACGCCCGACCACCAGGCCCCGCACGGTGGGCAGTTGGAGCGCACCGCGCCACTTCTCGTACGCGCCCTCCTGGTCCTCTCCGACGTCTCCGCCCAGCAGCACCGCGGGCAACGTGGTCGTCTCCATGACACGGGCCATGTCGTCGGGGTTCTCGGTGACCGGGACCTTGAGCCAGGTGTACGCCGAACTGCCGCCCAGGCCGGCGGCGACGGCGAGGGACTTGGTGACGGCCTCGGCGCCCAGATCGTTGCGCAGGGTGCCGTCTTCCCGGCGACGGCAGAGGAACGGTTCCACGAAGACCGGGAGTTGGCGCTCCGCCATCGCGTCGATCACGCGGGCGGCGGACTCCAGGGTGCGCAGCGAGCCCGGGTCGTCGTAGTCGATGCGCAGCAGCAGCTTCCCCGCGTCGAAGCCGAACCGTTCGATGTCCTGGGGCCGGTGTCCGGTGAACCGGTCGTCCAGTTCGAAGGCCGAGCCGGCGAGGCCGCCCCGGTTCATCGACCCGATGACCACCTTGTCGTCGAGCGCGCCGAGCAGCAGCAGGTCGTCGAGGATGTCGGCGGTGGCGAGGACGCCGTCGACGCCGGGGCGGGAGAGCGCGAGGCAGAGCCGCTCCAGCAGGTCGGCGCGGTTCGCCATGGCGAGCGCGCGGTCCCCGACGGCCAGCACGCCGCGCGCCGGATGGTCGGCGGCGACGATCATCAGCCGGCCGGAGTCGTCGAGCAGGGGTCTGCGCACCCGTCGTGCGGCGGCCTCCGCCACCGCCTCGGGGTGCCGGGCCCGGGTCAGCGCGAGGCGGGCGACGTCGACGCGCGGGGACGGCGGGCGGAGCGGGGCGTAGGCGCTGGGCGGGGCGGCGGGGTCGGCGTCACCGCCTTGTTCCTGGCGCGCGCCTCCGACGTGGCCCGCCCTCACCGCACCGCTCCGGCGGCGATCGCGTCCTCGACCTCGCGCGCGGTCGGCATCGCGGAGGAGCACTCCAGGCGGGAGGCGACGATGGCGCCCGCCGCGTTCGCGTACCGCATGATCCGCTCCAGGTCCCAGCCGGCGAGCAGCCCGTGGCAGAGGGAGCCGCCGAACGCGTCGCCCGCGCCGAGGCCGTTGAGGACCTCGACCGGCAGCGGCGGGACCTCGGCTGAGGTGCCGTCGCGGTGGACGGCGAGCACGCCCTTGGGGCCCTGCTTGACCACGGCGAGTTCCACGCCGGCGTCCAGCAGGGCGGCGGCGGCGGTGTGCGGGTCGCGCTCCCCGGTGGCGATCTCGACCTCGTCGACGTTCCCGACGGCGACGGTGGTGTGGCGCAGCGCGTCCTTGTAGAAGGGGCGGGCCGACGCGGGGTCCTGCCAGAACATGGGGCGCCAGTCGAGGTCGAAGACCGTCGTACCGGACCGGCCCCGGTGGGCCAGCGCCGCGAGCGTGGCCGTGCGGCTCGGCTCCGCGCACAGCCCGGTGCCGGTGACCCAGAAGACCCGGGCGTCCCGGACGGCTTCGAGGTCGAGTTCGTGCGCGTCGATCTCCAGGTCGGGGGCCTTGGGCAGGCGGTAGAAGTACAGCGGGAAGTCGTCCGGGGGAAAGATCTCGCAGAAGGTGACGGGGGTCGGCAGTCCGGGGACCGCGGTGACCCAGCGGTCGTCGACGCCGAAGCCGCGCAGCGCGTCGTGCAGATAGACACCGAAGGGATCATCACCCGTCCGGGTGATGACGGCCGTACGCCGTCCGAGTCTCGCGGCGGCCACCGCGACGTTCGTCGCCGAGCCGCCGAGGAACTTGCCGAAGGACGTCACCCGGGCGAGCGGCACCCCCGCCTGCAACGGGTAGAGGTCCACCCCGATCCGCCCCATGGTGATCAGCTCGTACGCCATCCCGTTCCCTTCCCTCCGGCTGTCCCCAGGTGTAGTGCCGCGCGGGGAGCCCTGTCAACGTTTTGTCCGGACATTCGGACGAGCCCTTGACACCTCTTCGGAGCCGCCGGAAGCTGACGCCCATGACGTCGTTGTCACCTCAGTCATCGCCGCGGTCCGAGCACCAGCCGTCGCCGGTGCCGTCGCCTTCGTCCTCACTCTCGCGCATCCGGATCGGTTCAGCTCCCGACTCCTGGGGGGTCTGGTTCCCCGACGACCCGCGGCAGGTGCCCTGGCAGCGCTTCCTCGACGAGGTCTCAGGATCCGGGTACGAGTGGATCGAGCTGGGCCCCTACGGCTATCTGCCGACCGATCCCGCCGTCCTCAGGGAGGAGACGGCCCGGCGCGGGCTCACCGTCTCGGCGGGCACGGTGTTCACCGGGCTGCACCGGGGGCCCGAGGTCTGGGAGTCGACCTGGGAGCACGTCGCGGACATCGCGGCGCTGACCCAGGCGATGGGCGCGGAACACCTGGTCGTCATCCCGGCGTTCTGGCGCGACGACAAGACGGGCGCCGTGCTGGAGGACAGCGCGCTGACGCCGACGCAGTGGCGCAGTCTCACCGCGCAGACCGAGCGGCTCGCCCACGAGGTGCGCGAGCGCTTCGGGCTGCGGATCGTCGTCCACCCGCACGCCGACACGCACATCGACAGCGAGGAGAACGTCACGCGTTTCCTCGACGCGACCGACTCGTCGCTGGTCTCCCTGTGCCTCGACACCGGGCACTACGCCTACTGCGGCGGCGACAGCGTCAAGCTCATCGAGACGTACGGCGAACGCATCGGCTATCTCCACCTCAAGCAGGTGGACCCGCTGGTGCTGGCCTCGGTGCGCGCCGAGGAGGTCCCGTTCGGGCCGGCGGTCGCGCGCGGCGTGATGTGCGAACCGCCCTCGGGGGTACCGGCGCTGGAGCCCGTCCTGGCCGCCGCGCAGCAACTCGGCGTCGACCTCTTCGCGATCGTCGAGCAGGACATGTACCCGTGTCCGCCGGACAAGCCCCTGCCGATCGCCCGGCGCACCCGCGCGTTCCTGAGGTCCTGCGGGGCCTGAGGACTTCGGGGCCTGAAAACCTCCGGGGCCTGAGTACTTCGGGGGCCCGAGGGCCGGCGGGGCAGGGGTCCGAGGTCCTCCGGGGCCCCGAGGCCCGGCACAGCCTCAGGAGTTGACCTCACACGGCCAATGCGTCACCCGTGTCACAAAAAACACCTCCGTGTCACAGATGTCGCGTGTACGCGGGTCTTGCGTCACACCCGGTCGACAGGCACTGCCCGGCGCTCACTCCGTGTCGTTCAAGGGGCACACGCTTTGTGATCACCAGCGCAGCGCCCCGGCTCCCCCGCCGGCCGCCCCCGGCCGCCGCCGCGGCGCGCGCAGGGAGGTGCCCCGCATGACCGACCCCAGACTCTGGTCGTACAAGGAGATCGCCGCGCACATCAAGGTGCAGCCGGACACGGTGCGTTCCTACCGCAAGCACGGGCTGCTCCCTCCGCCCGACCACGTCGAGAGCGGCAAGCCCTACTGGTACGCGGACACCGTCCGCGCCTGGGTCGCCTCCCGCCCGGGGAACCGGGGACGCAGGACCGACTGACCGCCCCTGGCCCGGCGCCCGTTTCCGGCGGGCACCGGGCCGGGGCGGACCCGCTTCCGCCTCGGCTCCCGGGCCGGACCTAATTCGATTGCCGCACCGCCGCGCGTCCGTCGATGATCCACCGATGAGCTTCTCCGAGAAACCCGTCCTCACCGGCGAGAAGACCGTGCTGCGTCCCTTCACCGTGGACGACGTCCCGGTGATGGCGGAGATCCTGCGCGACCCCGACGTCCTGCGGCTCACCGGCAGCCCCGTCGAGGAGTTCGGGGCGGAACGGCTGCGCCAGTGGTACGGCAGCCGCTCGGAGCAGCCCGACCGGCTGGACCTCGGCGTGGTGGACCGCGCCACCGGTGAACTGGTCGGCGAGGCCGTGCTGTTCGAGTGGGACACCCACAACCGCAACTGCACGTTCCGCGTCCTCGTCGGTCCGCGCGGCCGCGACCGCGGTCTCGGCACCGAGGCCACCCGGCTGATCGTGGGCCACGCCTTCGAGCAACTGGGCCTGCACCGTGTCTCGTTGCACGTCTTCGCCTTCAACCCGCGGGCCCGGCGCGCCTACGAGAAGGCCGGCTTCGTGGCCGAGGGGGTCGAGCGGCAGACGCTGCTGCACGACGGGGAGTGGATCGACGCCGTACGGATGTCGGTCCTGGCCCACGAATGGGCCGCCCACCGGGGCCGTCCCACCGCACCCGCGGCCTGACGGCCGGCCCGCACCCTCACACCCTCGGCCGCTCGGGCCGGCTCCGCGCTCACCCCCAGGGTTCGACGACCGTCACACCCGAGCCCGACGCCGACCCCATGGCCGCCAGCGCTGCCGGGGCCGCGTCCAGGGCGATGGTGGACGTCACGAGAAGATCGGGCCGCAGGACTCCGGCGCGGACCAGCTCCATCATCGCGGGGTAGGCGTGGGCCGCCATGCCGTGGCTGCCGAGGAGTTCGAGCTCCAGGCCGATGACCCGGGCCATCGGGACCGGGGTGACGCCATCCGGCGAGGGCAGCAGGCCGACCTGGACATGGCGTCCGCGACGGCGCAGTCCGTTCACCGAGGCGGCGCAGGTGACGGGCGACCCGAGGGCGTCCAGCGACAGGTGCGCGCCGCCGCCGGTCAGGTCACGCACCGCCTCGGCAGGGTCGGCCACGGCGGAAGCGTCCACACACTCCGCCGCCCCGAACTTCCGTGCCAGGTCGAGCGCCGCCGGGGACACGTCGACGGCCACGACCCGCGCTCCGGACGCCGCCGCGATCATCACCGCCGACAGGCCGACGCCACCGCACCCGTGCACCGCGACCCACTCCCCCGCGCTCACCCGCCCCTGGACGGCGACCGCGCGGAACGCCGTGGCGAACCGGCAGCCCAGCGACGCGGCCGTCCCGAAGGACATCCCCTCCGGGACCGCGACCAGGTTCACGTCGGCGTGGTCCAGCGCCACGTACTCGGCGAAGGAGCCCCAGTGCGTGAAGCCCGGCTGGGTCTGCCGCTCGCACACCTGCTGGTCGCCCGCCGCGCACGCCGGGCAGCTCCCGCAGGCGCAGACGAACGGGACGGTCACGCGGTCGCCGGCACGCCAGCCGGTCACCCGTGGCCCCACCGACTCGACGACGCCCGCGAGTTCGTGACCCGGCACGTGCGGCAGGGCGATGTCCGGGTCGTGGCCCATCCAGCCGTGCCAGTCGCTCCGGCACAGGCCGGTGGCCCCGACCCGCACCACCACTCCGTGCTCCTCCGGCTCCGGGTCCGCGACCTCCCGGACCTCGGCCGGTTCCCCGTACCGCTCGAACACCACTGCCCGCATGGGTCCCGCCCTCCTTGGGAGATGACCTTCCGCGGGGAACCCTAAGGGCTCCTCAGCGGGCCTCCACCGGATCCCGGTCGGGCTCCGGCTCCCCCGCGGGCGCGGGTGACGGCGCGGGTGCCGCCGCGGCCCCCTCCCCTTCGCTCAGCCCGAACCGGTCGTGGAAGCGGCGCAGCGGTCCGGGTGCCCACCAGGTGGCGCGGCCGGTGAGGCGCATGACCGCCGGGACCAGCAGGCTCCGGACGACCATCGCGTCCATCAGGACGGCGAGCGCGATGCCCAGTCCGAGCATCTTGGTGTTGGCCACCCGCGAGGTGCCGATGGCGACCATCACCACCGCGAGGATGACGGCGGCGGCGGTGATCAGTCCGCCGGTCCTCTGGAGCCCGAAGCGGACGGCCTCCTGGTGGTCTCCGGTGTGGTCGTACTCCTCCTTGATGCGGGAGAGGAGGAACACGCCGTAGTCCATGGAGAGGCCGAAGGCGACGCAGAACATCAGGACCGGAAGCGTCGTCTCGATGGAACCGGAGCTGGTGAAGTCGAGCAGGCCGGAGAGGTGGCCGTCCTGGAAGACCCAGACCACCGCGCCGAACATCGCGGTCAGGCTGAGCGCGTTGAGCAGCACGGCCTGTACGGGGATCAGCACGCTGCCGGTCAGCAGGAACACCAGCAGCAGGGTGACGATCGCGATGAACGCGGCGGCCCAGGGGAGCCGGTCGCCTATCGCGTCCTTGGAGTCGACGAGGACGGCGGCCGTGCCGGTCACCGAGGTGGCGAACGGGGCGTTCGTGGAGCGCAGCTCACCCACCAGCCGCTGGGCGCCCTCGTCCACCGCCTCGCCCCTGGGCAGCACCGTGAAGTAGGCCGCGTCGCCCTTCACCAGGGGTCCGTCCACCCGCTGGACCTCGGGCAGCGAGGCGATCCGCTTGTCGTACTCGGCGTACTGGGTGGCGGTGGCCGGGCCCTCGGCCAGGACCTCCAGGCCGCCGCCGGGGCTGCCCGGGAAGCCGTCGCGGATGTGCTGCTGGACGACATGGGACTCGGCCGTCGAGGGCAGCTGACGGTCGTCCGCCGTGCCGAACTTCACGCCCAGGAAGGGCAGTCCGAGGACGATGAGACCGGCGGTGGTGGCCACGACGAAGAGCGGCGCCCTGCGCATCACGAGGGAGGCCATCCGGCCCCAGGCGGCCCCGTCGTCGGCGGCCCGGGGCGCGCCGCGCCGGAACAGGCGCCGCAGGTCCAGCGAGTTCACCCGGTGGCCGAGCAGCACGAGGGCCGCCGGGAGCAGGATCAGGGCGGCGCCGGCGGCCAGCAGCACCACGGCGATGCCCGCGTAGGCGAAGGAGCGCAGGAAGTACTGCGGGAAGAGCAGCATCGCGGCCAGCGACACCGCGACGGTGAGGGAGGAGAAGAGCACGGTGCGGCCCGCGGTGCGCAGAGTGGTGCCGACGGCCGTGCGCGGTGCGGCGCCGGTGGCCAGTTCCTCACGGAAGCGGCGGACGATGAACAGGGCGTAGTCGATGGCGAGGCCGAGTCCGAGGGCCGTCGTCAGGTTCATCGCGAAGACCGAGACGTCCGTGACCTCGGTGAGTCCGCGCAGTACGGCGTTGGTGCCGAGGATCGCGAAGATGCCGACGCCGAGCGGCAGCAGGGCCGCGATCGCGCTGCCGAAGACCATGACGAGCAGCAGGAGGGTCACCGGCAGGGCGATCATCTCGGCCCGGGTCAGGTCCTCGCGGATGGTCGTCTGCATCTCGTGCCGCACGGCGACCGGTCCGCCGATCTCGACCTCGACGGGCCCGCTCCGGCCGCGGAAAGAGGGGGCGAGGCGGTCCAGGGTGTCGGCGGCCGCCGTCTCGTCGCCGGTGATCCGCGCGGCGATCAGCGCCTCGTGACCGTCCCGGGCCTTCAGGGCGGGGGAACCGGACTGCCAGTACGACCCGACGCCGGTGACGCCCGGCTCGGCGGCCAGCCGTGCCGTGACGCGCTTCGCCTCGGCGGCGACGGCGGGGTCGTCCACCGAGGAGCCGCCCGCGTCCAGCAGGAGCAGCAGGTTGGGCTGCGAGGCGGGGAACTCCCGCTCCAGCGCCTTGGTCGCGTACGTCGACTCGGCGGTCGGGTCCTCCCAGCCTCCGCTGCCCAGCCGGTCGGCGACCCCGCTGCCGGCGACCACGGCGAGCGCGGTCAGCAGCAGGGCGACGAGCAGGGAGAGACGAGGCCGTGCGGTCACGAACCGGGTCCAGCCGCCGAGCCGCGCACCGGTGGCGCGGCCGTCCGCGTTCGCGTCCTCGTTCCCGTCCGCGCGCCGGGCCCCGCCGGTGTCCGTGCCCAGGTCCGCGGGCTTCCCCTTCCCCTGGCCGGGGCCCGTCCCGGGCCCGTCACCCGCGCTGTTGACTTCGGACATGATGCGGTGTCCCCTTCACCGTGACCCCGATGGCCCGCTTCCGTGCAGGCAGCATGGGTCGCCCATTGCCATAGAATTGGCAAACACGAGTTATCGCTCGCGTTTCCCAAGAATGCGAGTGGCCGCTCGTGTTTGTCAATCGCGTCCCGAGAAGCTGGGGATAACCCGTGCCCGAGAATCAGCAGACCGAGGAGTCGCCGGCGCCGCAGGAGCGCGTCGAGGAGAAGCCGCGCCGCCGTCAGGCACGCGGCGAACGCCGGATCGCCCAGCTCCTGGAGGCGGCGGCCTCGGTGTTCTGCCGGTCCGGCTACACGGGCGCGAGCACCAACGCCATCGCGCGCGAGGCGGGCGTCTCACCCGGCACGCTCTACCAGTTCTTCCCGAACAAGGAGGCCATCGCGGTCGGCCTCAGCGACCAGTTGCTGGAGCACTGGGCCACCTCGCACGGGCAGGCGCTCGCCACCGAGAACACCGGCCTCCCGCTCGACCGGATGCTCGACGCGGTGCTCGATCCGCTGATCGCGTTCAACGTGGAGAACCCGGCCTTCGGGGTCCTGATGCACGCCCCCGACACCCCGGGGCGGATCGTCGAGGAGATCAGCACCCTGCACGGCGCGATCCTCACCCGGGTGGAGGATCTGATCGCGGCCCGCCTGCCGGACAGCCCGGCCGACCAGCGCAGCCGCACCGCGAACATGACGCTCATGCTCTTCAAGGCGGGCCTCACGCTGATCATGGCCCACGAGGGCATCGAACGGGACGCGTACGTCACCGAGCTGAAGACGGTCATGTACCGCTATCTGGAACCGCTGCTCGACAGCGGAGCCACCGGCGGCCCCTGAGGCCCCCGGCGCCCGGCCGTCGCGAGCGCGCCCGCCCGCGACGGCCGCGACATCCCCGGCATCTGCCATAAGGTGCGGACAAATCAACTGCGGCCGGCGTGGTCGATCCACCCCGAGGCCGGTTGGATTCATACCCCCTAGGGGTATAGTCTGGTGACAGTGGGAGGGAACCCTGGGTTCCCGGAGTCCCCTTCCGCACCCGTACGCAGCACACGCCTCGACGAGGAGTAACGCCATGACCGCCCAGACCGACACCCCGGGTTCCGTCACCACCGTCTACCAGGTGAGCGGGATGAGCTGCGGGCACTGCGAAGGCTCCGTCAGCAGCGAGATCTCCGAGATCCCCGGTGTCGGCTCGGTGAAGGCCGTCGCGGCGACCGGCGAGGTCACCGTGGTCTCCGAGACCGCGCTCGACGAGGCCGCCGTCCGCGCCGCGGTCGACGAGGCGGGCTTCGAGCTCGTCGGCCGGGCCTGAGCGGCCCTCACCCTTCCCCTCCGCACCGGCCGTGCCGACCAGCTGATACTGCCTCCGCACGGACCGGCTGACTCCGGGAGCCGGACGATGTCCACCGCACCACCCGAGATAGCCGTCGACGGGGCCTCGCAGGTCGAGCTCTCCATCGGCGGGATGACCTGCGCCTCCTGCGCCGCACGCGTCGAGAAGAAGCTCAACCGCATGGACGGTGTCACCGCCACCGTCAACTACGCGACCGAGAAGGCCCGGGTCTCGTACCCGCAGGGGGTACGGGTCGCCGACCTGATCGCCACCGTCGTGAAGACGGGCTACACCGCCGAGGAGCCCCCTCCGCCCGCGCCGGAGGAGACCGCCCCGCCCGCGGCCGACGAGGACCCCGAGACGGCCTCCCTGCGCCGGCGGCTGACCGTCTCCGCGCTGCTCGCACTGCCCGTCGTCCTGATGTCGATGGTGCCGCCCCTGCAGTTCGAGAACTGGCAGTGGCTCGCCCTGACGCTCGCCTCGCCCGTCGTGGTCTGGGGCGGACTGCCCTTCCACCGGGCCGCCCTGACGAACGCCCGGCACGGCGCCGCCACCATGGACACCCTGGTCTCGGTCGGCACCCTCGCCGCGTTCGGCTGGTCCCTGTGGGCGCTGTTCTTCGGCGACGCGGGGATGCCGGGCATGCGGGACAGCTTCTCGTTCACCGTCTCCCGAACGGACGGGGCCTCCACGCTCTACCTGGAGGTCGCCTCCGGCGTCGTCGCCTTCATCCTGCTCGGCCGCTACCTGGAGGCCCGTTCCAAGCGGCGCGCGGGAGCGGCCCTGCGGGCCCTGATGGAGCTCGGAGCCCGGGACGTCGCCGTCCTGCGGGACGGCCGCGAGGTCCGCGTCCCCGTGGCGCGGCTGGCCGTCGGGGACCGTTTCGTCGTCCGGCCCGGCGAGAAGATCGCGACCGACGGCACGGTGGTCGAGGGCGTGTCGGCCGTCGACGCGTCCATGCTGACCGGCGAGTCGGTGCCCGTGGACGTGAGCGTCGGCGCCACCGTCACCGGGGCGACCGTGAACGCCGGGGGCCGTCTCGTCGTCGAGGCCACCCGGATCGGCGCCGACACCCAGCTCGCGCGGATGGCCCGGCTGGTGGAGGACGCGCAGAACGGCAAGGCGGAGGTGCAGCGGCTCGCCGACCGGATCTCCGGGGTCTTCGTGCCCGTCGTGCTGCTCATCGCCCTCGGCACCTTCGCCGTGTGGATCGCCGCCACCGGCGACCCGGCCGCCGCGTTCACCGCCGCCGTCGCGGTGCTGATCATCGCCTGCCCCTGCGCGCTGGGCCTGGCCACCCCGACCGCCCTGATGGTCGGCACCGGCCGCGGAGCCCAGCTCGGCATCCTCATCAAGGGACCCGAGGTCCTGGAGTCCACCCGCCGCGTCGACACCGTCGTCCTGGACAAGACCGGCACGGTGACGACCGGACGTATGAGCCTCCACGAGGTGTACGTCGCCGACGGCACCGCCGAGGAGGACGTCCTGCGGCTCGCCGGTGCCCTGGAACACGCCTCCGAGCACCCGGTCGCCCGGGCCGTCGCGGCAGGCGCCAGGAAGCGCGTCGGCGGCCTTCCGGCACCGGAGCACTTCGAGAACGTGCCGGGCCGGGGGGTACGCGGCCGGGTGGACGGCCACGCGGTCACCGTGGGCCGGTTCCCCGGCCCGCTCCCGGACGCGCTGGCACGGGCGAAGGACGCCGCCGAGGCGGAGGGGCGCACGGCCGTCGTGGTCGCCCTGGACGGGACGGCGGTGGCCGTCCTGACCGTCGCGGACACGATCAAGGAGACCAGCGCCGAGGCCGTACGCGACCTGCGGGCCCTCGGGCTCACGCCGGTCCTGCTGACCGGGGACAACCGCGCGGTCGCCGAGGCCGTCGCGCGGGCGGTCGGCATCGACGCCGCCGACGTGTACGCCGAGGTGCTGCCCGAGGAGAAGGTCGCCGTCGTCGAGCGGCTCCGGGCCGAGGGGCGCAGCGTCGCGATGGTCGGCGACGGGGTCAACGACGCGGCGGCGCTCGCCACCGCCGACCTGGGTCTCGCGATGGGCACCGGGACGGACGCGGCGATCGAGGCGAGCGACCTGACGCTGGTGCGCGGGGACCTGCGGGTGGCGGCGGACGCGATCCGGCTGGCGCGCAGGACCCTGTCGACGATCAGGGGAAACCTGGTCTGGGCGTTCGGCTACAACGTGGCGGCGCTGCCACTGGCCGCCGCCGGGCTGCTGAACCCGATGATCGCGGGGGCGGCGATGGCCTTCTCGTCGGTGTTCGTGGTGACGAACAGCCTTCGGCTCCGGGCATTCTCGTGACGACGGACTTAAGAGTCCCCCTAGAGTCCAACGGCAGCCTCACATAAGCTCTTCACAAGGCTCGCGCATCTTCCTTACGCTGGGACCTCGATTCCCGTATCGGGGCTCTTGCCTATCTTCAGGACATATGCAAGAGACACAGATCACAGTGATGTGAACGTAACCATCGAAGGGGTTCGTGAGTCTAAGTTGGCGATGTCAGAAGCGTCTTGGGGGGCGTGACTGACATCTGGGGATGTCTTGGGGGACGTTCCCGGAAATTGCGTCGCCGGGGCGCGTACAGCGGGGAGCTTTGAGCGGCCCTCCCGATCCGTACGGGTCCCGGCAGATCGCACCGCACCGACCGCAACACGAGCACCACCGCAGCATGACGGGTTCTGCTCGTTCTGCTCACCGCCGGCCCCCGTGCCGGCACACAGCGATTCAGGCGCTGTCCCGTAGACGCCCGGCCGGATCCCGTGGGGGGAATCCGCACCGGGACAAGGAAAGCGCCCTGACTGCCGGCCCGTGGGGGGACCAGTAGCAGGGCGCTTTCCGTTTTCTGCTTCCTTGTACGAAACGGTCGGGTCCCGCAGGCGGGACCCGACCGTTTCGTACGAGCCTCGGACGAGCCTCAGCGGCCCTCGACCGGCACGAAGTCGCGCTCGACGACACCCGTGTAGATCTGACGGGGGCGACCGATGCGGGAGCCGGGCTCCTTGATCATCTCGTGCCACTGGGCGATCCACCCGGGCAGCCGGCCAAGGGCGAACAGGACCGTGAACATCTCGGTCGGGAAGCCCATGGCCCGGTAGATCAGGCCCGTGTAGAAGTCGACGTTCGGGTAGAGGTTGCGCGAGACGAAGTAGTCGTCGGAGAGCGCGTGCTCCTCCAGCTTCAGCGCGATGTCCAGCAGCTCGTCGGACTTGCCGAGAGCGGACAGGACGTCGTGCGCGGCGGCCTTGATGATCTTCGCGCGCGGGTCGAAGGACTTGTACACCCGGTGGCCGAAGCCCATCAGGCGGACGCCGTCCTCCTTGTTCTTCACCTTGCGGATGAAGGAGTCGACGTCGCCGCCGTTGGCCTTGATGCCTTCCAGCATCTCCAGGACCGACTGGTTGGCGCCGCCGTGCAGCGGGCCCCACAGGGCGGAGATGCCGGCGGAGATCGAGGCGAACATGTTCGCCTGCGAAGAGCCGACCAGACGCACGGTGGAGGTCGAACAGTTCTGCTCGTGGTCCGCGTGCAGGATGAGCAGCTTGTCGAGCGCGGAGACGACGACCGGGTCCAGCTCGTACTCCTGCGCGGGGACCGAGAAGGTCATGCGCAGGAAGTTCTCGACGTACCCGAGGTCGTTGCGCGGGTAGACGAAGGGGTGGCCGATCGACTTCTTGTACGCGTACGCCGCGATCGTCGGAAGCTTCGCGAGCAGCCGGATCGTGGAGAGGTTGCGCTGCTTCTCGTCGAACGGGTTGTGGCTGTCCTGGTAGAAGGTGGACAGCGCCGAGACGACCGACGACAGCATCGCCATCGGGTGGGCGTCGCGCGGGAAGCCCCGGTAGAAGTTCTTGACGTCCTCGTGCAGCAGGGTGTGCTGCGTGATCTCGTTCTTGAAGGTGGAGAGCTCGTCGACGTTCGGAAGCTCACCGTTGATCAGCAGGTAGGCCACCTCAAGGAAGGTGGAACGCTCGGCCAGCTGCTCGATCGGGTAGCCGCGGTAGCGGAGGATGCCCTGCTCACCGTCGAGATAGGTGATCGCGGATTTATAGGCGGCGGTGTTGCCGTACCCGCTGTCCAGCGTCACCAGACCGGTCTGGGCGCGGAGCTTGCCGATGTCGAAGCCCTTGTCGCCGACGGTGCTGTCGATCACCGGGTAGGTGTACTCGCCATCGCCGAACCGCAGTACTACAGAGTTGTCGCTCACGTCATCCCTCACCGACGTTGTGCCTCTTCTTCGAGGTGCCCTGACTGTCTCTACCATCCCCCATTTGGCCGTGGAGAGTGCACTCGGGGTCGACCATTGGGCCTATTGGCGGCACTGAGTGCCGCCAACCTCTCATCCTGCCCCGTCCACCCGGCATCTGGAAGGTCTCTGTGACCTTCGTGACTCATTTGATCGATCATTTTTTGCGTTCCCCGGCTCCGCAGGCCGCAGAAGCTGCGGATCAGACGCCGGAGAGCCGGAAGTCCAGGGCCGTACACCGGCGTCCCGCCGACACCGTACGCACCGCCTGGCCGATCGCCTTGCGCGAACCGACGAGGACGACCAGCTTCTTGGCGCGGGTCACCGCCGTGTAGAGCAGATTGCGCTGGAGCATCATCCACGCGCTGGTGGTGACCGGGATGACCACCGCCGGATACTCGCTGCCCTGGGAGCGGTGGATGGTCAGCGCGTACGCGTGGGCGAGCTCGTCGAGTTCGTCGAACTCGTACCCCACCTCCTCGTCCTCGTCCGTGCGCACCGTCAGGCGCTGCTCGACGGGATCGAGGGAGGTGACGACGCCCACCGTGCCGTTGAAGACGCCGTTCTCGCCCTTCTCGTAGTTGTTACGGATCTGGGTGACCTTGTCGCCGACGCGGAAGACCCTGCCGCCGAACCGCTTCTCGGCGAGGTCGGGGCGGCCGGGGGTGATGGCCTGCTGCAACAGGCCGTTGAGGTGGCCGGCGCCCGCGGGTCCCCGGTGCATGGGCGCGAGGACCTGGATGTCCCGGCGCGGGTCGAGGCCGAACTTGGCCGGAATCCGACGGGCGGCCACGTCCACCGCCAGCCGGCCCGCCTCCTCGGTGTCGTCCTCGACGAAGAGGAAGAAGTCCTTCATGCCGTCGGTCAGGGGGTGCTGCCCGGAGTTGATCCGGTGCGCGTTGGTCACCACGCCGGACTGCTGGGCCTGGCGGAAGACCCGGGTGAGCCGCACCGCCGGGACCGGGCCGCGGTCGGCGAGCAGGTCGCGCAACACCTCTCCCGCGCCGACGCTCGGCAGCTGGTCGACATCGCCGACGAAGAGCAGGTGCGCGCCCGGGGGCACCGCCTTGACCAGCTTGTTGGCGAGGAGCAGGTCGAGCATCGAGGCCTCGTCGACGACGACCAGGTCGGCGTCGAGCGGGCGGTCCCTGTCGTACGCCGCGTCGCCGCCCGGCTTGAGCTCCAGCAGGCGGTGCACGGTGGACGCGTCGGCGCCGGTCAGCTCGGAGAGCCGCTTGGCGGCCCGGCCGGTGGGTGCGGCGAGGACCACCTTGGCGCGCCGGGCGCGGGCCAGCTCGACGATCGAGCGGACGGTGAACGACTTGCCGCAGCCGGGGCCTCCGGTGAGCACGGCGACCTTCTCGGTGAGCGCGAGCCGGACGGCCGCCTCCTGCTCGGGGGCCAGCTCCGCGCCCGTCCTGCTCCTCAGCCAGGCGAGTGCCTTGTCCCAGGCCACGTCGTGGAAGCCGGGCATCCGGTCCTGGTCGGCGCGCAGCAGGCGCAACAGCTGGGCGGCGAGGGAGAGTTCAGCCCGGTGGAAGGGCACCAGGTAGACCGCCGTCACCGGGGCGCCGTCCGGGCCGGGCACCTTCTCGCGGACCACCCCGGGCTCCTCGCCCTCCTCGGCGGGCGCGGCCAGCTCGGCCAGGCACTCGATGACCAGGCCGGTGTCGACCTGGAGCAACTTCACCGCGTCCGCGATCAGTTGCTCCTCGGGGAGATAGCAGTGGCCCTGGTCGGTGGACTGGGACAGCGCGTACTGAAGGCCGGCCTTGACGCGCTCCGGGCTGTCGTGCGGGATGCCGACGGAGCGGGCGATCTTGTCCGCGGTGAGGAAGCCGATGCCCCAGACGTCGGACGCCAGGCGGTAGGGCCGGTTCTTCACGACGGAGATCGACGCGTCGCCGTACTTCTTGTAGATGCGCACGGCGATGGAGGTGGAGACCTCGACGGTCTGCAGGAAGAGCATGACCTCCTTGATCGCCTTCTGCTCCTCCCAGGCGTCCGCGATGCGGCCCGTGCGCTTGGGGCCGAGGCCGGGGACCTCGATGAGCCGCTTCGGCTCCTCCTCGATGATGCGCAGGGTGTCGAGTCCGAAGTGCTGGGTGATGCGGTCGGCGAAGACGGGGCCGATGCCCTTGACCAGGCCGGAGCCGAGATAGCGGCGGATGCCCTGGATGGTGGCGGGGAGCACCGTCGTGTAGTTCTCCACCGTGAACTGCTTGCCGTACTGCGGGTGGGAGCCCCAGCGGCCCTCCATGCGCAGGGACTCGCCGGCCTGCGCGCCGAGGAGCGCTCCGACCACCGTGAGCAGGTCGCCCGCGCCCCGGCCGGTGTCGACCCGGGCGACCGTGTAACCGCTCTCCTCGTTGGCGTACGTGATGCGCTCCAGCACGCCTTCCAGCGTCGCCGTCCGCCGCTCGCCCTGCTGGTCGGCCCCCGCCTGAGTGGACATGATCCGACGGTACCGCCCGCCTCCGACAGCACCGTCACGCCGGTGGACAATCCCGCCCGAAAGGGATGGGCACCTCGGGAAGCGGTACATCACGATCCGGTTGCGGGATGCGGTCAGGGGGTTGCCCTATGCCCGTGGAATCGATTCCAATCTCCGTGTAATCGATTCCACGAGGAGGTGGAGCGACGATGGCGAGCATCAAGGACGTCGCCGCCGAGGCAGGCGTGTCCGCCGCCACGGTCTCGCGGGTGCTGAACGACCACCCGTCGGTCAGCGAGGAGGCACGCACCCGCGTGCTGGCCGCCGTGCGGAGCCTCGGCTACCGCCCGAACGCCGTCGCCCGCTCCCTGCGCACCGATCAGACCCGCACCCTCGGCCTGGTCATCAGCGACGTGCTGAACCCGTACTTCACCGAACTGGCCCGCTCCGTCGAGGAGGAGGCCAGGGCCCTCGGCTACAGCGTCATCATCGGCAACGCCGACGAGCGGCCCGACCTCCAGGACCACCACGTACGGACCCTGCTGGACCGGCGCATCGACGGCCTGCTGGTCTCCCCCACCGACGGCGGCTCCCCCGGCATGCTGGACGCCGCGCGCGCGGGCACGCCGATGGTCTTCGTGGACCGCTGGATCCCGGGCCTCGACGTGCCGGTCGTCCGGGCCGACGGACGCGCGGCGGTCCGGGACCTGGTCGCGCACCTGCACGGTCTCGGACACCGCCGGCTCGCCATCATCGCGGGCCCGGCCGCCACCACGACCGGCAGCGAACGGGTGGAGGCCTTCCGCGAGGCCCTCGCCGCGTTCGGGATCGCGCTGCCCGACGCCTACATCGGGCAGGGCGACTTCCAGGCCGAGAGCGGACGCCGGGCCACCGAGGCCTTCCTCGACCTGGCCGAGCCGCCCGAGGTCGTCTTCGCCGCCGACAACCTGATGGCGCTCGGCGCGCTGGACGCCGTCCGCGCGCGCGGACTGCGGGTTCCCGACGACATCGCGCTCGCCGCGTTCGACGACATCCGGTGGTTCGTGCACACCGATCCGCCGGTCACCGCCATCGCCCAGCCCACCGGCGAACTGGGCCGGGCCGCCGTCCGCGCCCTGGTCGACCGCATCGAGGGACGGACCCCGCGGTCCGTCACCCTCCCCGCCCGACTCGTCGTGCGCCGCTCGTGCGGTGCGCCGGCGACCGGGCAGGCCCCCGTGCGGCCCGCCCCCGCACAGCAGTCCCCCGTACGAAGGAGCCAGTCGTGAGCGACCAGGACGAGTTGCTGCGCATCGAGGGCATACGCAAGACCTTTCCCGGCGTGGTCGCGCTCGACAGCGTCGACTTCGATCTGCGCCGCGGCGAGGTGCACGTCCTGCTCGGCGAGAACGGCGCGGGCAAGAGCACGCTGATCAAGATGCTCTCCGGCGCCTACCGGCCCGACGCGGGACGGGTCCTCGTCGACGGCGAGGAGGTGCGGATCCACGGCGCCCAGGACTCCGAGCGCCTAGGCATCGCCACCATCTACCAGGAGTTCAACCTCGTCCCCGATCTGACGGTCGCCGAGAACATCTTCCTGGGCCGGCAGCCGCGCCGGTTCGGGCTGATCGACCGCAAGAGGATGGAGGCGGACGCGGCGGCGCTCCTGGAGCGCGTCGGCGTCAACGTGTCCCCCCGCGCGCGGGTCCGTGAACTGGGCGTCGCCCGGCTCCAGATGGTGGAGATCGCCAAGGCGCTGAGCCTGGACGCCCGCGTCCTGATCATGGACGAGCCGACCGCGGTGCTGACCTCGGAGGAGGTCGACAAGCTCTTCCGGATCGTGCGCCGGCTGCGCGAGGACGGCGTCGGCGTCGTCTTCATCACGCATCACCTGGACGAGATCGCCGCCCTCGGCGACCGGGTCACGGTCATCCGGGACGGCCGGAGCGTCGGTCAGGTGCCCGCCTCCACGCCCGAGGACGAACTCGTCCGCCTCATGGTCGGGCGCTCCATCGAGCAGCAGTATCCGCGGGAACGGGCGGACGCCGGCGACGCGTTGCTGACCGTCGAGGGGCTGACCCGGGACGGGGTGTTCCACGACGTGAGTTTCGAGGTGCGGGCCGGTGAGGTCGTCGGCATCGCGGGACTCGTGGGCGCGGGCCGCACCGAGGTGGTCCGGGCCGTCTTCGGCGCCGACCCCTACGACCGGGGTTCCGTGAAGGTCGCCGGGGCCGGTCTGCGCCGGGGCGACGTGAACGCGGCCATGGAGGCAGGCATCGGGCTCGTGCCCGAGGACCGCAAGGGCCAGGGCCTCCTCCTGGACGCCTCCGTGGAGGAGAACCTCGGCCTGGTCACGCTGCGCTCCGCGACGCACGGCGGGCTCGTCGACCTCAAGGGGCAGCGGGCCGCCGCCGCGCGGATCGCCGGACAGCTCGGCGTCCGGATGGCCGGGCTCGGCCAGCACGTGCGCACCCTGTCCGGCGGCAACCAGCAGAAGGTCGTCATCGGCAAGTGGCTGCTCGCCGACACCAAGGTGCTGATCCTCGACGAGCCGACCCGGGGCATCGACGTCGGGGCCAAGGTCGAGATCTACCAGCTCGTGAACGAACTGACGGCCGCCGGTGCCGCCGTCCTGATGATCTCCAGCGACCTCCCCGAGGTCCTCGGCATGAGCGACCGGGTCCTCGTGATGGCCCAGGGCCGGATCGCGGGCGAACTCACCGCGGACCGGGCGACCCAGGACTCCGTGATGGCGCTGGCCGTCAGCACACCCACCCCCGCGCACCAGAACGACACCACGAACGAGAACGACAAGGAGGCCCCCCGTGGCCACTGACACGCAACCGGGCACAGCGGGCGCGAGCGGAGTCTCCGCGGTCCGCCGTCTGCTGCTCGACAACGGGGCGCTCACCGCGCTCATCGTCCTCGTCGTCGCGATGTCGGCCCTGTCCGGGGACTTCCTGACGGCGGACAACCTGCTGAACATCGGCGTCCAGGCGGCCGTCACCGCCATCCTCGCCTTCGGTGTGACCTTCGTGATCGTCTCGGCGGGCATCGACCTGTCGGTCGGCTCGGTCGCCGCCCTGTCGGCCACCGTCCTCGCCTGGACGGCGACCTCGCAGGGCATACCGGTCTGGATCGCGGTCCTCCTGGCGGTCGCCACCGGCATCGCCTGCGGCCTGGTCAACGGCGTGCTGATCTCGTACGGCAAGCTGCCGCCCTTCATCGCGACCCTCGCCATGCTGTCGGTGGGCCGCGGTCTGTCGCTGGTGATCTCGCAGGGCAGCCCGATCGCCTTCCCCGACTCGGTCTCGCACCTCGGTGACACGCTCGGCGGCTGGCTGCCGGTGCCGGTCCTCGTCATGGCCGTCATGGGCCTGATCACGGCCGTGATCCTGGGCCGTACGTACATCGGCCGCTCCATGTACGCGATCGGCGGCAACGAGGAGGCCGCGCGCCTGTCGGGCCTGCGCGTCAAGAAGCAGAAGCTCGCGATCTACGCCCTCTCCGGGCTCTTCGCCGCCGCCGCCGGCATCGTGCTCGCCTCCCGGCTGTCCTCCGCGCAGCCGCAGGCCGCGCAGGGCTACGAACTCGACGCCATCGCCGCCGTCGTCATCGGCGGCGCCTCGCTGGCCGGCGGCACGGGCAAGGCGTCCGGCACGCTGATCGGCGCGCTGATCCTCGCGGTGCTGCGCAACGGCCTCAACCTCCTGTCGGTGTCGGCGTTCTGGCAGCAGGTCGTCATCGGTGTGGTGATCGCGCTGGCCGTGCTCCTCGACACCGTGCGGCGCAAGGCCGGGGCGACTCCGGTCGCCGGGGGCGCCTCGGGCGGCGACCGGCGCAAGCAGGCGGCGACGTACGTGATCGCGGCCGTGGTCGCGGCGGCGGTCGTCGGCGCCCTGTCCTTCGTGCACGGCGGCTCGTCCACCTCGACGACGCAGAAGGTCGGGCTGTCCCTCTCCACGCTGAACAACCCCTTCTTCGTACAGATCAAGGCGGGCGCGCAGCAGGAGGCGAAGAAGCGCGGGGTGGACCTGACCGTCACCGACGCGCAGAACGACGCCTCGCAGCAGGCCAACCAGCTGCAGAACTTCACCAGTTCGGGGCTCGGCTCGATCATCGTGAACCCGGTGGACTCGGATGCCGCGGGCCCCTCGGTCCGCTCCGCGAACAAGGCCGACATCCCCGTCGTCGGTGTCGACCGGGGCGTCAACAAGGCGAAGACGGCCGCGCTCGTCGCCTCCGACAACGTCGCCGGCGGGAAGCTGGGCGCGAAGGCGCTGGCCGAGAAGCTGGGCGGCAAGGGCAGGATCGTGATCCTGCAGGGTCTGGCCGGCACGTCCGCGAGCCGTGAGCGCGGGGCGGGCTTCGCCGAAGGTCTGAAGGCGTACCCGGGCATCAAGGTCGTCGCCCGGCAGCCCGCGGACTTCGACCGCACCAAGGGCCTCGACGTGATGACGAACCTGCTCCAGGCGCACCCCGACGTCGACGGCGTCTTCGCCGAGAACGACGAGATGGCGCTCGGCGCGGTCAAGGCGCTCGGCTCGAAGGCCGGGAAGTCGGTGTCGGTCATCGGCTTCGACGGCACCCCCGACGGGCTGAAGGCGGTCTCGGCGGGCACGCTGTACGCGTCCGTCGCCCAGCAGCCGAAGGAGCTCGGCCGGATCGCGGTGGACAACGCGCTGCGGGCCGCCGAGGGCAAGAAGGTCCAGGAGACGGTGAAGGTGCCGGTGAAGGTCGTCACGAAGGAGAACGTCGCCGGGTTCGGCGGCTGACACCGGACCGGGGGCCGCGGCCGGCACCCGCCGCCCGCCGCCCCCGGTTCCGCGCACATCGGCTCGACTCATCTCTGCAGGGAGACAGTTCATGTACGACTACGACCTTCTGGTCGTGGGATCGGCCAACGCCGACCTGGTGGTCCGGGTCGAGCGGCGGCCGGCGGCGGGCGAGACGGTGCTCGGCTCCGATCTCGTCGTCCACCCGGGCGGAAAGGGCGCCAACCAGGCGGTCGCCGCCGCCCGGCTCGGGGCGCGCACGGCGCTTCTGGCCCGGGTCGGCGACGACGGGCACGGGCGGCTGCTGCTCGACGCGCAGCGCGCGGCCGGCGTCGACACCGTCGGCGTCCTCGTCGGCGGTGCGCCGACCGGGGTCGCGCTGATCACGGTGGACCCTTCCGGGGACAACAGCATCGTGGTGTCGCCGGGGGCCAACGGCCGGCTCGCCCCGGAGGACGTCCGGGCCGCCGGGAGCCTCTTCGCGGCCTCCCGCGTGGTGTCGGCCCAGCTGGAGATCCCGCTGGAGACGGTCGTGGAGGTGGTACGGAGTCTCGCGGCGGGCAGTCGTCTCGTGCTGAACCCGTCGCCGCCGCGCCCGCTGCCCGCCGAGGTGCTCGCCGCCTGCGACCCGCTGATCGTGAACGAGCACGAGGCACGGGTGATCGCCGGGGACGACCTCGGGGACTCCCCCGAGGACTGGGCGACGGCGCTCCTCGCGCTCGGCCCGCGTTCGGTGGTCATCACGCTGGGCGCGGCGGGCGCGCTGGTGGCGGAGCGGGCCGGCGCCCGGGTCCGGGTGCCGTCGGTGCGGGTCGCGGCCGTGGACACGACGGGCGCGGGCGACGCCTTCACCGCGGCGCTCGCCTGGCGGCTGGGCCGGGGGGAGTCGCTGCCGGAGGCCGCGGGGTACGCGGCCCGGGTCGGTGCCGCCGCGGTCACCCGGGCCGGGGCGCAGGAGTCCTTCCCGACCGCGGAGGAGGTGGCCGCGCTGTGAAGCGGGCCGGAATCCTGAACCGTCATCTGGCGGGCGCGCTGGCCGAGCTGGGCCACGGGGACGGGGTCCTGGTGTGCGACGCGGGGATGCCGATCCCGGCGGGGCCGCGCGTCGTCGACCTGGCGTTCCGGGCGGGTGTGCCCTCCTTCGCGGAGGTGCTGGACGGGCTGCTGGCCGAGCTGGTGGTGGAGGGCGGGACGGCGGCGCGCGAGGTGCGGGAGGCGAACCCGGCCGCGGCGGAGCTGCTGCGGGCACGGGTGCCCGGTCTCGAACTGGTCGGTCACGAGGAGCTGAAGGCGTTGTCCGCGGGTGCGCGGCTCGTGGTCCGCACGGGTGAGGCCCGGCCGTACGCGAACGTTCTGCTGCGCTGCGGCGTGTTCTTCTGACTCCGCGCGGGCCTGCCCGCGAAAGGAGTCCGCGCGGGCGGTGCCCGCGCAAGTTTCGAGGGGCCCGGTCCGTCGACCGGGCCCCTCGGCTTCCCCTCCGTATCAGAACCCCGCGATCCCCCCAGATCCCCCTCCAGAAGTCCTGATGCCACGTACGACCCGCAAGGTGGCGGAAGGGTTGCACGGACTTCTGAAGATTTTTTTCGCGGGGGTCATCCGGCGTGCTCCAGGAACCGTGCCACCGTCTCGGCCAGTACCGCGTGGCCGTCCCGGGCCCACAGCCCGTCGTTGAAGAGTTCGACCTCGACGGGCCCGGTGTACCCGGCCGCCTCCACGTACCCGCGCCATTCCCGGAAGTCGATCGAGCCGTCCCCCAGCTGGCCCCGGCCGTTCAGGACGCCCTCGGGCAGCGGTGTCGTCCAGTCGGCGAGCTGGAAGGTGTGGATGCGTCCGGCGGCACCGGCGCGGGCGATCTGGGCCGGGGCCGTGTCGTCCCACCAGAGGTGGTACGTGTCGACGGTGACGCCCACCTGCTCGGCGGGGAACCGTTCGGCGAGGTCGAGGGCCTGCGCGAGGGTGGAGACCACGCAGCGGTCGGCGGCGTACATCGGGTGGAGCGGTTCGATGGCGAGCCGTACGCCCCGCGCGGCGGCGTAGGGGCCCAGTTCACCGAGGGCGTCGGCGATGCGTTCGCGGGCGCCGTGCAGGTCCTTCGAGCCGGCCGGAAGCCCGCCCGACACCAGGACGAGGGTGTCCGTGCCCAGGGTCGCGGCCTCGTCGACCGCGGCGCGGTTGTCGTCGAGGGCCTTCGCCCGCCCGGCCGGGTCGGGGGCCGTGAGGAATCCGCCCCGGCACAGGGTGGTCACCGTCAGGCCCGCGTCGCGGACCAGTCGGGCCGCCGCCTCCACACCGTAGGCGCGCACGGGTTCGCGCCAGAGGCCGACGCCTCCGACGCCGAGCGTCAGGCACGACGTCACGAGGTCGGGCAGGGACAGCTGCTTGACCGTCATCTGGTTGACGGAGAACCGGGCGAGGCCGTTCACGAGGTCACCCCGTACACGGCCAGCAGGCTCCTCATCCGGGTCTCGGCGCGACCCGGGTCCGGGAACAGGCCGAGGCCGTCGGCCAGTTCGTAGGCGCGGGCCAGGTGCGGGAGGGAGCGGGCCGACTGGAGTCCGCCCACCATCGTGAAGTGCTCCTGGTGACCGGCGAGCCAGGCCAGCAGGACGACACCGGTCTTGTAGAAGCGGGTCGGGTGCTGGAAGAGGTGCCGGGACAACTCGACGGTGGGGTCCAGGAGTTCGCGGAATCCCTTGACGTCTCCGGTGTCCAGGACGCGGACGGCCCGTGCGGCGGCCGGCCCGAGCGGGTCGAAGATGCCGAGCAGCGCGTGGCTGAAGCCCTGTTCGTCGCCCGCGATCAGTTCGGGGTAGTTGAAGTCGTCGCCGGTGTAGCAGCGGACGCCGTCCGGGAGGCGGCGGCGCAGGCCGACCTCGCGCCGGGCGTCCAGCAGGGACACCTTGACGCCGTCCACCTTGTCCGGGTGGGCGGCGATCACCTCCAGGAACACCTCGGTCGCCGCGTCCAGGTCGCCGGAGCCCCAGTAGCCCTCCAGGGCCGGGTCGAACATCGGGCCCAGCCAGTGCAGGATCACCGGCTCGGCGGCCTGTCGCAGCAGGTGGCCGTAGACGTCGAGGTAGTCCTCGGGTCCGGCGGCGGTCGCGGCAAGCGCTCGGGAGGCCATCAGGATCGCCCGGGCACCCGACTCCTCGACGAGGGCGAGCTGTTCCTCGTAGGCGGCCCGGACCTCCGCGAGGGAGGCGGGGCCGGTGAGCTGGTCGGTGCCGGCACCGCAGGCGATGGCGCCGCCGGTGGCGCGGGCCTCGGCGGCGGAGCGGCGCACGAGTTCGGCGGCGCAGGCCCAGTCGAGGCCCATGCCGCGCTGCGCGGTGTCCATCGCCTCGGCGACTCCGAGGCCGTGGGACCACAGGTGGCGGCGGAAGGCGAGGGTGGCGTCCCAGTCGACGGCGGCGGGGTCGCCGGGCGAGACGTCGGCGTACGGGTCGGCGACGACGTGCGCGGCCGAGTAGACCGTGCGGGAGACGAGGGGCGCGCCGTCGGGGAGCACGGCGAGGGGGTCGGTGCGCGGTTCGTAGGCTCGCAACCGGCCGTCGGCGCCCGGGAGTCGGATGGTCACAGCGTGATCTCCGGTACGGCGAGACGGCGGCCCTCGGCCGAGGAGCGCAGGCCCAGTTCGGCGAGCTGCACGCCGCGTGCGCCCGCGAGGAGGTCCCAGTGGTAGGGGGCGTCGGCGTAGACGTGCCGCAGGAACAGCTCCCACTGGGCCTTGAAGCCGTTGTCGAACTCGGCGTTGTCGGGCACCTCCTGCCACTGGTCGCGGAAGGAGTAGGTGGCCGGGATGTCCGGGTTCCAGACCGGCTTCGGTGTCGTGCCGCGGTGCTGGACGCGGCAGTTGCGCAGTCCGGCGACGGCGGACCCCTCCGTGCCGTCGACCTGGAACTCGACGAGTTCGTCGCGGTTGACGCGCACCGCCCAGGAGGAGTTGATCTGGGCGATCGCGCCGCCCTCCAGCTCGAAGATGCCGTAGGCGGCGTCGTCGGCCGTGGCGTCGTAGGGCTTGTCCCGCTCGTCCCAGCGCTGGGGGACGTGGGTGGCGGTGAGCGCCTGCACCGAGGTGACCCGGCCGAACAGCTCGTGCAGGACGTACTCCCAGTGCGGGAACATGTCGACGACGATGCCGCCGCCGTCCTCGGCGCGGTAGTTCCAGGAGGGCCGCTGGGCCTGCTGCCAGTCGCCCTCGAAGACCCAGTAGCCGAACTCCCCGCGGACGGACAGGATCCGGCCGAAGAAGCCGCCGTCGATCAGCCGCTTGAGCTTGAGCAGGCCGGGGAGGAAGAGCTTGTCCTGGACGACGCCGTGCCGGACGCCCGCCGTGTGCGCGAGCCGGGCCAGTTCGAGCGCCCCTTCGAGGCCGGTGGAGGTCGGCTTCTCGGTGTAGACGTGCTTGCCCGCGGCGATGGCCTTGCGCAGGGCCTCCTCGCGGGCGGAGGTGACCTGGGCGTCGAAGTAGAGGTCCACGTCCGGGTCGGCGAGGACCGCGTCGAGGTCCGTCGACCAGTGGTCGAGGCCGTGCCGCTCGGCGAGTGCCCGCAGGGCGGCCTCGCGGCGGCCGACGAGGACCGGCTCGGGCCACAGCACGGTGCCGTCGCCCAGGTCGAGGCCGCCCTGGTCGCGCAGGGCGAGAATCGAGCGGACGAGGTGCTGGCGGTAGCCCATGCGCCCCGTCACGCCGTTCATGGCGATGCGCACCGTCTTGCGTGTCACGTCGTTCCCTTCGTACGCGTCAGGCGCCGCGCACACTCGGACGAGCATGACAGCAAGCGCTTTCTATGCGGTGAGAAGCTAGCCTCTGTTCACTGTTCGGGACAAGACCGTCGCCAGGTCGAGTTGTTCGAGGGGGCGAACAACGGGGGCCGTTGGCCGTATGGTCTGCACGGACCCCGACCACGGGAGGCGGCACGTTCGGCCTCGCTCCCGTGTTCGACGCCGTTCGACGAGGCGGGACCAGGCACGACGACGTAGCCGCCGTACGACGAGGTACGGCGGGACGCGCGACCGGAGGACGACGAGATGACGGTGACCCTGGCGGACGTGGCGGCCCGCGCGCAGGTCTCTCCCGCGACGGTGTCGCGCGTGCTGAACGGGAACTATCCGGTGGCCTCCTCCACGCGGGAGCGGGTGCTGCGCGCGGTGGACGAGCTGGACTACGTGCTGAACGGTCCCGCCAGCTCGCTGGCCGCCGCGACCTCCGACCTCGTCGGCATCCTGGTCAACGACATCGCCGACCCCTTCTTCGGGATCATGGCCGCCGCGATCCAGTCCGAGATCGGGGGGCCCGGGGGGCGCGCGGGCGGGGAGCGGCTCGGGGTCGTGTGCAACACCGGCGGCTCCCCCGAGCGCGAACTCACCTACCTCACGCTCCTTCAGCGCCAACGCGCCGCCGCGGTCGTCCTCACCGGCGGCGCCATCGAGAACGCGGGGCACGCGGGCGCCGTCGCCGCGAAGCTGCGCAGGCTGGCCGAGGCGGGCACCCGGGTGGTGCTCTGCGGACGGCCGCCCGCGCCGGACGCGCCCGAGGCGATCGCGCTCACCTTCGACAACCGCGGTGGCGGCCGGCAGCTCACCGACCACCTGCTCGGCCTCGGCCACCGGCGGCTCGGCTACATCGCGGGCCCCGAGGAGCGCACGACGACGCGCCACCGGCTGGAGGGCCATCGGGCCGCACTCGCCGCGCACGGCGTCGAGGAGGATCCGCGGCTCACCGTGCACGGTCGCTACGACCGCCGCTCCGGTTACGAGGCGACCCTGGAACTCCTGCGCCGTGAACCGGAGTTGACCGCCGTGGTCGCCGCGAACGACACGGTCGCGCTGGGCGCCTGCGCGGCCTTGCGCGACTCCGGGCTGCGCATCCCGGACGACGTGTCCGTCGCGGGCTTCGACGACCTGCCGTTCAGCGTCGACGCGGTACCGGCTCTCACGACCGTCCGCCTGCCGCTCTCCGAGGCGGGCGCCCGCGCCGGCCGCGTCGCCATGGGCCGCGAGGATCCCCCACCGGGCGGGATCGCCACGGTCCGGGGCGAGTTGATGGTACGGGGCTCCACCGGGGTTCCCCGGGGATGACTCTCCCTCCGCCCGTCCACGCGGCCGGAGACTCTCCCCGGCGTCCAGGGAGTCGGGGTGAGCCGGGTTCCGGTCCCGCGCCGGGGTCTCCCGGCGGGTGACGTCCACCCGGGCTCCGGGTACCGATGTCCACCGGTGGGGCGCCTCCGGCGGACGACGTGAGCGCCGGCGGACCGGCACGGCTCGCCGTTCGCCGCCTTCCGCCGGGGGCGCGTCGCATGGGACCGCCTCCCGGCCGGGCTGTGCGCCGCCCTCCGCAGGTGCGTGCCCGCAGGGTGCGCCTCGGCACCGGACCCGCCGCCACCCCTCAGGCCTGCGCGCCGGCCGACCGGCACGACTCGCCGTTCGCCGCCTTCCGCCGGGGGCGCGTCGCATGGGACCGCCTCCCGGCCGGGCTGTGTCCCGCACTCCGCAGGCGCGTGCCCGCAGGCTGCGCCTCGGCACCGGACCGCCGACGGACCGGCGCGGCTCGCCTGTCGTCGCCCTCCGCCCGGGACGAGCCGGGCGGGATCGCGACGGACCCGGGGCCGCGTCCCGGCCGGGCTGTGCGCCGCCCTCCGGAGGTGCATGCGTGCCCGCAGGCTGCGCCTGGGCACCGGACCCGCCGCCGCCCCTCAGGTCTGCGCGCCGGTCTCAAGGGCGCGCACCTCGGCCGTGGTCCCTGGCCGGCGTCGGGGGTTTGCCCTCGCGCTCGCGTCCGGGCCGTGATCGCCTCACCTGTCGCCGAACTCCGGTGCGGGCGACGGGAGTCCGGCGCCGCTTGGCTGAGCCTCCCGGTGATCCTCCCCGTCCGGTCCCGGGCCCGTACCGGGGCGGGCCCCGGCTCCCGGGCAACCCAGGTGCGGTCTTGGGTGTGGGGCGGGCAGGCCGTAGGGTCCCCGCCATGAAGCTGGCGTTCTCCACTCTCGGTGTGCCCGGACTGCCCGTCGCGGATGTCGTGCGGCTGGCACTCGCGCACGGCTATGAGGGGGTCGAACTGCGGGCGCACCCGGAGGAGCCCGTGCATCCCGGGATCGGCGCCGGTGAACGGGCCGCCGTGGCCGAGGAGTTCGCGGCGGCCGGGGTCGAGGTGCTCGGTATCGCGGGGTACGCGCGGGTCGCGGCGCCGGGTGACGACGCTCCGGTGCTGAGCGAGATGCGTGAACTGCTGGAGCTGGCCCGGGACGTGAACGCTCCGTTCGTCCGGGTCTTCCCCGGCGGCGACCCCGGGGCGAGCGCGGCGGAGTCGGACGCGACGGCCGCCCGGCGGCTCGGCACCGCGGCGGAGTACGCCGCCGACCTCGGCGTCCGCATCCTGCTGGAGACGCACGACTCGCACCGCACCGGCGCGGACGCGATGCGGGTCCTCGGCCGGGTCGGCCACCACCACGTCGGCTCCCTGTGGGACGTGATGCACACCTGGCTCGGCGGCGAGGACCCCGACGAGAGCTACCCCGCCCTGTCCCCGTTCCTCGGATACACGCAGGTCAAGGACATCGCGTCGGCCGGGGACACCACCCCGCTGCCGCTCGGCGCGGGGGTCCTGCCGCTCGGCGCCTGCGTGGACGTCCTCGTGCGGAACGGGTGGGACGGCTGGCTGTGCTGGGAGTACGAGAAGCGCTGGTACGAGCGTGCGGTGCCGCTGGAGGGCCTGCTGGCGGCGGGGCGCGAGCACCTTCTCCGGCTCGTGGGCGAGGCGGAGAAGCGGAGGTGAGGGGCGGCCCGGCGCACCCGGTGCGGGCAGGGGCCCTGACACCCGGGCGCCGCGCTACCCCGTACGGCCGGTGAGCGGGACCGAACCGTCGAGGCACCAGTCCAGGACCGCCGGCCACGGCCCGTACCCGGCGTCTAGGTCGAGGTGCGCGGCTCCGGGAAGGATGTCCGTCGGGACGCCCAGCGGGTCTCCGTAGACCGCGTCGGCCCCCTCGGGGCAGTACGGGTCGTCGTCGCCGGCGACCAGACGGGTGGCCCCGGGCAGCGCGCACAGGTCCAGTCCGGACGGGGTGAACGCGGCGATCTCCGGCAGCCCGGCGAGGACGGCGGGCGAGGGCGGAGCCACCAGCAGTACCCGGTCGACTCTGTCCAGACCCGGCAGCGCGCGGGCGACGGCGTGCAGCCACAGCACGGCCGAGGCGCTGTGCGCGAGGACCACCCGTTCGGCGCCCCGCAACGCGTCCAGGTGACGGGCGAACTCGGCGAGCCACACCTCCGGGTCCGGGACGTCGGGGTCCGGCAACTGTGGGTGGACGACCTGCCGTCCGCGTTCGCCGAGCCGGTCGGCGAGCCAGTGCTGCCAGTGGCCGGCGGGCCGGCGGTTCTGCCAGCCGTGCAGGATGAGGAAGGAACTGTCGGCACCCGCGTCGTCCCCGGCGGTGAGCCGGGGGGCGGGCTGCTGGGTGGCGGCCTGCTCGGTGGCGGGCTGCTCGGTGGCGGGCGAGGTACCGCGCCGGTCGTCCGTGGTCATGGGCCGATCGTTTCCGACCGCGAGGCCATCGGTCCAGTTAATCTTTCCTGGTGGAACAGGTAAGCGAGACCTTCACCGTCGATCTGCGTCGCCTGACCGTGCTGCGGGAACTCCGGCGGCGGGGCAGCCTGGCCCGCACCGCCGATGCCCTGCACCTCACACCCTCCGCCGTCTCCCAGCAACTCGCGGCGCTGGCACGCGAGATGGGCGTGCCGCTGACCGAACGGGACGGCCGGGGCGTCCGGCTGACCGGGCAGGCGCGAGTACTGCTGGCGCACGCCGATCTCATCGCCGCCCAACTGGAGCGCGCCAGAACGGACTTGGCGGCCTACGACGGGGGCGGTCGTGGGACGGTCCGGGTCGGCTGCTTCTCCAGCGGCATCCTCGGGCTCCTCCCGGACGCGCTGACGGCACTGGCGGGCCGGCTGCCGCACGTACGGATCGATGTCGTCGAGGCGGAGCCACCGGACCTGTTCACCGCTCTGGACGCCGGACAGGTCGACCTCGCCGTCGCCGTCGACTTCGCCGCCGCTCCCCCGCACACCGACCGGCGCTACCACCGCCTCGACCTGCTCCGGGACGTCCTGGACCTGGCTCTGCCGGCCGGTCACCGGCTCGCGGGCGGCGGCCCGGTCGATCTGCGGGAACTCGCCGGCGAGCCCTGGATCATCGGCGACCCGGCCAGTTGCTGCGGCGCGGTGGCCCGTTCGGTCTGCGCCGCCGCCGGTTTCACCCCGGACGTCCGGCACGCCGTCGACGACTGGGGCGCCCTGGCCGCGCTGGTCGAGGCGGGCCGGGGTGTGGCGCTGGTCCCACGGCTCGTCCGGCCGCTGTACGACCGTCGGCGGCTCGCTCTGCTGGGCACCCTGGGCACGCAGCCGTCCCGGAACGTGTTCGCGGCCGTCCGCGCCGGCGCGGAGGCCGACCCGGTCCTGACCGCCGTACGTGACCAACTGCGCGTCGCGGCGGCGGGGTTGGCGGACGGCGATCCGTCCGGCGGACGCGCGGGCCGGCCCTAGACGGTCTCCACGGTGCCCGCGTGCCGGGCGCGTTCGGCGGCCAGGACGGTGAGGTGGCTGGTGAGCGATTCGCGCGGGCCGGACTTCACCAGTCCGGGGTTCTCGGTGGCGACCGCGGCGACGAAGGCGTCCATCAGGCCGGCGTCGCCGCCGCCGTGCCCGCCCGCCGCGTCCATGCCGCCCGCACGGCCGAGGTCGACGGCCTCCTCGGTCCGGGTCAGGAAGTCGTAGACGCTCACGTTCTCGCCGTCGCCGCGCAGTTCGCCCCGGGTGCCGAAGATCCGGGTCCGGCGGTCGGCCTGTTCGGTGAACGCCGTCATGGTGAAGGTGGCGGTGGCCCCGGAGGCGAACTCCATCGACACCACCTGGTGGTCGACGACGTCGTTGTCGCAGGCGTACACGCACCGGCCGTACGGGCCCTCGCGCAGGGCCGTCTCCAGGGCTTCGGGCGTGAAGTCGTCGAGGAGCACGCTGAGCGGCCAGTGGTGTTCGCCGCGGGCGAGCCGGTCGCCGTACTCGCGCCGTGCGGAGTAGGGGCAGTCGGGCTCCACCGAGCAGTCCAGACAGCGGTCGGCGGCGCCCTCGGGCCGGTTCTCCGGGCGGAAGTGCGAGAGGCGTCCGAAGCTGGAGACGCGGACGGGCGGCTGCCCGAGCACGTGCTGCAGCCAGTCGATGTCGTGGCAGGACTTGGCCATCAGCATCGACGTCGCCTCCTGTGTGCTGCGCCAGTTGCCCCGTACGAAGGAGTGCGCCTGATGCCAGAATCCGACGGGTTCCAGGTGCTGCACGTTGACGACGTCGCCGATCCGCCCGGAGTCCACGACCTCCTTCACCGCGCGCGTGTAGCGGGTGTAGCGCAGGACGTGCCCGACCGCGAGGATCACCCCCGCGCGCTCCACGGCGTCCACGATCCGGCGGCACTCGTCCTCGGTGAGGGCCATCGGCTTCTCCAGCAGGATGTGGTAGCCGAGGGCGGCGAACTCCAGGACGGGTTCGAGGTGTTCGCGATCAAGGGTGCAGATCAGTACGGCGTCCGCGATCCGGCCGCGGGCGGCGAGCTCCCGCCAGTCCCCGACGGCGGCGTCCGGTTCCAGGGAGTGGGCGGCGGCGAAACGGCGGCGCCGCGTCTCGCGGGGTTCGGCGACGGCGACCACCCTGGCCCGCCCGGAGTGGTCCAGGGCCCAGCGCGCGTGACCGGTCCCCCGGTCACCGGCACCGACGACGGCGAGCGTGACGACGGGTCCGGCGGTGGCGGGGGTCTCAGAGGTCATCGGTGGGCCGCTTTCCCGGTCGGGTCCACGGCGCGGTGAGCGCCGTCCGTCGGGACGCTAACCGCCGGCGCCGGGCTCGACAAGACCGCTTCGCGCGCCGCCTGGGCGCCCCGGGGCGACCGTGAGGTCAGCGCGACCCCGCCCACCAGCAGGGCCGCGGACGCCCAGCGCAGCGGGCCGACGGACTCGCCGAGGAACAGGGCCGCCGACGACATCCCGAAGACCGGGACCAGGAGCGCGAAGGGGGCGACGGTGGACGCGGGATGCCGGTGCAGCAGCCAGCCCCAGGCGCCGAAGCCGAAGACGGTGGTGATCCAGGCGACGTAGACGACGACTCCGGCGCCCTGCCAGTCCAGGGCGCGCAGCGCGTCGAGGTCGCGGGAGGGACCCTCGGTGAGCAGCGAGAGTCCGAGCAGCGGGAGGACGGGGACGGTGCTCACCCACACCATGAAGTTGAGCGGGTCGGGCGGGGACGCCTTGCGGGTGAGGACGTTGGACACGCCCCAGCAGGCAGCCGCCGCGATGACCAGGGCGAAGGCGCCGAGCGGTCCCGCCGTGCCCTCGTCGACGGCGGCGAGGCCCACGCCGCACAGCGCCACCGCCATACCCGCGACCCTGACGCGGGTGGGGCGTTCGCCGAGGAAGGCGAAGGCGAGAAGCGCCGTGAACACCGCCTGGATCTGGAGCACCAGGGAGGACAGGCCGGCGGGCATCCCGGCGTCCATACCGATGAACAGCAGCCCGAACTTCGCGACGCCGAGGGCGAGTCCGACGGCCACGATCCACTTCCACGCCACCTTGGGGCGGCCCACGAGGAACACGGCGGGCACGGCGGCCACGAGGAAGCGCAGGGCCGAGAAGAGGAGCGGCGGGAAGTGGTCCAGGCCGACCTCGATGACGGTGAAGTTCACGCCCCAGACGGCGGCGACGAGGACGGCGAGAGCGATGTGAGCGGGACGCATGCGTCGAGCATCCGACGACCGCACCATGTAGCACCAGCACCGATCTCTGCATGGATGGATGAAGCACCGCTTACGTATGCTGGCGGCGAGCGATGCCGTGTCCCGGGAGGCCCCCATGCTCGATCTCCAGCGCCTGCGCGCCCTGCACGCCGTGGCGGTGCACGGCACGGTCGGTGCCGCCGCCGCCTCGCTCGGCTACACCCCGTCCGCGGTGTCCCAGCAGATCGCCAAGCTGGAGCGGGAGACCAGGACGGTCCTGCTGGAGCGGCGGGGACGCGGCGTCCGGCTCACCGAACAGGCCGAGCAACTGGCCGCCACCGCCCAGCAGTTGCTGGCCATCGTGGAGCGCGCCGAGACCGAGCTGGAGGAGCGCAGGGGGCTGCCGGCGGGACGGCTGACGGTGGCCGCGTTCGCCTCGGCCGCGCGGGGACTGCTGCCCGCCGTGCTGGCTGATCTGGCCGTCCGCCATCCGGCGCTGGACACCCGGCTGACGGAGGTGGACCCCCATCTGTCCGTCGACCTGGTGGCCCGGGGGGCGGTCGATCTGGCGATCGCGCACGACTGGGACATCGCCCCGCTGCCCGCGCCGCCCGGCGTGGAACAGGCCGCGATCGGCGAGGACCTGTGCGATCTGCTCGTCCCCGCCGGGCATCCCTTCGCGGGGCGGACCTCGGTGCGCCGTGAGGATCTCGGCGGCGAGCGGTGGATCTGCCAGCCTCCGGGGCGGGTCTGCCACGACTGGCTGGTCCGCACGCTGCGCGCGGCGGGCTGCGAACCGGACATCGTCCACCAGGCGGACGAGAACCCGACCCTGGTCGCCCTGGTCGCGGCGGGCCTCGGGGTCGCCCTCATCCCCCGGCTCGGCCGCGGGCCCCTGCCCGCCGGGGTCGTAGAGGTCCCGCTCGACCCGCTGCCCGTGCGCCGCCTGTACGCGCTGTGGCGCTCGGGAGCGGCCCGCCGGCCGGCCATCGCGGAGACGGTCCGCACCCTCCAGGCGCACTGGCCGGCGGTGTCGGCGCGGGACTGAGCGGGCGTCCGCGCAGCCGGCCGGACGGACCACCCGCCACCCGCCGCCTGCCACCTGCCACCTGCCACCTGCCACCGATCCGGATCCTGATCCGGATCCGGACGGACCACCGGCCCCCCGCGCCCCGTCCGTACCGACTTGCGGTGTTCTCCCCGATTCCGGGAACCCCGGGTCCTCCCGCTTCGTCCCAACCGCATGCTGTCGGATGAGTCTCCGCAGAGCGGTGTCGGCCTCGCTGCTGGCTGCGATCGCCGGCTTACCCTCTCCGCCGCCTGCGGCCGGTAGCACGCCGTCACCGGCGCGCCCCCCTCCAACTGCGCCGGTGGCGGCCCACCCCCCGTTACTGTGCACACCCTTGACTGGAAGAAACTTTCTGGATATTCGTGGCTCCTTGGAAGTTTCCTTCACGAGGGAAGGAGCGCTTGTGCGCGACTCCAGCACGGGAAGCACCGCGGGACCGTCCGGTCCGGCCGAGCCGAACACACCGTCAAGACCCTCCCGGCGCACGGTTCTCGCCGCCACGGCGGGTGTCACCGCCGCACTGGCCACCGGGCCGGTCGCCCACGCGGCCGGCGCCCGCGCCCCGCACGGCGACAAGGCGCTGCGCGCCATCGTGTCCCGGATGACACTGGAGGAGAAGGTCGGCCAGCTGTTCGTAATGCGGGTCTACGGCCATTCGGCCACCGCACCCGACCAGGCCGACATCGACGCCAACCTCGCGGAGATCGGTGTCAGGACCGCCGAGGAACTGATCGCCAAGTACCGCGTGGGCGGCATCATCTACTTCGCCTGGGCGCACAACACCCGTGACCCGCACCAGATCGCCGGCCTGTCGAACGGCATCCAGCGCGCCTCGCTGGACCAGCCGCGCGGCCTGCCCGTGCTCATCTCCACCGACCAGGAGCACGGGATAGTGGCCCGCGTGGGCAAGCCCGCGACCCTGTTCCCCGGCGCCATGGCACTGGGAGCGGGCGGCTCGCGGGCCGACGCCCGGACGGTGGGCGCCATCAGCGGCGCCGAGCTGCGCGCGATCGGCATCAACCAGGACTACTCCACCGACGCCGACGTGAACGTCAACCCGGCCAACCCGGTGATCGGCGTCCGCTCCTTCGGCGCCGACCCGGACGCGGTGGCGGGCCTGGTCGCGGCCGAGGTGAAGGGCTACCAGAGCTCGGCCGTCGCGGCCACGGCCAAGCACTTCCCCGGGCACGGCGACACCGCCGTCGACAGCCACTTCGGGTTCCCGGTCATCACCCACACCCGTGAGGTGTGGGAGAAGCTGGACGCGGTGCCGTTCCGGGCCGCGATCCGGGCCGGCATCGACTCGATCATGACGGCGCACATCATGGTCCCGGCGCTCGACGACGCCGGGGATCCCGCCACCCTCTCCCACCCGATCCTCACCGGCATCCTGCGCGGCGAACTCGGCTACGACGGCGTGGTGGTGACCGACGCGCTCGGCATGGAGGGCGTGCGGACGAAGTACGGCGACGACCGCGTCCCCGTCCTCGCCCTGAAGGCCGGTGTCGACCAGCTCCTCAACCCGCCGGACCTGCACGTCGCGTGGAACGCCGTGCTGGACGCGGTACGCGGCGGCGAGCTGACCGAGGCCCGCCTCGACGAATCGATCCTGCGCGTCCTGCGGCTCAAGGCGAAGCTCGGCCTGCTGAACGATCCGTACGTCAAGGACGCGGCCGTCGACCGGGTCGTGGGCACCCCCGCGCACCTCAGGGCCGCCGACCGGATCGCCGAGCGGACCACGACCCTGCTGGTCAACAAGGAGAAGCTGCTTCCGCTGTCCCGGCGGCGCACCCCGAAGCTGCTCGTGGTGGGCGCCGACCCGGCCTCCCCCTCGCTCTCCGACGGGCCGCCCACCACCGTGCTCGCGGGCGCCCTGACCGAACTGGGCTTCACCGCGACCGCCCTGTCCACGGGCACGGCACCGACGGCGGCGAAGATCACCGAGGCGGTCGCGGCGGCCGGCGGCGTGGACGTGGTCGTCGTCGCCACGTACAACGTGACGGCGACGAGCTCCCAGAAGACCCTCGTCGAGCGGCTCGTCGCCACGGGTGTGCCCGTGGTCGCCCTCTCCGTCCGCAACCCGTACGACGTCGCCCAGCTCCCGGGGGTCGGCGCCTGTGTGGCCGCCTACTCCTGGATCGACGTCGAAGTACGCGCCGCCGCCCGGGTGATCGCGGGCCGGGCCGAGCCGCGCGGCACGCTCCCGGTGGCCGTGCAGCGGGCGGACGACCCGACGCAGGTGCTGTATCCGATCGGCTACGGCCTGACGTACTAGCCGTACGCACCCCACCCGGCGGCCCACCCCCAAGTGAGCCAAAGGGACCCGGATGTCTGGCGTGTGCCCGCCCCGGCGGGCCACGCTGGGCGGGGGTATGGGGGTAAGCCATGCGAGCCAGCTCGGTGTTCCGGCGTTCCGCGGGCGGGACGGCCGCTCTGCTGCTGGTCGCGGCCGCCCTCACGGGCTGCGACCGGTGGTCCGGCGCGGGCGCCGCCGAGCCCCTCCCGTCCCCCGCGCCGACCCGCACCTCGGGCTACGGGACGGTCTTCCTCGCCCGTGACGAGTGCAGTTCGTTCGGCACGACCAGCTTTACCGAGGTGCCGTGCGGCAGTGAACGGGCCGCCGCACGGGTGGTCGCCCGCCACGACGGCAAGGTCGCGGACGGCCCCGCCTGCCCGGCGACCACCGACTTCGTCCTGCACATCAGCGAGAGCAGGCCGGCCTCCGACGAGGACGGCGACGGCACCGTCCCCCAGGGCTACGCCTGCATGCGCAAGCTCGAACCCCCGCACCCCGGCGATCCGGGAGGCGGCGGCGGTCCCCGCACCGTCGTCGGGGACTGCGTCTACGGCGCAGGCCGCGGCGAGGTCCGGGAGACGGCGTGCGACGGCACCGGCCGCAAACGCCCGGAGTACCGGGTGACGTCGGCGGTGACCACCCGCTCCGCGTGCCCGTCCGCCACGGCGCTCTACGTCCAGCTCGGCGGCGCGCGGCCGGTGGGCTGCGCCCGCCCCGTGTGAGGGAGCGGGCGCGGCCGCCGACTCACGGGCGCAGGGTCATCTCCCGTTCGATGTCGCGCCGGTCCAGCTTCGCGTCGTAGGGCGCGAGGGGCCGGGCCGCCGACGGGTCGGCGGCGACCGCCGCGGGGGCGACACCCGCCCACTGGAGGATGCGGGCGGTGGCGAGCGCCTTCTGGTCGGCGGCGAGCCCGGCGACGTTCGCGCCGTGGTTCATCCCGGGGGCCGTGAAGACGTACGCGTCCCGCGCACCGGGGCCGACGCGGAAGCGCTCGGCGCCCCACGGGTCGTTCTGGCCGTACACGAACAGCATGTGCCGCGCGTGGTGGCGGACCCAGCTGTCCACGTCACGCATCGCGGACGCCTGGAACCTCATCGGGATGGAGCGCGGCACGAAGTTCCGCGGCGGCTGGTACCCGTAGTGGACGTACTTCTTCTCGATGTACGGGAAGTGGATCGTCGGCGCGCCGAGCTGGGTGCCCGCCTGGTAGTAGTACGGCGTGTACGGCTCCAGGCCCTGGTCGGTGTAGAAGGAGAAGCCGGAGATGGTGTCGACGGAGTCCCAGATCTCGTCGTCGGTGGCGGAGGCGGCGTTCGCCGGGATCGTGTCGCAGTCGGCGAGCAGGCTGTACTGCCAGAAGCCCCACACGTAGTCGAGCACGACGGCCTCGTACGCCTTGTCGAGGCTGCCGACGGTGGTGAAGGTGTAGCCGGTGCCGGCGGCGTAGGCGGCGTACTTCTTCTCCAGCGGCTCCCGGCGCACGAGGGCTTCGCGCTGCACGGCGTTCAGCCGGTCGCGGCACTCCTCGGTGCCGACCTTCGTGAAGAAGCGGTCGTACGCCGAGTCCTCGTCGTTGACGACGTCGTTGGGCGCGACGTAGGCGACGACACCGTCCATGTCGCGCGGGTAGAAGCGCTCGAAGTACGTGGCGGTCATGCCGCCCTTCGATCCGCCGGTGGAGATCCACTTCTTGTGGTAGATCGGCTTCAGCGCCTGGAAGATGCTGTGCTGGTCGCTGGCCGCCTGCCAGATGTCGAGCTTGGACCAGTCGGCCGGCGCGGGCCGGGACGGCGTGAAGTAGCGGTACTCCATGGAGACCTGGTTGCCGTCCACGATCTGGGTCGGCTCGCGGCGGCTCGGTGTGGTGGAGACGTTGTAGCCGCCGGTGTAGAAGACCGTCGGGCGTTCGGTGTCCTTGTGCAGCACGGTGACGCGCTGCTGGAACGTGCCCTTTGACGGGTGCCGGTGGTCGACCGGCTGGGTGTAGTTCAGGACGAAGAACCGGTAGCCCGTGTAGGGCTTCTCCTCGATGAGGCTCATGCCCGGGATCGCGAGGAGGCGGTCCAGGATGTCCTCGCCCGCCCTGCCGGTGGTGCCGGTGGTGGTGCCGTGGGCCTCCGGCGGGGCCGCGGTGGCGGCCCCGGCCGTGCTCAGTGTGCCTATGAGCACCGTGAGCGCCAGCAGCCATCTGAGCGCCTTGCGCATGCACCCTCCCCTGGGATGTGGCAGATGTCCGCCGGAACCTAGCGGAGCAACTCCCGTGACACCAGGGGTCCTTGGGTGAAGCCTGTGAGCTTGTTGTGATGCGGCCGGAAATGCCGGACGAACCCGCGAGGGCTCAGCAGAGGATCCAGCCGGAGTTCACCGAACCCGACCCGACGGATCCCCTGAACAGGACGCAGCGGTGGCCCGCGTGGACGGTCACCGGGCCCGCGTGACGGGTGAAGTGGCCGGAGTCGACCACCGGCCGGCCGCCGCGCGCCTGCACGCTGACGGACATCCACCTGCGGGCGCCCGGCTTCTTGGGGACGGTCACGGCACAGACGTAGTCGCCGCGCCGGTAGACCTGCACGGAGCCCGTCGCGAAGGACAGGGTGCGCACCTTGCGGCCCGAGCAGGAGGTGGGGGCGGCCTGGGCGCTGCCCGGGCTCACGAGCGCGAGCACCGCGGACGCGGCCAGCACGGCCACGCCGACCGCCAGCCGTCGACGTATCGCACCACGGTCCACTCTCGCCCCTTCCGCCGCAGACAGCGTACGGGTGTACGGACGCAGAACGTACGTCGGACGGTTGCGCGCGGCGGCGGGGAGTCCCGTTCCCCGTCCGCCGCGCCGCAGGTTCTCCGGTGTCAGGCGGTGGAGCCGACCGGCTCCTCCGGCTCCGGGTCGCCGACGAAGGTCCGCCACAGGGCGGCGTACCGCCCGTCCCGGCGCAGCAGCTCGTCGTGCGTGCCGTCCTCGGCGACGCGGCCGTGGTCCATCAGCACGACCCGGTCGGCGCGGGCGGCCGTGGTCAGCCGGTGGGCGACGACCAGCGTCGTACGGCGGCCCGCGAGCCGGTCGGTGGCCTGGTTGACCAGCGCCTCGGAGGCGAGGTCCAGCGCGGCGGTGGCCTCGTCCAGGAGCAGCACGTCCGGGTCGACCAGTTCCGCCCGGGCCAGTGCGATCAGCTGGCGCTGTCCGGCGGAGAGGTTGCGTCCGCGCTCGGCGACCTCGTGGAGGTAGCCGCCCTCCAGCGTGGCGATCATGTCGTGGGCGCCGACCGCGCGGGCGGCGGCCTCCACCTCGGCGTCACCGGCGTCGGGACGGCCGTAGGCGATGGCGTCGCGGACGGTTCCCTGGAAGAGGTAGGCCTCCTGGGGGACGACGCCGAGGCGGTGCCGGTAGGCGGTGATGTCGAGGGCGCGCAGGTCCGTTCCGTCGACGGTGACCCGCCCGCCGGTCGGGTCGTAGAAGCGGGCGACGAGCTTCACCAGGGTCGACTTGCCGGCGCCCGTCTCGCCGACGAAGGCGACGGTCTGGCCGGCCGGGATGCGCAGCGACACCGCGCTGAGCGCCTCCTCGGCGGCGTCGGCGGGTCCGTAGGCGAAGTCGACGTCCTCGAAGGCGATCTCGCCGCGCAGCGACAGCACGTCGAGAGGTTCGTCGGCGGTCTTCGTCGAGGTCGGCTCCTGGAGCAGTTCCTGGATGCGGCCCAGCGAGACGCTGGCCTGCTGGTAGCCGTCGAACACCTGCGAGAGCTGCTGCACGGGCGCGAAGAACAGGTCGATGTAGAGGAGGTAGGCGACCAGCGCGCCGGTCGAGAGGGTGCCGGCGTCGATCCGGTCGGCGCCCACGATCAGCACGGCCGCGGCGGCGACCGAGGAGAGCAGCTGCACGAAGGGGAAGTAGACGGAGATCAGCCACTGTCCGCGGATGCGCGCGCTGCGGTAGCTGTCGCTGCCCTCGGTGAACCGCGCCCCGCTCGCGTCCTCGCGCCGGAACGCCTGGAGGATCCGCAGTCCGGACACCGACTCCTGGAGCTCGGCGTTGACGAGCGAGACGCGCTCGCGGGCCAGTTCGTACGCCTTGACGCTCGCACGGCGGAAGAAGAACGTGCCGATGACGAGCGGCGGGAGGGTCACGAAGACGACCACGGCCAGCTGGACGTCGATGATCAGGAGGGCGCCCATGATGCCGAAGAAGGTGACGACCGAGACGAAGGCCGTGACCAGGCCGGTCTGCAGGAACGTGGACAGGGCGTCGACGTCGGTCGTCATCCGGGTCATGATCCGGCCGGTCAGTTCCCGCTCGTAGTAGTCGAGGCCGAGACGCTGGAGCTGGGCGAAGATCTTCAGGCGCAGCGCGTAGAGGACCCGCTCGCCGGTGCGGCCCGTCATGCGGGTCTCACCGATCTGCGCCGCCCACTGGACGAGCACGGTGACCAGGCCGAAGGCGGCGGCCGCCCACACCGCGCCGAGCGCGACACGGGTGACGCCCTGGTCGATGCCGTGCCGGATCAGTACGGGCAGCAGCAGGGTCATCACCGCGTCGACGGCGACCAGCGCGAGGCTGACGAGCAGCGGGGCGCCGAAGCCGCGGAGCAGCCGGCGCAGTCCGTAGGAGTCCTCGGCCCGGACCGCCTGGGCCTCGTCGACGTCCGGCACGTCGGTGGCCGGGGGCAGCGCCTCGACCTGGGTGAGGAGGCCGGGGGTGGCGGGCATCCCGTCGAGCGCGGTGTCGCGGGGTTCGCGGTCGCCCGTCCACAGGTGGGGCGTCACCCCGCGCTCGGCGTCGAACTCGGCGTCCAGTTCGTCGCGTACGGAGGTGTCCTCGCGGGGCGCGGCGGGCCGGGCGTGGCCCGGGGACACGCCGCCCAGTTCGTCCGGGTCGGTGAGCAGCCGCCGGTAGAGCGCGGAACGGGCCTGGAGTTCCTCGTGGGTGCCGATGTCGGCGAGCCGGCCGCCGTCGAGGACGGCGATGCGGTCGGCGAGGTTCAGGGTGGAGCGGCGGTGGGCGATCAGCAGGGTGGTGCGGCCCTCCATGACATGGCTCAGCGCCTCGTGGATCTCGTGCTCGACCCGGGCGTCCACGGCGGAGGTGGCGTCGTCGAGGACGAGCAGCCGGGGGTCGGTGAGGATCGCGCGGGCGAGTGCCACGCGCTGGCGCTGGCCGCCGGAGAGGGTGAGGCCGTGCTCGCCGACGGTGGTGTCGTAGCCGGCGGGCAGCTCCACGATGAAGCGGTGCGCCTGGGCGGCGCGGGCCGCGGTCTCGATCTCGTCTTGGGTGGCGTCGGGACGCCCGTAGGCGATGTTGGCGCGGATGGTGTCGGAGAAGAGGAAGGAGTCCTCGGGGACGAGTCCGATCGCGGCGCGCAGCGACTCGGTGGTCAGCTCGCGGACGTCGTGGCCGCCGACGAGCACGGCGCCGTGGGTCACGTCGTAGAAGCGGGGCATCAGCAGCGAGACCGTCGACTTGCCGGAGCCGGAGGTGCCCACGACGGCCAGGGTCTCGCCCGCGCGGATCTCGAAGCTCAGCCCGTCGAGGACCGGCCGGCCCTCCTCGTATCCGAACGACACGTCGTCGAACTCGACGGTGGCGGGCGCGTCGGCGGGCAGCTCCTTGGTGCCGTCCTTGATCGACGGGCGGGTGTCGATGAGTTCGAGGACCCGCTCGGCGCCCGCGCGGGCCTGCTGGCCGACGGTCAGGACGACCGCGAGCATCCGCACCGGTCCGACGAGCTGCGCGAGGTAGGTGGAGAAGGCGACGAAGGTGCCGAGGGTGATCTGGCCGCGCACCGCCAGCCAGCCGCCGACGGCGAGCATCGCGACCTGGCCGAGCGCGGGCACGGCCTGCAGGGCCGGGGTGTACTTGGCGTTCAGCCGGATCGTGCGCAGGCGTCCCGCGAAGAGCCGCCGGCCGACCTCGCGCAGCTTGCCGGTCTCCTGGTCCTCCTGGCCGAAGCCCTTGACCACGCGGACGCCGCTGACGGCTCCGTCGACGACGCCCGCCACGGCGGCTGCCTGCGCCTGCGCGTACCAGGTGGCCGGGTGCAGCTTGGAGCGGCTGCGCTTGGCGACGAACCACAGGGCGGGGGCGACGGCCAGCGCGACCAGGGTCAGGGGCAGCGAGAGCGAGGCCATGATCGCGAGGGAGATCAGGAAGAGCAGCACGTTCCCGATGGTCATCGGGAGCATGAAGAGCAGGCCCTGGATCAGCTGGAGGTCGCTGGTCGCGCGGCCCACGACCTGTCCGGTGGAGAGCTCGTCCTGCCGCCGCCCGTCCAGCCGCGTGATCGTCCTGTACATGTCCGTACGGAGGTCGTGCTGGACGTCGAGGGCGAGCCGTCCGCCGTAGTAGCGGCGGACGAAGGTGAAGGCGTAGACGAGGACGGCGGCGCCGAGCAGCGCGCCCGCCCAGGGGGCCATGCCGCGGCTGTGGTCGCCGATCACGTCGTCGATGATCACCTTGGTGATCAGCGGGACCACGGCCATCAGGGCCATGCCGCCCAGGGACGACCCGAGTGCGAGCACCACGTCCTTCGGGTACCGCCACGCGTACCCGGCGAGTCGCCGTGCCCATCCCCGTTCCGTCGCCACGCCGGTACCTTCCGTAGATCTCACTCCGCCGGAGGCACCAACACCGGATGAAGCGGATTTCATCCCTCCGCAACAATCCTCCGCCCGTCGGGCGCGGAGGCCGGACGGGCGGAGGCGGGGACGGTCGCGGGGTCAGTGCGACGGAAGGGCGGGGAAGGCTTCCCGGGGCGACGACGTCGGCGTGTACCGGTGGGCACTGACCGTGACCGGGACGAGGTCCTTGTGGATGGCACGGGCCACGCCCTGGATGGTGGCGACGCCGTAGTCCATGGTGCTGTTGCCCTGCGTGAGCACCGTGATCATGTAGTCGTGGCCGCCGCCGGCGAAGGTGCCGACGCTGTGCACCCGCCACCCGTTCGTGGCGCGCGAGAGCCAGCCGTTCTTGACGTGCACCGCGACCGACGCGGGCGCCCCCGCCGGCGTGCCCCAGCGCTGCGAGGAGATGACCTTGCCCATGAGTTTCAGGACGTAGGCGCGCGCGTTGTCGCTCAGCACGGAGTTCTTGGCGGTGAGCAGGGCGAGCAGCTTCTGCTCGTCACGGACCGTGATCTGGGTGAGGCCCCAGTAGCCGTCGGCGCCCGGCTTGGTCTCGGTCATCCCGGCGGCGGCGAGGAAGCCCTTGACCTTCGTCGTACCGAGCTGCTTCCACAGGGAGGTGGTCGCGTTGTTGTCGGACTGGGTGATCATCGCGGTGGCGAGACCCGTCTCGCGGGACGTCAGATACCGGTTGTGCTTCTTGGCGTCCCACAGCAGCGTGGCGAGCACGGTCACCTTCACCACGCTGGCCGAGTCGAAGGCGGACGTGCTCCGCAGCGTGCAGGTCGTCTTGGTGGAGCGGTCGTAGAGACCGACCGCGACGGTGCCCTTGCGGCCCGCGAGCGCGGCGGTGATGTCCTTCTGCAGTTTGGCGGCCAGACCGGCCTTGCCCGACGTACAGCTGACGGCGGGCGCCGGCGCGGCGGCGGCCGGAGCCGCGGCGACCGCGAACGGCACGATCACCCCGGCGCCCAGGCTCGCGGCGAGCACACGGGCACCCCGGGATATCCGGTGAGTCATGGAGGCTTCCCATCCCCTTGGACCGATAAGAGCGCACCCCCGGCACGCTCGCCCCAGATGACTCGCCTGGGCGTACGAAAGTTGTACGGGCGTTCCGATGAATGGAGTGGCGCGTCCCAGGTGTACGGGCTTTCGGGCGGCGGGGGCCGGGCATCCACAGCTCACCCCCAGCAGGAGCACAGTCCGTACCCATCGGTCCGGGTCATGGTGCGGTGGTGACGTCTGCCACCGATCCCCTGCCCGACGCCCCCACGACCCCCCACGCACCGCCGGAACCCGGCGCGGCCGATCCCACGCGAGCCGCGCCGGACGCGACGGACGCGCCCCGCTGGTCGCTGCCCGTGCTCCTGGCGATTCTCGCGCTGGCCGCGGCGCTGTACTCCTGGAACCTGTCGGCCTCCGGCCTGAACAGCTTCTACAGCGCCGCCGTGCTCAGCGGTACGCAGAGCTGGAAGGCCTGGTTCTTCGGCTCGCTCGACGCGGGCAACTTCATCACGGTCGACAAGCCACCGCTCGCGCTCATGACCATGGGCCTGTCCTGCCGTGTCCTCGGCTTCGGCACCTGGCAGATGATGGCGCCGATGGTCGCCGCGGCGCTCGGCACGATCTGGATCCTGCACTCCAGCGTGAAGCGGTACTTCGGGCACGCGGCCGCCGCGCTCGCCGCGCTCGTCCTCGCCCTCACGCCGATCACGGTCGCCATCAACCGCGACAACAACCCGGACACCCTGCTCGTCCTCCTCATGGTGGGAGGCGCCGCGCTCGGCCTGCGGGCCACCCGTACCGGCCGGCTGCTGCCGCTGCTCGGTTCCGCGGTCTGCTTCGGTCTCGCCTTCAACACCAAGATGCTCCAGGGCTACATCGCCCTGCCCGCCGTCCTCGCCGTGTACCTCTGCGCCTCCCGGCTGCCCTGGGCGCGCAAGGCCCGCGACCTGGCGCTCGCCACGGTGACCCTGGTCGTCGCGAGCTTCTGGTGGGCGGCCGCCGTCTCCCTCGTACCGGCCGGGGAGCGCCCGTACATCGGCGGCTCCACCGACGGCTCGGCCTGGGACCTGATCATGGGCTACAACGGCCTGGGCCGGGTGCTGGGCGGCGAGGGCAACGGCGGCGGAGGCGGAGGAGGCGGCGGGACCTTCGCCGGGACCGCCGGCATCGGCCGGATGTTCAACGAGGTCCTCGGCGGCCAGATCTCCTGGCTGCTGCCGTTCGCGGGCATCGCGCTCGTCGGCGGCCTCGTGCTGCGCGGGCGGGCCCCGCGCACCGATCCGGCCCGCGCCGCACTGATGCTGTGGGGCGGCTGGACCGTCCTGCACTACCTGACCTTCAGCATGGCCGAGGGCACCATGCACCCCTACTACACGACCGCACTCGCCCCCGGCATCGCGGCGCTCACCGGCGCGGGCGGTGTCCTGCTGCTGCGCGCCTTCCGCGGCGGGGACGCCCGCTGGAGGTGGGTGCTGCCCGCGGGCCTGGCGGTCACCGGGCTCTGGGCGGTCGTGCTGCTGCGCCGCGCGGCCGGCTGGAACAGCTGGCTGTGGCCGGCCGTCGCGGTCGTGACGGTGCTGGCCGTCGCGGGCCTGTTCGCCGGCCGTTCCGGCAACCGCGCCCGCCTGCTGGCCGCGTCCCTTGCCGCGGCGGTCGTCGCGGCCCTGGCCGGCCCGGCGGCGTACGCCGTCGCCGAACCCGCGGGCTCGGCCGGCGGCGGTGGCATGGGCGGGACGAACCCGACGGCGGGCCCCACCACGGGCGGCGGCTTCGGCGGCGGTCCCGGCGGCGGGCGGGGCGGCTTCGGCGGCGGAGCGCCCGGTGGCGGACAGGGCGGACCGAACGCCGAGGCCGGTGGCCCCGGCGGGGCTCAGGCGCCGGGCGGCGAGGCACCCGGCGGGGCAGGGACCGGCGGTGAGGCTCCCGGCGCCGGCGGCGGCACTCCGCCCAGCGGATTCCCGGGCGGCCAGGAGGGCGGTGCGGGCGGTGAACTCCCCGGCGGATCCTCGGGCCGCTCCGGAGAGCGGAGCGCCGGACCCGGCGGCGGGGGCGGGGGCATGGGCGGAACGACGAGCAGCGCCCTGGTCTCCTACCTGGAGAAGCACCGGGACGGCGCCACCTGGCTGCTGGCGGTGTCCAATTCACAGAGCGCGTCCCAGCTGATCGTCAGCACCGGCGAGCCCGTCATCTCGATGTTCGGCTTCACCGGTTCGGACAAGGCCATGACGCTCACCAGGCTCAAGGAGCTGGTGCGCACGGGCGAGTTGCACTACATCCAGCTCGGCGGGGGCATGGGCGGCGGCGCGGGCGGCGGCGACACGCTCAGTGCGCGGATCACCGCGTGGGTGGAGAGGAACGGCACGGCGGTGAAGGAGAGTGCGTACGAGAAGTCGTCCTCGTCCGCGGCCACTTCGGGCTCGGACTCGGCCGCGAAGACCGGCTCGGGTTCCTCCGCCGGAACCGGCGCCTCGAACGGCGGCGGCACGTCGCAGTCGGCGCTCTACCGGCTGGACCCCTCCGACCTCGACTGACCCCCGCGAACCCGCTCCTGGTCGGTCCGGAGCGCACCCGCGACGGCGGCCCCCGACCCCTCTCCGGGTCGGGGGCCGTCGTCGCGTCAACTTCCTTGCACACCACACAGTTTGTTGAATCCCGACACAGAACCGACACTTCTCCTTAACCCCAAGCACCGCATGTCCATGTCACGCTCCCGGTTATCCGCTCCATTCAACCCGCGTAGAACGGACACCCCCATGCCCGCCACGCACATACGGCGCTGGAAGACCCTGGCGCTGACGACGTCCGCGGTACTCGTCGGACTCACCCTCCCGGCCATGACCGCGTCCCCCGCGAGCGCGACGAACACCTCGTACGACAGCACGTACTACAAGAACGCGGTCGGCAAGACCGGCACGAGCCTCAAGTCCTCGCTGCACACGATCATCAGCAGCCAGAGCAAGATCTCGTACTCCGCGGTCTGGAACGCGCTGAAGGTCACCGACCAGGACCCGAACAACAGCAGCAACGTGATCCTGCTGTACAGCGGCGTCTCCCGCAGCAAGACCCTCAACGGCGGTGACGTCGGCGACTGGAACCGTGAGCACACCTGGGCCAAGTCGCACGGCGACTTCGGCGAGGTGACCGGCCCCGGCACCGACCTGCACCACCTGCGCCCGGCGGACGTCCAGGTCAACGGCATCCGCGGCAACCTGGACTTCGACAACGGCGGCAGCACGGTGACCAACGGCGGCGGCAGCCGCGTGGACTCCGACTCCTTCGAGCCGCGCGACGCGGACAAGGGCGACGTGGCCCGCATGATCCTCTACATGGCCGTGCGCTACGACGGCGGCGACGGGTTCGCCGACCTGGAGCCCGACGAGAAGGTGAACAACGGCAGCGCCCCGTACATCGGCAAGCTGTCCGTGCTCAAGCAGTGGAACGAGCAGGACCCGCCGAGCGCCTTCGAGGAGAAGCGCAACCAGGTCATCTACGACACCTACCAGCACAACCGCAACCCGTTCATCGACCACCCCGAGTGGGTCGAGGCGATCTGGTAGCCCGACGGTCCCGGTAGCCGCCTGAACTCCCGCAGTGATCACAGGAGTTCAGGCGGCTCCCGCTCACCCCTGTCACTGAATGGTGACAAATGAATGGCCTGAGGGTGTACAACCAGTGACCCCCTGCCCGAGTCGCACTCCGTGGACGCGTCGGACCACCGCGTCCGGAAGACGACGAAAGGCAGCACCTGATGTCCCGAGCACGACGCCGCGACCGTTCCACGCGGCTGACCGCACCCCTGGCCGCCGCCGCCCTGCTGGCCGGGGGAGCCGGCGCCTGGGCCCTCACCGGCGCGACCGCGCAGGCGGCGACCGGATCGGCCGCCGTCCAGGACGACTTCAACAAGGACGGCTACGCCGACCTGGTCGTCGGCGCGCCGGACGCGACCGTGTCGAGCAAGGCCAAGGCCGGGTACGTGGCGATCATGTACGGCTCCGCGAGCGGCCTGTCCACCGACAAGAAGCAGATCGTCAGCCGCTCCACCACGGGCGTGCCCGGCTCCGCCACCGCGAGCCAGCACTTCGGCTCCACCTTCACCAAGGGCGACCTGGACAAGGACGGCTACACCGACCTCGTGATCGCCGGCGGCACGACGGGCTCGGTCGTCCTGTGGGGCTCCGCCTCCGGGCTCACCGGGGGCACGGCCATAGCCGGGTACGGCGCCGCGCCGCAGGCCGGTGACTTCGACGGCGACGGCACCGCCGACCTCGCCCTGTTCTCCGCGCAGTCCGTCGGCGGCGACGACCCCGCGGGCGCCCCGGCCACCCTGTGGAAGGGCCCGGTCTCCCGCGCCGGAAAGCCGGCCGCCGTCCTCAACATCCTCGACAAGTCGGCCTGGTGGGGCTACGACGAGGACGACGCCTCCTGCGCCACCGGCGGCGGCTGCGAGGAGGACGGCGACTCGATCACCGGCCCCGTCGTCTCCGGCCAGGTCGGCGACGTCAACGGCGACGGCCGGGACGACATCGTCCAGTGGTACTACACCGGTGACGGAACGTGGGGCAACCGGCTGCTGTACGGCAGCCCGACGGGCTTCAAGCGCACCGACGCCCCCGGTGACGGCGTGAACCAGACCGCGTCCGGGACCGGTGTCGGCGACGTGAACGGCGACGGCTTCGACGACGTCGTCGTCGGCGCCGACGGCTGGAACGACAAGGTGCGGATCGCCTACGGCTCCTCCGCCGGACTCACCGACCACGTGCAGACCTTCGACCAGGACCTGGCCGGCTTCCCCGGCGTCCAGGAGGAGGCCGACGAACTCGGCTCGGCCGTCTCGGTCGCCGACGTCACCGGTGACGGCTACGCGGACATCGCGCTCGGCATCGCCGGCGAGGACGTCGCCGGCGTGGTCGACGCCGGTTCCGTCGCGCTCGTGCACGGCGGCGCCTCCGGCGTCACCGGCGCCGGCACCCAGGTCTTCCACCAGGACACCGCGGGCATGCCCGGCGTCGCCGAGACCGACGACCGGTTCGGCGTGGCCACCGCGCTGCTGGACGTCGACGGCAACGGCCGTCGTGACCTCGCCGCCTCCTCCACCGCCGAGAACGCCTCGGCCGGCGCGGTCTGGGTGCTGCGCGGCACGACGACCGGCCTGACCACCACGTCCGCCCTCGCGTTCGGCCCGAAGACCATCGCGGCGCCCGACGTGAAGGCCCGCTTCGGCGCGTCCCTGCGCTGACCTTCGGCACACGACGGAGCGCCGGGGAGTGTCTCGCACACTCCCCGGCGCTCCCGTGTCCTCGCCGGCGCTTCCGTCCCGGTCAGTCCAGGTGCGTCGGCGCGAACATGCGCAGCACGGCGGGCAGGACGACCACCGAGGGGCCGGGGGCGGCCAGCGCCTTGGACAGGTCCGCCTCCAGCGTCTCCGGGCTGGTGAGGGTGCCCGGCACGCCGAACGACTCGGCGAGTGCCACGTAGTCCGGGCGGGACAGCTCGGTGGCGGTGGCCTGGCCGAACGTGTCCGTCATGTACTCGCGCAGGATGCCGTAGCCGCCGTCGTCGACGATGAGCCAGGTGACGGGCAGGCCGTACTGCTTCGCCGTCGCCAGTTCGGCGATGGAGTACAGCGCTCCGCCGTCACCGGACACCGCGAGGACCGGGCGGGAGGGGTCGGCCGCGGCCGCGCCGAGCGCCGCCGGGAAGCCGTAGCCGAGACCGCCGGCGCCCTGGGCGGAGTGCATGGTGTTGGCGCCGCGCGGGTCGAAGGCCGACCAGGCCCAGTAGGCCAGGATCGTCATGTCCCAGAAGGACGGCGAGGTGGCCGGCAGGGCGCGGCGCACGGATGCCAGCACGTCCTGTTCCAGGGTGAGTTCCTGGCCCGCGATACGGTCCGCGACCTGGGCGAGCACCGAGGTCACGCGGTCCGCCGCCGAGGGGTCGGGGCGTTCCTCCACCGTCTCCAGGAGCGCGGAGAGCGCGAGCCGGGCGTCCGCGTGGATGCCGAGCGCCGGGTGGTTGGACTCCAGCTTGCCGAGGTCCGCCTCGATCTGGATCACCCGCCCGCGCGGCTTGAACGTGTGGTAGTTCGAGGAGAGTTCACCGAGGCCGGAGCCCACCACAAGCAGGACGTCGGCGTCCTCCAGGAAGTCGGTCGTGTGGCGGTCCTCCAGCCAGGACTGGAGGGACAGCGGGTGCTCCCAGGGGAAGGCGCCCTTGCCGCCGAAGGTGGTGACGACCGGCGCGTTCAGCCGCTCGGCGAGCCCGCGCAGTTTGCCGGAGGCGTCGGCGCGCACGACCCCTCCGCCCGCGATGATCGCGGGGTGCTCGGCCGTGGAGAGCAGATGGGCGGCCAGCGCGGTGAGTTCGGGTCGCGGGACGACATCCTCCGGGGTGGCGTCCATCGCGGTCACCACGGGCAGGGAGGTCTCGGCGAGCAGGACGTCCTGCGGGATCTCCACCCACACCGGTCCGTGCGGGGCCGTCAGCGCCGACTCCCAGGCCGCGGCGATCGCGGAGGGGATCTGGGACGGCGTACGGACCGTGTGGACCGACTTGACCACGCCCCGGAACGAGGCCTGCTGGTCGGGGAGTTCGTGCAGATAGCCGTGGCGCCCGCCGCCCAGGCCAGCGGTGGGGATCTGGCTGCTGATGGCGAGGACCGGGGCGGAGGCGGCCCGCGCCTCCTGGAGGGCGGCCAGCGAGGTCAGCGCGCCGGGCCCGGTGGAGAGCAGCAGCGGCGCGGCCTCGCCGGTGACCCGGCCGTAGGCGTCCGCGGCGAATCCGGCGTTGTTCTCGACGCGCAGTCCGACGTACTGGAGGGAGGAGCGGCGCAGCGCGTCGAACATGCCGAGCGCGTGCTGGCCGGGCAGCCCGAAGACGGTGGTCGCGCCGAGGCCGGAGAGGGTCTCCACGACCAGGTCTCCGCCGTTGCGGCCGGGGGGCGGGTTGAGCGCGGCCTCCGTCTGCGCCGCCGAGGGACGGAGAACCAGGTCGTGGTCGTGGGTCACTTGTTCCGGGCCTCCGCGATCTGGCGGGACATGATGGTGGTCAGTTCGTAGGCGGTGTGGGACGCCGCCACGGCGGTGATCTCCGCGTGGTCGTAGGCCGGGGCGACCTCGACGACGTCGGCGGAGACCAGGTTGCAGGACGACAGTCCGCGCAGGATCTCCAGGAGTTCGCGGGAGGTCATGCCTCCCGCCTCCGGGGTGCCGGTGCCGGGCGCGTGCGCCGGGTCGAGGCAGTCGATGTCGATGGAGATGTAGAGCGGGCGGTCGCCGATGCGCTGGCGGAGCTGGTCGGCGACCTCGTCGGCGCCGCGGCGGTAGATGTCCGCCGAGGTGACGATGCCGAAGCCCATCTTCTCGTCGTCGGTGAGGTCCTGCTTGCCGTACAGCGGGCCGCGCGTGCCGACGTGGGAGAGCGCCTCGGTGTCGAGGATGCCCTCTTCGACGGCACGGCGGAACGGGGTGCCGTGGGTGTACTCGGCGCCGAAGTACGTGTCCCAGGTGTCGAGGTGCGCGTCGAAGTGGAGCAGGGCGACCGGGCCGTGCTTCTTGGCCACCGAGCGCAACAGGGGCAGCGCGATGGTGTGGTCGCCGCCCAGGGTCATCAGCCGGGCGCCGGTGCCGAGCAGTTCGTCGGCGGCGGCCTCGACCGTCTCCACGGCCTCGTTGATGTTGAACGGGTTCGCCGCGATGTCACCGGCGTCGGCGACCTGGGCGAGGGCGAACGGCGAGGCGTCCTGGGCCGGGTTGTAGGGGCGGAGCAGCCGGGACGCCTCGCGGATGGCGTTGCCGCCGAAGCGGGCGCCCGGCCGGTACGAGACACCGGAGTCGAACGGCACACCGACCACGGCGACGTCGGCGGTGCCGACCTCGTCGAGGCGCGGCAGCCGGGCGAAGGTCGCGGGACCGGCGTACCGCGGGACGCGGGACGAGTCGACGGGGCCGCGGGGCGTCTCGTTGCTCATGGGGTGATGCCTTCTTTCCTACGCTTCGTCGCGTATGTACAACTAAGTACAAGTAGTACGACTCTACTGGTGAACCGGGACCGGTTCGGACAAGGGTTCGGCGTCACGGCCGGCCAGCCGCTCGCGCCAGACGGCCAGCACCGCGGCGTCGGTCGCCGGCGTGGCCAGCGAGACGATCACGTAGGCGGCCAGGGAGAGGAGCAGCCCGTAGTAGACGGGCTCATTCGCGAGGATGCCGTACCCGGCCATCAGGCCGATGACAGCGAGACCGCCCACCACGACGGAGGCGAGCGCGCCCTGCGCCGTACCGCGCTTCCACAGCAGTCCGCCGAGGATCGGCACGAGCAGTCCGGCCACGAGCAGGTTGTACGCGACGGTCAGCGCCTCGACGACGTTGTTGAGCGCGATCGCCGTGCCGATCGCCGCGACGCCCATGATCAGGATGAAGACGCGGTTGCCCTTGACCTCGTCGTGTTCGGCGGCGCCGGGCTTCACGGCGCCGCGCAGCCGCGACCAGATGTCGTTGTTGGCCACGGTGGCGCAGGCGATGAGCGCGCCGGAGGAGGTGGACATGACGGCCGCGAGTGCCGCGGCGAGCACCAGGCCGCGCACGCCGACCGGGAGTTCGTCCTTGACGATGGTCGCGAAGGCGGTGTCGGCGCTGGGCAGCTTCGGGTACATCACCTTGGCCGCGGTGCCGATGACGGCGCCGGCGACGGCGTAGACCAGGCAGTAGGTGCCGGCGACGGTGCCGCCCCACCGGGCCGTCCTGTCGCTGCGCGAGGTGAACACGCGCTGCCAGATGTCCTGCCCGATCAGCATGCCGAACGTGTAGATGAGGACGTAGGTGAAGATCGTCTCGCCGCCGATGCCCAGCGGGTCGAAGTACTCGGTGGGCAGCTTGGCCTTCATCTCGCTGAACCCGCCGGCCTTGATGACGGCGATGGGCAGCAGCAGGAGCAGCACACCGATGGTCTTGACGACGAACTGCACCATGTCGGTGAGGGTGATCGACCACATGCCGCCGAGCGTCGAGTAGGCGACGACGATCGAGCCGCCGATGATGATCGCGAGCGTCCGGTTCATGTCGAAGAGGACGTCGAAGATCGTGGCGTACGCGATGGTCGAGGTGACCGCCAGCATCAGGGTGTACGCCCACATGACGACACCGGAGATGACACCGGCCCGGCCGCCGTAGCGCAGGTCGAGCATCTCGGAGACGGTGTAGACCTTCAGGCGGGCGATGCGGGCGGAGAAGAAGACGCTGAGGGCCAGCAGGCCGAGGCCGATGGTGAAGACCATCCAGGCCCCGGAGAGGCCGTACTGGTAGCCGAGCCCGACGCCGCCGATGGTGGACGCGCCGCCGAGCACGATGGCGGCCATGGTGCCGGAGTACATGGCGGGTCCGAGGCGCCGCCCGGCGACCAGGAACTCGCTCTTGGACTTGGCGCGGCGCATGCCCCACCAGCCCATGGCCAGCATGCCGGCCAGATAGACGACGATCACTGTGTAGTCGACGGCCATGGGTCTCCTCCGGGCACTGGGTGGCGTGTCGTGCGGTGGTGTGGGGAGCCGGCAACTGATCGCGGGGACATCCGCCCGTACCCACGGCTGCCGGTCGGGACCGACACTAGGTGGCCGGAAAGCGACTGCGAAGTGTACGTTTCATCCATTCGATCCGAGCGGGATGGAGGAACCGTCCACCGTGCCGGACCCGCAGTCACCGTCAGCCCCGTCCGTCCCCGCCGTCCCGCCGACTCCCCCGGTGGCGCTGTCGGCGCTCCTCGCCCGCGAGGACCTGGGCCTGCGGCAGATCGCCGGTCCCGCCGGGCCCCCCACGGTGATCCGCTGGGCGCACACGTCGGAGATGGCCGACCCGTACCCCTACCTGCTGGGCGGCGAGCTGCTGCTGACGGCCGGGGTCCACGTCCCGGAACCGGGCGCCGGTCCGGACGGCCCGGCCCGTGCCGGTGACCCCGGAGACCCCGGAGACCTGCGGGAGTATTTCGAGGCCTACGTGTCCCGCATCGTCGCGGCGGGCGGCGCGGCCCTCGGCTTCGGGCTGGCACCGGTGCACGACCAGGTGCCGCCCGCGCTGGTCGCGGCCTGCGACGCCCACGGTCTGCCGCTGCTGGAGGTGCCGCCCCGGACGACGTTCTCCGGTGTCGCCCGCGCCGTGTGGCAGCTCATGGCGCAGGCCCGGCTGGCGGAACTGCGGCGGGTGACCGAGGCCCAGCAGAGCCTGGCCGCCGCCGCGGCCCGCCCCGATCCGGTCCCGGCCGTGCTCCGGCAGCTCGCCCAGCGGGTGGGCGGCCTCGCGGTGCTGTACGGCCCGGAGGGCGCGGAACTGGCCCGCACCGGCAGGATCCCGGACACCTCCTCGACCGGGGCCACCCCGGCGAGCGCGGCCTCGGGCAGCCCGGCGGCCGGCACCCCCGGCACCCCCGGCACCCCCGGCACCCCCGGCACCCCGCCGAGTGTCTCCGCGGGCACCCGCCCGCCCGCCGCCGGGGGGTCCGCGGCCGGGTCCACGGACGCGCGTCCCACCGTGACGCCCCCCGAGGTCGCCCTCGCCGAGCTGGCCGGGGTCGTCCGGCCGGCCGCCGGACCGGGTGCCGCCTCTCCCTCCGGCCCTTCCTCCTCCTCCCCCTCCCCCTCGCCCGCCCCCGTCCCCTCTCCCACGCCCTCCTCCGCCACCGACACCGTCGGCGGTGTCCACCTCGCCGCCTACGCTCTCGGCAGCGGTCAGGGCTTCGTGCTCGGCGTCGCCGCGCCGCGCCGTGACCCCGGTGACCACACGATCGCCTCCGTCGCGTCCGTGCTGCTCTCGCTCCTGACCGGGGAGCAGCAGAGCGGCAGCGGTGCGGCCCGGTCGGCGGCGCTGGTGCGGATGCTGCTCGGTGCCGCGCCCGAGGCGGTGGCACCGCTCCTCGGCGGCGAACGGTGGACCGTGGTGCACGCGTGCCGCGCCGGGGAGGCGACCGCCCCGGACGCCGTCACCGCCACCGCGCTCGGGGCCGCCCTCGGCACCGCGCTGGTCGACGTGGACGGTGACGTCGTCCGCGTCCTCGTCCCCGGTGAGCGCGCGCCCGCCGAGCAGCCGGGCTGGACCTGCGGGGTCAGCGCGCCCGCGGGCCCGGACGCCTGGGCGTCCGCCGACACGCAGGCGGCCCGCGCGCTGGCCCGCGCCCGGGCGACCCGCACCGCCCTGGTCCGGCACGGCGACCGTCCCGCGCTCGCCGATCTCCTCCCGGCGGGCGACGCCGAGGCCCACGCCCTCGCCCTTCTCGCGCCCGTCGCCGGGACGCCCGCGCTGACCGAGACCCTGCGCGCCTGGCTCTCCCTGCACGGCAGTTGGGACCGGACAGCGGTGGCCCTGGCCGTCCACCGCAACACCGTCCGCCAACGCATCGCCCGCTGCTCGGCGTTGCTGGAGGCGGACCTCGACGACCCCGACGTACGGATGGAGTTGTGGTTCGCGCTCAGAGCCGGGTGAGGCACGGACTGTCGGCAGCCCGGAGTACCCCGCTCCCGCGAACTCACCAGTCCCGCGGGGCGATCAGCTCCTCCACGTCCGCGGCGGCGAATCCATACGCCGAGGCCACGAACCAGAAGTCCTCCGCTATCTCCTCGCGGGCGACCGTCTCGATGTCGCTGTCCGCCTCCTCGAAGGCGTCCTGCAACGCGTTGAACTCCTCGGTCGCCGCGTGGGTGAGCGCGTACAGCGCCGCGAGGTCCGCGGGGCGCTCCGCCTCGATCCGCTCGCACAGGCCGAGCAGGATGGCCCGGCCGCGGTCGAGGACGTGATCCGGGTAGTACGCGTCGCCGTACAGCCTGCGCAGGAACGCGTGCTCCCCCACCTGAACATTGGTGACCGCCACTGCTTCCCCCGTCCGACGTCCCTCGACCCGTGGGGAAGATCCTGCACCACGCCACTGACAACGGGCCCCGCCCGCACACCGGTCCGCCGGAGCCCCGGCGCCGGACCGGCCCGACGCCCGAGTGACGCACGTCCCAGCGACCGGGACAGCCGCGCCCCGGACGGGGACCCACCGGCACAATGGGGGTATGCCGATACCCGGGACTCCCAGCCGCGCCGAACTTGTCGACCATCTCGTGAAGACCCGCATCGCGGGCGATGTCGCCACCCCCCGCGAGAACAACCTCTCCCACTACCGCAAGCTGGCCAACGGCGAGCGCAACTGGTGGCTCGGCCTGGAGCTCGGCGACCGCTGGACCGACGAGCAGGACGTGCTCGCGGTGATGGCGGAGCGCGTCGGCGTCAACGACGACCCGGAGTTCCGGTACGGGCAGGACACCATCGATCCCGAGCTGACCGTGGACGGTCTGGACCGCCTCGCGGCCCGGCTGCGCAAGGCGGCCGAGGGGCGCCAGCGGGTGCTGTTCGCGACCGGCCACCCCGGCGGTCTGCTCGACGTGCACCGGGCCACGGCAGCCGCGCTGCGCGCCGCCGGCTGCGAGATCGTGGTGATCCCGGAGGGCCTCCAGACGGACGAGGGCTACGTCATGCAGTTCGCGGACGTCGCCATGCTGGAGCACGGGGCCACGCTGTGGCACACCCACTCCGGTGAGCCGATGCGCGCGATCCTCGACGGTCTGGCACGCGAGGGCCGCCCGCTGCCCGACCTGGTCGTCGCCGACCACGGCTGGGCGGGACGCGCGGGCCAGCAGGGCGTGGACTCCGTGGGCTACGCCGACTGCAACGACCCGGCCCTGTTCCTCGCCGAGGCGGAGGGCACGGTCCAGGTCGTGGTCCCGCTCGACGACCATGTCGTCAGCCCGCGCCACTACGACCCGATGACCGCGTATCTGCTGAAGGAAGCCGGCCTGGCGTAGTGCCGGGCACGCCGTACGGCACGCGCGCGTGGACGGGATCCCCGGGTGAACGGTCCGGGCCCGTCGGTCACGGCCAGGGGTTCAGTCCCTCCGCCCGGCGCTGGGCGTACCCCGGCGTCGGGTCCAGGTAGACCCGCATCACCGAGGGGAACAGCGCCCTGAGCCGGTCCTCGGCCTGTTCGCAGGCCCACTCGATCTGGGCCGCCGTCGACACGTCCCGGAAGTCGACCTTGGCGGCCACGAGTGCCTCGCGCGGCCCCTGCATCAGCGTGGTCAGCTCCAGGACGGCCTCCACGTGCTCGACCGCCAGCAGCTCCGCCCGGATCCGCTCCCGCATCGCCTTGGGCAGCGGCCGGCCGATGAGGAGTTCCGCGTTGGACCGCCCGAGCACCCAGGCGACGTAGAGCAGCAGCACGCCGATGAGGAGCGAGGCGACTCCGTCCCAGACGCCCGAGCCGGTGAGCTGGCCGCCCAGCAGACCGCCCGCGGCGAGCACCAGGCCGACCAGCGCCGCCGAGTCCTCCAGGACGACGGCCTTCACGGCGGTGTCCGGCGTGTGCCGCAGGTAGTGCTTGAACGTGGTGTCGACGCGGGCGGCCTCGCCGCGGGCCTGCCGCAGTCCCGTCCGCAGGGAGAAGCCCTCCAGCAGGAAGGCGACGCCGAGCACGATGTACGAGACGAGAGGGTTGCCGAGCTCCTCCCCCGCGACCAGGGTGTGGATGCCGTCGTAGATCGAGAAGACCGCGCCGCCGACGAAGGTGGCGACGGCGGCGAGCAGCGCCCAGATGTAGCGCTCGGGGCCGTAGCCCAGCGGGTGCTCCTCGTCGGCCGGTTTCTCGCTGCGCTTCAGGGCCGTGAGCAGCAGGAGTTCCGTGACGGTGTCGGCGACGGAGTGCGCGGCCTCCGACAGCATCGCGCTGGATCCGCTGATGATGCCGGCGACCGCCTTGGCGAGGGCGATCCCGAGATTGGCGACGGCGGCGACGATCACCGTGGAGACGCTCTCGCCCCCGTCGTCCGGCCCCGCCGCTTCGTCCCGCGCTGCTTCAGTCATGCCCCAGTCTTACCGGCGAAAGGGCCGGGACACGCCCTAGCGCGGGACGCGGACCACGCCTTCCTGGATCACCGAGATGGCCAGCCGGCCGTCCCGCGTGTAGATGCGGGCCTGGCCGAGGCCCCGGCCGCCGGACGCGGACGGCGACTCCTGGTCGTACAGGAGCCATTCGTCGGCGCGGAACGGGCGGTGGAACCACATCGCGTGGTCCAGCGACGCCCCGACGACGTCCCCGGTCACCCAGCCGCCGCGCCCGTGCGCGAGGAGGACCGAGTCGAGGAGGGTCATGTCGGAGACGTAGGTGGCGAGGACGACGTGCAGCAGCGGCTGGTCGACGGCCCCGTCGAGTTTGCCGTTGGTGCGGAACCACACCTGGGAGCGCGGTTCGCGGACCTCGCCGACGGTGCCGTAGGGCGGCGCGTCGACATAGCGCAGGTCGACGGACTCGCGTGTCTCCAGGAGGCGTTCCAGGACGTCTGATCCGGAGAACCGGTCGGCGTACAGGGGCAGCAGTTCGGCGGCCGTGGGCAGCGTCTCGGGGTCGGGCGCGGGCGGCATCGTCGCCTGGTGCTCCAGGCCCTCCTCGTACGTCTGGAAGGACGCGGAGAGGTGGAAGATCGGCTGTCCGTGCTGGACGGCGACCACCCGGCGGGTGGTGAAGGACCGTCCGTCACGGATGCGGTCGACGGTGTAGACGATGGGGGCGCCAGGGTCGCCCGCCCGCAGGAAGTAGGCGTGCAGGGAGTGGGCGTGCCGGTCCCCGGGGACCGTGCGCCCGGCGGCGACCAGTGCCTGCGCCGCCACCTGCCCGCCGAAGACGCGGGGGACGACGGCCGAACGGGACCGGCCGCGGAAGATGTCCTCCTCGATCCGCTCGAGGTCGAGCAGATCGAGGAGGGACTGAAGTGCCTCGCTCATGGGGCAGTTGTACCGTGCAGTCGTTTCGCGGGCCTTACAGGCCCATGTTCTTGGCGATGATCGTCTTCATGATCTCGCTGGTGCCGCCGTAGATGCGGTTGACCCGGTTGTCCGCGTACAGGCGGGCGATCGGGTACTCGTTCATGAAGCCGTAGCCGCCGTGCAGCTGGAGGCAGCGGTCGATGACGCGGTGCGCGACCTCGGTGCAGAACAGCTTGGCGCTGGCGGCCTCGGCGGGGGTCAGCTCGCCGGCGTCGAGGGCCTCCAGGGCGCGGTCGGCGACGGCCTCGGCCGCGTCCACCTCGGCCTGGCAGGCGGCCAGCTCGAACTTGGTGTTCTGGAAGGACGCGACGGGCTTGCCGAAGACGGTGCGGTCCTGGACGTACTCCTTGGCGAACCGGACGGCGGCCTTGGCCTGCGCGTAGGCGCCGAAGGCGATGCCCCAGCGCTCGGAGGCGAGGTTGTGGCCGAGGTAGGAGAAGCCCTTGTTCTCCTCGCCGAGCAGGTCCTCGACGGGCACCTTCACGTCGACGAACGCCAGCTCGGCGGTGTCGGAGGTCCGCAGGCCGAGCTTGTCGAGCTTGCGGCCGATGGAGTAGCCCTCGGCCTTGGTGTCGACGGCGAACAGCGAGATGCCGAAGCGGCGGTCGTCGGCGGTGGGCGCGGAGGTGCGCGCGCAGACGATCACGCGGTCGGCGTGCACGCCACCGGTGATGAAGGTCTTGGAGCCGTTGAGGACGTAGTGCGTGCCGTCCTCGGAGAGCTTGGCGGTGGTCTTCATGCCCGCGAGGTCGGAGCCGGTGCCCGGCTCGGTCATCGCGAGGGCCCACATCTCCTCGCCGGTGACGAACTTCGGCAGGAAGCGCTTCTTCTGCTCGTCGGTGGCGAGCGACTTGATGTAGGGCAGGCCGAGCAGCACGTGCACGCCCGAGCCGCCGAACTGGACACCGGCGCGCGCGGTCTCCTCGTACATGACGGCTTCGAACTTGTACGAGTCGATGCCGGCGCCGCCGAACTCCTCGTCGACGCGGATGCCGAAGACGCCCAGCTCGGCGAGCTTGTGGTAGAAGTCGCGCGGCGCCTGGCCGGCGGCGAACCACTCGTCGTAGACCGGGACGACCTCGGCCTCGATGAAGGCGCGCAGGGTCTCCCGGAACGCCTCGTGGTCCTCGTTGAACACAGTACGGCGCACCGCCGCCACCTCCGCCTGAATATCTGGGTCATGTCTAAGCGCTTGCTCAGATATCAGGTTACCCGCCGGTCACGACAGACGTCCAGGGGCCACCCTCCGAGACGCTCGTCACGCGCCCGGCGGCGCGGCGGCCGCCCCGAAGGCGCCTCGGGCCATCCGGTGCAGCAGCCCGGCCGTCACCGCGCGTCCCGGGAGCGCGCCGGGGCGCCCCAGGTGCGGGGTGGAGTTCAGCAGCCCGAAGACCGAGTGCACGGCCGACCGGGCGGCGGGCTCGGCCAGCTCCGGGTACACCTCGCGGACCACCTCCACCCACAGCTCGACGTACTGGCGCTGGAGCTGGCGCACGAGCTTGCGGTCGCTGTCCCGCAGGCGGTCCAGCTCACGGTCGTGCAGGGTGATCAGCGGGCGGTCGTCGAGCGCGAAGTCGATGTGCCCCTCGATGAGCGAGTCGAGCAGCGCCTCCGCGCCCCCGTCGGCCTCGGCCACCCGGCGCTTGCCGCCCGTGAGGAGCTGGCCGCTGATGCCCACCAGCAGCTCGGCGAGCATCGCGTCCTTGCCCGGGAAGTGCCGGTACAGGCCGGGGCCGCTGATGCCGACCGCCGCCCCTATCTCGTCCACGCCCACGCCGTGGAAGCCGCGCTCGGCGAAGAGCCGGGCCGCCTCCCTGAGGATCTGCTCGCGGCGGGTGGGGGCGTCGGTTCTCGTGGCCATACAAGTGATTCTAGACAGGGAGGTTAGCGGTCGTTAACCTGAAGGAAATGCGTTAACGCTCATTAACTGCCCGACCACTCGTGAGGGGACCGCAGGATGCACGAGGCACCGGAGCTGACGAGCGCGGCCGATCCCGCGTCGGAGGCCTGGCGGGCCAACGAGGCCGCGCACCGCGCGCTGGGCGAGGAGCTGCGCCAGAAGCTGGCCGCGGCGCGGCTCGGCGGCGGCGAGAAGGCCCGCGCCCGGCACACCGCGCGCGGGAAGCTGCTGCCCCGCGACCGCGTGGACACCCTCCTCGACCCCGGCTCGCCGTTCCTGGAGCTGGCGCCGCTCGCCGCCGACGGCATGTACGACGGGGCGGCCCCGGCCGCCGGCGTCGTCGCGGGGATCGGCCGGGTCAGCGGCCGTGAGTGCGTGATCGTCGCCAACGACGCCACGGTCAAGGGCGGCACGTACTACCCGATGACGGTGAAGAAGCACCTGCGCGCCCAGGAGGTCGCGCTGGAGAACCGCCTGCCGTGCATCTACCTCGTGGACTCCGGGGGCGCCTTCCTGCCGATGCAGGACGAGGTGTTCCCCGACCGCGACCACTTCGGGCGGATCTTCTACAACCAGGCGCGGATGTCCGGCGCGGGCATCCCGCAGATCGCCGCCGTCCTCGGCTCCTGCACGGCGGGCGGTGCGTACGTCCCGGCGATGAGCGACGAGGCCGTGATCGTCCGCGGCCAGGGCACGATCTTCCTCGGCGGCCCGCCGCTGGTGAAGGCCGCCACCGGCGAGGTCGTCACGGCCGAGGAGCTGGGCGGCGGCGAGGTCCACTCGCGCGTGTCGGGCGTCACCGACCACCTCGCGGAGGACGACGCGCACGCGCTGCGGATCGTCCGCACCATCGCGGCCACGCTCCCCGCGCGCGGGGAGCTGCCCTGGTCCGTGGAGCCGTCGGTCGAACCCAAGGTCGACCCGTTCGGGCTGTACGGCGCCGTGCCGGTCGACTCCCGCACCCCCTACGACGTGCGGGAGGTCATCGCCCGCGTGGTCGACGGTTCCCGCTTCGCCGAGTTCAAGGCCGAGTTCGGGCAGACCCTGGTCACCGGGTTCGCCCGGATCCACGGCCACCCGGTCGGCATCGTCGCGAACAACGGCATCCTCTTCTCCGAGTCGGCCCAGAAGGGCGCCCACTTCATCGAGCTGTGCGACCAGCGCGGCATCCCGCTGGTGTTCCTCCAGAACATCTCGGGCTTCATGGTCGGCCGCCAGTACGAGGCCGGTGGCATCGCCAAGCACGGCGCCAAGATGGTGACGGCCGTCGCCTGCACGCGCGTGCCGAAGCTGACCGTCGTGATCGGCGGGTCGTACGGCGCGGGCAACTACTCGATGTGCGGCCGGGCGTACTCACCGCGCTTCCTGTGGATGTGGCCCGGCGCGAAGATCTCCGTGATGGGCGGCGAGCAGGCCGCCTCGGTCCTCGCGACGGTCAAGCGCGACCAGCTGGAGGGCCGCGGCGAGTCGTGGCCGGCCGAGGACGAGGAGGACTTCAAGGCGCCGATCCGTCAGCAGTACGAGCGCCAAGGGAACGCCTACTACGCCACGGCCCGCCTGTGGGACGACGGCGTGATCGACCCGATGGAGACCCGGCAGGTCCTGGGACTCGCCCTGACCGCCTGTGCCAACGCGCCCCTGGGTGACCCCCAGTTCGGCGTCTTCCGGATGTGAGGGGACCCATGTTCGACACGGTGCTTGTGGCCAACCGGGGCGAGATCGCCGTACGCGTCATCCGCACGCTGCGCGCGCTCGGCGTGCGCTCGGTGGCCGTCTTCTCGGACGCCGACGCCGACGCGCGGCACGTCCGGGAGGCCGACACGGCCGTCCGGATCGGGCCCGCGCCCGCGCCCGAGAGTTATCTGTCGGTGGAGCGGCTGCTGGAGGCGGCGGCCAGGACCGGCGCCCAGGCCGTCCACCCGGGGTACGGCTTCCTCGCCGAGAACGCCGCGTTCGCGCAGGCCTGCGCGGACGCCGGACTCGTGTTCATCGGGCCGTCCCCCGAGGCGATCTCCCTCATGGGCGACAAGATCCGCGCCAAGGAGACGGTGAAGAAGGCCGGGGTCCCGGTCGTCCCCGGCTCCTCCGGCAGCGGTCTGACGGACGCCGAACTGATCGAGGCCGCCCGCGAGATCGGCGTGCCGGTGCTCCTGAAGCCGAGCGCGGGCGGCGGCGGCAAGGGCATGCGCCTGGTCCGTGACGCCACCGTCCTCGCCGACGAGATCGCCGCGGCCCGCCGCGAGGCGCGCGCCTCCTTCGGCGACGACACCCTGCTCGTCGAGCGCTGGGTGGACCGCCCCCGGCACATCGAGATCCAGGTCCTCGCGGACGGGCACGGCCGGGTGGTGCACCTGGGTGAGCGCGAGTGCTCGCTCCAGCGCCGCCACCAGAAGATCATCGAGGAGGCGCCCAGCGTGTTCCTCGACCCCGCCACCCGGGCCGCGATGGGCGAGGCGGCCGTCCAGGCGGCCCGCTCCTGCGGCTACCGCGGCGCGGGCACGGTCGAGTTCATCGTCCCGGGCGGCGACGCGTCGTCGTACTACTTCATGGAGATGAACACCCGTCTCCAGGTGGAGCACCCGGTCACCGAACTGGTCACCGGCCTCGACCTCGTCGAGTGGCAGTTGCGGGTCGCGGCCGGGGAGCCGCTCCCCTACGAGCAGGACGACATCACCCTCACCGGGCACGCCGTGGAGGCCCGGATCTGCGCCGAGGACCCCGCGCGCGGCTTCCTCCCCTCCGGCGGCACGGTCCTCGCGCTGCGCGAGCCCCAGGGCGACGGAGTGCGCACCGACTCGGGCCTCTCGGAGGGCACCGAGGTCGGCAGCCTCTACGACCCGATGCTCTCCAAGGTCATCGCGTACGGCCCCGACCGGCCGACCGCGCTGCGCCGGCTGCGGGCCGCCCTCGCCGACACGGTCACCCTCGGCGTCCAGACCAACGCGGGTTTCCTGCGCCGGCTGCTGGCCCACCCGGACGTGGTGGCCGGCGACCTGGACACCGGTCTGGTCGAGCGCGAGGCGGCCGGCCTGGTCCCGGACGGCGTGCCGGACGAGGTGTACGAGGCGGCCGCCGCCGTACGGCTCGACGCGCTGACCCCGGCGGGCGACGGCTGGACCGACCCGTTCTCGGTACCGACCGGCTGGCGGCTGGGCGGCACCCCGAAGCCGGCCGCCTTCTCGCTCCGGGTCCTCGACCCCGTCGAGTACACCCCGCGCGGCACCCACACGGTCGGCGAGGGGCAGGTCGCGGTGACCCTCGACGGAGTGCGCCACACCTTCCACCGCGCCGCCGACTGGATCGGCCGCGACGGCGACGCCTGGCACGTCCGCGACCACGACCCGGTGGCCGCGTCGCTGACCGGCTCCGCGCACGCCGGGGCCGACTCGCTGACCGCCCCGATGCCGGGCACGGTGACCGTCGTGAAGGTGGCCGTCGGCGACGAGGTGACCGCCGGGCAGAGCCTGCTGGTGGTCGAGGCGATGAAGATGGAGCACGTCATCTCCGCGCCGCACGCCGGCACCGTCAGCGAGCTGGACGTGACGCCGGGCACCACGGTCGCCATGGACCAGATCCTCGCGGTCGTCACCCCGGCCGAGGAGGCGGAGACAGCATGAGCACGTCCGAACTGGGCCTGCCGATGGCCGTACCGGCGCAGGGGCTGCCCGCCCGGGTGCGGATCTACGAGGTCGGCGCGCGCGACGGTCTGCAGAACGAGAAGGCGACCGTGCCCACCGAGGTCAAGGCGGAGTTCATCCGCCGTCTGGCCGACGCGGGGCTGGCCACCATCGAGGCGACGAGCTTCGTGCACCCCAAGTGGGTTCCCCAACTGGCCGACGCCGAGCAGCTGTTCCCCCAGGTGTCCGGCCTGCCGGTGGCACTCCCCGTCCTCGTGCCGAACGAACGCGGACTGGACCGGGCGCTCGCGCTCGGCGCCCGGCACGTGGCCGTCTTCGCCAGCGCGACGGAGTCCTTCGCCAAGGCCAATCTGAACCGCGGCCTCGACGAGGCGCTCGCCATGTTCGATCCGGTGGTGCGCCGGGCGAAGGACGAGGACCTCACGGTCCGCGCCTACGTGTCGATGTGCTTCGGCGACCCGTGGGAGGGACCGGTCCCGGTCCACCAGGTCGTCCGGGTCTGCAAGGCGCTCATGGACATGGGCGCCGACGAGCTGAGCCTCGGCGACACGATCGGGGTGGCCACCCCCGGCCATGTGCGGTCCCTGCTCGCCGAGCTGAACGCGCGGGGCGTACCGACCGGCTCGATCGGCGTGCACTTCCACGACACCTACGGCCAGGCGCTCTCCAACACCCTGGCCGCCCTCCAGCACGGCGTCAGCACCGTCGACGCCTCCGCGGGCGGCCTCGGCGGCTGCCCGTACGCGAAGTCCGCGACCGGCAACCTCGCCACCGAGGACCTCGTGTGGATGCTCCAGGGCCTCGGTATCGACACCGGGGTCGACCTCGGCCGCCTCACCGCCACCAGCGTGTGGATGGCCGGACAACTGGGCCGACCCAGCCCGTCCCGCACCGTCAAAGCACTCGGTAAAACGACTCAGTCCCACCAGGAGTGAATCCGATGTCCCTGGACCACCGTCTCTCCCCCGAACTCGAGGAACTCCGCCGCACGGTCGAGGAGTTCGCGCACGACGTCGTCGCCCCGAAGATCGGCGACCTCTACGAGCGGCACGAGTTCCCGTACGAGATCGTGCGGGAGATGGGCCGCATGGGCCTGTTCGGGCTGCCGTTCCCGGAGGAGTACGGCGGCATGGGCGGCGACTATCTCGCCCTCGGTGTCGCCCTGGAGGAGCTGGCGCGGGTCGACTCGTCCGTGGCCATCACGCTGGAGGCGGGCGTCTCGCTCGGCGCCATGCCGATCCACCTGTTCGGCACGGAGGCCCAGAAGGCCGAGTGGCTGCCGCGGCTCTGCTCCGGCGAGATCCTCGGCGCGTTCGGCCTGACCGAGCCGGACGGCGGCTCGGACGCGGGCGCGACCCGTACGACGGCGCGGCTCGACCCCGACACCGACGAGTGGGTCATCAACGGCAGCAAGTGCTTCATCACCAACTCCGGTACGGACATCACCGGCCTGGTGACGGTCACCGCGGTCACCGGACGCAAGCCCGACGGCCGGCCGCAGATCTCCGCGATCATCGTCCCCTCGGGCACCCCGGGCTTCACGGTCGCGGCGCCGTACTCCAAGGTCGGCTGGAACGCCTCCGACACCCGCGAGCTGTCCTTCGCCGACGTGCGCGTGCCCGCGGCGAACCTGCTGGGCGAACAGGGCCGCGGCTACGCCCAGTTCCTGCGCATCCTGGACGAGGGCCGCATCGCCATCGCCGCGCTGGCCACGGGGCTCGCGCAGGGCTGCGTCGACGAGTCGGTCACGTACGCGAAGGAACGGCACGCGTTCGGGCGGCCGATCGGCGCGAACCAGGCGATCCAGTTCAAGATCGCCGACATGGAGATGAAGGCCCACATGGCCCGAGTCGGCTGGCGCGACGCCGCGTCCCGCCTCGTCGCGGGCGAGCCGTTCAAGAAGGAGGCGGCGATCGCCAAGCTGTACTCCTCCACGATCGCCGTCGACAACGCCCGTGACGCCACCCAGGTCCACGGCGGCTACGGCTTCATGAACGAGTACCCGGTGGCCCGTATGTGGCGCGACTCCAAGATCCTGGAGATCGGCGAAGGCACCAGCGAGGTCCAGCGCATGCTGATCGCGCGGGAGTTGGGGCTCACCGGCTGATCGCCCCCGGCCTCGGCGAGAGGCCGCGCGAGGCGCTGCGGCGCGGGGGCGTTTTGCCCGGTACATCCGATCGCGGAGCACCCCGCCCACTGGACAGGTGATGAGGTTAGGCTAACCTATCTTCGAACTTGTCCGGCGGGCGTTCCGCCCCGTGCCGAAAGCAGTCACCCTCATGCCCAACGCCCGTGCCACCCACCTCACCCGTCGCGGCATCCTCGCCGCGGGCGGCGCCCTCGGCCTCGGTGCCGTCCTCGCCGCCTGCGGCGAAGACGACGGCTCGAAAGACGGTGGCTCGGACGCGAAGAAGGCCGCCGCGAAGTCCGGACCGTGGACGTTCAAGGACGACCGCGGCACGACCGTGAAGCTGGACGAGAAGCCGGCGAACATCGTCGCCTTCACCGGTGTCGCCGCCGCCCTGTTCGACTACGGCGTCGAGGTCAAGGGCGTGTTCGGCCCGACGAAGACCAAGGACGGCAAGGCCGACGTCCAGGCCGGCGACATGGACATCAGCAAGCTGACCATCCTCGGCAACGAGTGGGGCCAGTTCAACATCGAGAAGTACGCGGGCCTGGCTCCCGACGTCCTGATCTCCACGATGTTCGACAGCACCGGCACCCTCTGGTACGTCCCCGAGGAGTCCAAGGACAAGATCCTCAAGCTGGCCCCGAGCGTCGGCGTCTCCGTCTTCGACGTGCAGATGCCCCAGCCGCTCCAGCGGATGCTCGCCCTGGCCGAGTCGCTCGGCGCCGACGTGAAGTCCGCGAAGATCACCGAGGCGAAGAAGAAGTTCGAGACGGCCGCCGAGCGGCTGCGCAAGGCCGCCAAGGCCCGCCCGGAGATCAAGGTCCTCGCCGGCAGCGCGAGCCAGGACATCTTCTACGTCTCCGGCTCCAACCTCTCCATCGACCTGGAGTACTTCAAGGCCCTCGGCGTGAACATCGTCGAGCCCTCCGCCAAGGCCCTGAAGGCCAGCGGCGGCTGGTTCGAGAACCTGAGCTGGGAGAACGTCGACAAGTACCCGGCCGACATCATCATCATGGACGACCGCACCTCGACCATCCAGCCGGCCGACATCACCGAGGCCACCTGGAAGAAGCTGCCCGCCGTCAAGGCCGGCCAGGTCATCGCGCGCACGCCCGAGCCGATCCTGTCGTACGACAAGTGCACCCCGATCCTCGACAAGCTCGCCGAGGCCATCGAGAACGCCAAGAAGGTCGCCTGACCCCTCGACGTGATCCCCTGACGGTCACCCAGGAGTACTCATGACGACGGCCGTAGCCGCCCCGTTCCGTTTCTTCGCCCTCCGGGTCGTGACGACGAGGCGGCTCGGTCCGTCTCTGGTCCGGGTGACCTTCGGCGGGCCCGACCTGGAGGCGTTCCACTCCGACGGACGCGACCAGTCCCTGTCCCTGTTCCTGCCGCACCCCGGCCAGAGCGAGCCGGCCGTGCCGGTCGAGCTCGGCGAGGGCTGGTGGCAGGGATGGCGTGAACTCCCCGACGACGTACGGGCCGTGATGCGCTCGTACACCCTGCGCTCGCTGCGCCGCGAGCCCGGCGGGCCCACCGAGATCGACATCGACTTCGTGCTGCACGGCACGGACCCGGGTGCCGCCGTCCCCGCGGGCCCCGCCTCGCGCTGGGCCGCCGGCGCGCGGGCCGGCGACCGGGTCGTCCTGCTCGGCCCGGCGCTCGCGGACAACCGGGCCATCCGCTTCCGGCCGCCGACCGGCACCGACCTGGTGGTCCTGTGGGGCGACGAGACGGCCCTCCCCGCCGTCTGCGCCGTCCTCGAATCACTCCCGGCGGGCCTGCGCGTCCGGGCCTGGCTGGAGGTCCAGCACGCCGGCGACATCCTGGAACCGGTGACGGCGGCCGACGCCGAGATCACCTGGCTCGTACGGGACGAACACCCCGGCGCCGGCTCCCCGCTGGCCCTGGACGCCGTGCGGGCCGCCCGCCTCCCGGCCGCCGAAGCCCCGTACGCCTGGATCGCCGGCGAGTCCGGGTGCGTGAAGGAACTGCGCAGACATCTCGTGCGCGAGCGGGGCGTCGACCGCCGGCGGGTCACCTTCGTCGGCTACTGGCGACAGGGCCTGACGGAGGAACAACTGCGGGAGCGGGGCGAGTAGTTCACCGTCCGGGCGTCACCTCTCCGGGGAGCCGGACGAGGCGTACGTCACGTGCGACGGGAGCAGGATCGGGCGGGACTCGTGATCGACTTAGGTTAGGCTAACCTAAGTCGAACGTCGCGACCCGCCCTTTCTCCTGTCCCGCTCGGACTCTGCCCCGCACGGAGGACCCCCACATGCGCTCGCACCTGCTCAACGACACCACCGCGGACCGGTATCGCCGCTCCGTGACCGAAGGCGTCGAGCGGGTGGCGGCCAAACTCGCCACCACCACGCGCCCGTTCACGGGTGTCACGGTCGACGACCTCACTCCCCGCATCGAGGGGATCGACCTCGACAGGCCGCTCCACGACACGACGGCCGCCCTCGACGAACTGGAGGAGGTCTACCTCCGGGACGCGGTCTACTTCCACCACCCCCGCTACCTCGCCCACCTCAACTGCCCGGTCGTCATACCGGCCGTGCTCGGCGAGGCCGTACTGTCCGCCGTCAACTCCTCCCTGGACACCTGGGACCAGTCGGCCGGCGGCACCCTCATCGAGCGCAAGCTCATCGACTGGACGAACGAGCGCATCGGCTTCGGGCCCGCCGCCGACGGCGTGTTCACCAGCGGCGGCAGCCAGTCCAACCTCCAGGCACTGCTCCTGGCACGCGAGGAGGCCAAGTCGGACGACCTCGCCGACCTGCGGATCTTCGCCTCCGAGGTGAGTCACTTCAGTGTCAAGAAGTCCGCCAAACTCCTCGGCCTCGGACCCGACGCGGTCGTCTCGATCCCCGTCGACCACGACAAGCGCATGCAGACGCTCGCCCTCGCCCGGGAGCTGGAGCGCTGCAAGGAGGACGGCCTCGTCCCCATGGCCGTCGTCGCCACCGCCGGCACCACCGACTTCGGCTCCATCGACCCGCTGCCCGAAGTCGCCGAACTGTGCTCACAGTTCGGGACATGGATGCACGTGGACGCGGCCTACGGCTGCGGTCTGCTCGCCTCGCTGAAGAACCGCGGCCGCATCGACGGCATCGAGCGCGCCGACTCCGTCACGGTCGACTACCACAAGTCCTTCTTCCAGCCGGTGAGTTCCTCGGCCCTGCTGGTCCGCGACGTGGCGACGCTGCGGCACGCGACCTACCACGCCGAGTACCTCAACCCCCGCCGGATGGTCGAGGAGCGCATCCCCAACCAGGTCGACAAGTCCCTGCAGACCACCCGCCGGTTCGACGCCCTCAAACTGTGGATGACGCTGCGGGTGATGGGCGCCGACGGGATCGGCGAACTCTTCGACGAGGTCTGCGACCTGGCGGCGCGGGGATGGGAACTGCTCGCCGCCGACCCGCGCTTCGACGTCGTGGTCGAGCCCTCGCTCTCCACGCTCGTCTTCCGCATCATCCCGTCCGGCGTCACCGACCCGGACAGCATCGACCGCGCCAACCTGTACGCCCGCAAGGCCCTGTTCGCCTCCGGAGACGCCGTCGTCGCGGGCACCAAGGTCGGCGGACGCCACTACCTGAAGTTCACGCTGCTCAACCCCGAGACGACGGTGGACGACATCGCCGCCGTCCTCGACCTGATCGCCGGCCACGCCGAGCAGTACCTGGGAGACTCCCTTGACCGCGCTTGCTGAACCCACGGACAGGACCTACGACTTCGTGGGGATCGGGCTCGGGCCGTTCAACCTCGGCCTCGCCTGCCTGACCGAACCGATCGCCGAACTGGACGGCGTCTTCCTGGAGTCGAAGCCGACCTTCGCGTGGCACTCCGGGATGTTCCTGGAGGGCGCCCACCTCCAGACCCCGTTCATGTCGGACCTGGTCACCCTCGCCGACCCGACGTCCCCGTACTCCTTCCTCAGCTACCTGAAGGAAGCGGGCCGCCTGTACTCGTTCTACATCCGCGAGAACTTCTACCCGCTGCGCGTCGAGTACGACGACTACTGCCGCTGGGCCGCGAACAAGCTCGGCAGCGTCCGCTTCTCCACCACGGTCGCGGAGGTCACGTACGAGGACGATGCCGAGGTGTACGTCGTACGGACGGAGGCCGGCGAGGTGTACCGCGCCCGCCACCTGGTCCTCGGCACCGGCACCCAGCCCTACGTCCCGGAGGCCTGCGCGGGCCTCGGCGGCGACTTCATCCACAACTCCCGCTACATGCAGAACAAGGCGGAGCTGCAGGCCAAGGAGTCGATCACCCTGGTCGGCAGCGGCCAGTCCGCCGCGGAGATCTTCCTCGACCTGCTGGGCGAGATCGACGTCCACGGCTACCGGCTCAACTGGGTGACCCGCTCGCCGCGCTTCTTCCCGCTCGAATACACCAAGCTCACCCTGGAGATGACCTCTCCGGAGTACATCGACTACTTCCACGCGCTGCCCGAGCCGACCCGCTACCGCCTCCAGGCGGAGCAGAAGGGCCTGTTCAAGGGCATCGACGGCGACCTGATCAACGAGATCTTCGACCTGCTCTACCAGAAGAACCTCGGCGGCCCGGTCCCCGCGCGGCTCCTCACCAACTCCGCCCTGGAATCGGTACGCCACGAGAACGGCGTGTACACGCTGGGCCTGCGCCAGCAGGAGCAGGTCAAGGACTACGAACTGCACTCGCAGGGCCTGATCCTCGCGACGGGCTACCGCTACACGGAGCCGGCGTTCCTGGCGCCCGTCCGCGACCGGCTGCGCTACGACGCCCAGGGCAACTTCGACGTGGCCCGCAACTACGCCATCGACACCACGGGAGGCGGGATCTTCCTGCAGAACGCGGGCGTCCACACGCACTCGATCACCTCGCCGGACCTCGGCATGGGCGCGTACCGCAACGCGTACATCATCCGCGAGCTGCTCGGCACCGAGTACTACCCGGTCGAGAAGACCATCGCTTTCCAGGAGTTCTCCGTATGACCACCCCCACCCGCACCGCCATCGGCACGTTCGCCGTCCGCCCCCTCGACCCCGTCGGGGACGCCCCGCTGCTGCACCGCTGGGTGACACACCCGAAGGCGTCCTTCTGGATGATGCAGGAGGCGAAACTGCACGACGTGGAGCGCGAGTACATGGCCATCGCGGCCAGTGAGCACCACGACGCGTACCTCGGCCTGCTGGACGGCGAGCCCGTGTTCCTGATGGAGCGCTACGACCCCCGGTACGTGGAACTCGTCGGCCTGTATGAGCCCGAACCCGGCGACGTCGGCATGCACTTCCTGGTCGCGCCGAGCGACACCCCCGTGCACGGCTTCACCCGCGCCGTCATCACCGCGGTGATGGAGAACCTGTTCGCCGACCCGGCCACCCGGCGCGTCGTGGTGGAACCCGACGTGAGCAACAAGGCCGTGCACGCCCTGAACGAGGCCGTCGGCTTCGTGCCGGAGCGGGAGATCCGGAAGCCGGAGAAGCAGGCACTGCTGAGCTTCTGCACCCGGGAGCAGTTCGAGAAGGCGGTGGCGGCATGACCCTCGCCGACAGCGTCGCCCACCTCTCCCCCGAGCGCTGGGCCACCGCCAACCGCCTCCTCGTCCGCAAGGCGCTCGCCGAGTTCGCCCACGAGCGGCTGATCAGTCCGGAGCCGCTGCCGGACGGCCGCTACGAGGTCCGCGGGGACGACGGGCAGACCCGCTACCGCTACACGGCGGTGCGGCGCTCGCTCGACCACTGGCAGGTGGACGCCGAGTCCATCACCAGGCACCGCGACGGCAGCGAACTGCCGCTGGCCGCGCTGGACTTCTTCATCGAGCTGAAGGAGTCGCTGGGGCTGAGCGACGAGGTCCTCCCGGTCTACCTGGAGGAGATCTCCTCCACGCTCTCGGGCACCTGCTTCAAACTGACCAAGCCGCAGATCCCGGTCCGTGAACTGGCCGGCGCGGGCTTCCAGGCCATCGAGACCGGCATGACCGAGGGCCACCCCTGCTTCGTCGCCAACAACGGACGGCTCGGCTTCGGTGTGCACGAGTACCTCGCCTACGCCCCCGAGACGGCGAGCCCGGTCCGGCTGGTGTGGCTGGCCGCGCACCGCTCGCGGGCCGCGTTCACGGCCGGGATCGGCATCGCGTACGAGTCGTTCGTGCGTGACGAGCTGGGCGAGGAGACGGTCGGGCGGTTCGCCCGGACGCTGTCGGGGCAGGGTCTCGACCCGGAGGACTACCTGCTCATCCCCGTCCACCCCTGGCAGTGGTGGAACAAGCTGGCCGTGACCTTCGCCGCCGAGATCGCCCGGCGGAACCTGGTCTGTCTCGGCGAGGGCGACGCCGAATACCTCGCCCAGCAGTCGATCCGGACGTTCTTCAACACGAGCAGCCCGGAGAAGCACTATGTGAAGACGGCGCTGAGCGTCCTCAACATGGGCTTCATGCGCGGTCTGTCCGCCGCGTACATGGAGGCGACCCCGGCCATCAACGACTGGCTGGCGCAGCTGATCGAGAACGACCCGGTACTGAAGTCGACGGGTCTGTCGATCATCCGCGAGCGGGCCGCCGTCGGCTACCGGCACCTGGAGTACGAGGCCGCCACCGACCGGTACTCCCCCTACCGCAAGATGCTGGCCGCGCTGTGGCGCGAGAGCCCGGTGGCCTCGCTCCAGGAGGGCGAGAGCCTCGCCACGATGGCGTCCCTCGTGCACGTCGACCACGAGGGCGCGTCCTTCGCGGGCGCGCTGATCGAGCGGTCGGGGCAGACACCGGTCCAGTGGCTGCGCGACTACCTGCGCGCCTACCTCACGCCGCTGCTGCACAGCTTCTACGCGTACGACCTCGTCTACATGCCGCACGGCGAGAACGTCATCCTGGTCCTGAAGGACGGGGCGGTGCGGCGGGCGGTCTACAAGGACATCGCCGAGGAGATCGCAGTGCTGGACCCGCAGGCGGTGCTGCCTCCCGCGGTGGAGCGGATCCGGGTCGAGGTCCCCGAGGACACGAAGCTGCTGTCGGTCTTCACGGACGTCTTCGACTGCTACTTCCGCTTCCTGGCGGCGCAGTTGGCGGCCGAGGGCATCCTCGACGAGGACGACTTCTGGCGGACGGTCGCCGAGTCGGTGCGCGCCTACCAGGAGGCGACGCCCGAACTCGACGACAAGTTCCGGCAGTACGACATGTTCGCGCCCGAGTTCGCGCTGTCCTGCCTCAACCGGCTCCAGCTGCGCGACAACCGCCAGATGGTGGACCTGGCGGACCCGTCGGGCGCGCTCCAGCTGATCGGCACGCTGAAGAACCCGATCGCCGGGTTCTGAGCACCGGGCTCCCAGGAGCCCCTGAGACGGGCGGGCGCCCCGGAGACGGTCCTCCGGGGCGCCCGTCGGCATCCGGGGCTAGCTCGCGGGCCAGGGGACCTGGGGCGAGCGGTGGTAGCCGATCCCGAGCGCGTCCCAGCGCGGGGCCTGCGCGGCGAGGCGCACCTTGTAGGAGTCCCAGTCGTGCGTGGAGGCGGGCGACCAGCCGAGTTCGGCGGCTCCGGGCAGCCTCGGGAAGGCCATGACGTCGATGTCGGCGGAGGTCACGATCGTCTCCGTCCACAGCGGCGCCTCGACACCCCTGACGGCCGAGGCGGGCACGCCGTCGAGGTAGCTGCCCGGATCCCAGTCGTACGCCCTGCGCACCTCGACGAGTCCTGCCCAGTCCTGGCCGAGCGGGGTGTCGGCGGTGTACTTCATGTCGAGGTAGAGCCGGTCGGCGGGCGACAGGACGATGCCGGTGCCGTTGTGCGCGGCCCGGGCGACCTGTGCCTTCTCGGCGGCGTCGGTGTCGTCGAGCCCCCAGTACTGCGCGATGGCGCCCTTCGCCGGAGTGGCTCCGGTCAGCTGGTGCCAGCCCATCACCTTCTTGCCGTACTTGGCGACCAGCGGCTGCACCGTGTCCATGAAGGTCACGTAGTCGGCGTGGCTGGTGGAGTGGGCCTCGTCGCCGCCGATGTGGAGGTACTCGCCCGGGGTGAGCGCGGCCAGCTCGCGGACGACGTCGTCCACGAAGGCGTACGTCACCGGCTTGTTCACGCACAGCGAGCTGAAGCCGACCTCGGTGCCGGTGTAGAGCGGCGGCGCGACCCCGTCGCAGTTCAGCTGGGCGTACGAGGCGAGCGCGGCGTTGGTGTGCCCGGGCATGTCGATCTCCGGGACGACCTCCAGGTAACGGGAGGCGGCGTAGCGGACGATCTCGCGGTAGTCGGCCTTGGTGTAGAAGCCGCCCGGTCCGCCGTCGGTCTGGGTGGAGCCGCCGTAGGTGGCGAGGCGCGGCCAGGAGTCGAGGGCGATGCGCCAGCCCTGGTCGTCGCTGAGGTGCAGATGCAGCTTGTTGACCTTGTAGAGGGCCAGTTCGTCGATGTAGCGCTTGACCTGGGGGACGGTGAAGAAGTGCCGGGAGACGTCGAGCATGGCGCCGCGGTAGCCGTAGCGCGGGGTGTCCGTGACGGTGCCGCCGGCGATCAGCCAGGGTCCGGACTGGACGGAGTTCTTCTCGACGGCGGCGGGGAGCAGCTGGCGCAGGGTCTGGACGCCGTGGAAGAGGCCGGCGGGCCGGCCGGCCGTGATGGTGACGCCCGACCTGCCGCTGACGAGGCGGTAGCCCTCCGCGCCGAGGCCCTTGCCGCCGAGCCGCAGCCGGATCGCCCCGTCGCCGTGCGCGGTGACGGGCAGCCGGTAGCCGGTGGAGGGCCGCAGGACGTCGGCGAGGTACGCGCCGACCGCGCGGACGGCGCGGGAGTCGTCGACGCGGATGCGGGTGCCCGGGGTGACGCGGTACGGGGATCCGCCCGGGGCGACGGAGGCGGGTGCGGGGACGACGCGGCCCAGCGGCGTGGGGGTGGAGGGGGTGGTCCGTACGGTCGGTGCGGCTCCGGTGAGGGAGATACCGGCCGCGGCCACGAGCAGCAGCGTTCCGAGAAGGCGGGGCGTTCTGTGGTGCTGTCTCACATGCGCTCCCATCGATGCCCGGCACGGCTCCGAGCGGCCTCGGGGGTGGGCCGCTCACCGTGCCGTCGAATTGGTCGAGACCACTCTCCCGCAGTCGCGGTGGAACAATCCCCTTCATGGCGGAAATCATCCAGCGGGACGGCACCTGGGTCTTCGACGGCGACGCGCTGCGGCTGACCCCGGGACGGGACAGGAACGTCGGCCTGCTGCGCAGGGAGCTGGGTGAACTGGCCGTGCCACTGGGCGCGTTGGCCGGTGTCTCGCTGGAGCAGGGCAAGAAGGCCGGGCGGCTGAGGCTGCGGCTGCGGGACGGCGCGGACCCGCTGCTCCAGGCGACGGGCGGCAAGCTCGGCGATCCGAACGATCCCTACCAACTGACGGTCGAGGCCGACCGGTTCGGCGTCGCCGAGTACTTCGTGGACGAGGTGCGGAACGCGCTGCTGCTCGACGAGGTGCCCGCGGGGCCGGTCGACGGCTATCTGCTGCCCGGCCCGGCGGTTCCGCTGGCCGCCTCGGCCGGTGACGGCACGGCGACCTTCGACGGGGAGTCCGTACGTCTGGAGTGGAACTGGAAGACGGAGGAGGCGAAGTCGGCGGGCGGCGCGCGCACGCTCGCGCTCGGCGAGATCACGGCCGTCGAGTGGCATCCGGCGGTCGGCCTGGAGAACGGCTGTCTGCGCTTCACCGTGCGGGGTGCGGAGACGAAGGCGCCGCCGAAGTACGACCCCAACTCCGTGGAGCTGTGGGGCTTCAAGAAGGACCCGCTGATGGCTTTGGTCGCGGCGGCGGTGCAGGCGCGGCTGCCGCATCCGGCGGCGTCCGCGCCCGAGGGGGCCGCGGTACCGGGCGCGGAGGCGCGCCGGGCGGCGATCCCCGCGCCCGCGTCCGAGGCCGATCACGACGCCCTGCTGCGCAGGCTCAGGGAGCTGGGCGAGCTGCGCCGCGAGGGCGTCCTGACCGAAGAGGAGTTCGCGCTGGCCAAGCAGGCGGTCCTCAAGCGTCTGTGACCGCGGACGCGTCGAGGACCGCCCGCTCGCGGGTCGGCGGCCGTACGTCCCCGTGCCCGGGGCGTACGGGGCTGCCTACTTGGCCCGGCGGGCGACCGTGAAGTGGTCGACCTCGGCGCCGGTCTCGGCGATGCCGCGGACCTTCAGCGTGGCCAGGCGGCCCCGGGAGGCGGGCGTGACGTCGACGCGCAGGAACGAGTAGTTGAGGTAGCGCACGCGCGACCAGGTGACCGTCTCGTTCTGCTTGCCGTCCTTGAGGTTGATGAAGGAGGCGACCGACTCGACCTCGTTCTCCTTGCCCTCGTAGGACTCCGGGGCGGTGAAGGCGTAGAGGCTGCGGCCGGCCGCGCCCGCCGTGACGTAGACGACGCCGTCGGTCTCCGGGTAGGCCGTGCCGCCGATCGGCAGCTTCTTGGTGACCGCGTTGTTCTTGATGACGTCGGTGCGCTCGTACTGGTGGTTGTGGCCGTTGATCACCAGGTCGACGGTGTACTTCTCGAACAGCGGCACCCACTCCTGTCGCACGCCCCCCTCCGAGGCGTGCGCCGTGGAGGTGCAGTACGCGCAGTGGTGGAAAAAGATCACGATGAAGTCGACGTCCCGCGCGGCCCGGTACTTCTTGAGCTGGGTCTCCAGCCACTTGGTCTGGGTGCCGCCGGAGATGCCGAGGTTGGCCGGGATCTCGAAGGAGATGTCGTTGGCGTCGAGCGAGATGATCGCCGTGTTGCCGTGCACGAAGGAGTAGACGCCGGGCAGGTTGGCCTTGTCGGGGCCGTTGTCGGGCAGCGTCCAGCGGGCCTCCTCGCCGCCGTACCCGTTGGGCGAGTACCAGGCCTCCATGTCGTGGTTGCCGTAGGCCGGCATCCAGGGGACCTGCTTGGCGACGGTCTCGGTCTGGGCGAGGAACTGGTCCCAGATGCGCGAGTCGAAGCCGGTGTCCTCCTTCTTGCCCGCGCCGGACGGGTCCGCGTACGCGATGTCGCCGGCGTGCAGGTGGAAGGACGGGTTCTGGGCGAGCAGCAGGGCGTCGTTGGCGAGGCCGTGGTAGCCGACGCCCTCGTCGCCGAAGGCGGTGAAGGTGAACGGCTCGGCGCGGTCGGGCGCGGTGGTGAAGGTGCCGAGTGTGCCGAGGAGGTGGGGCGCGGCGGGGTCGAAGCCGGCGTGGCCCACGCCGTAGTAGTACGTCTTCCCGGGGCGCAGGTGGGTGAGTTTGGCGTGCAGGTAGTACTGGGTGTGGTCGCCGCTCGCGCCCACGCCGGCCGGGGTGTAGAGGGTGCGGACCTCGGCGTCGATCTTGCGGGAGAGGTCCCAGGGCTGGGCGCCGATACGGATGTAGGGCCGGCTGACCGCGGCCGGCACCTGCCAGGAGACGGTCATCTCGGTGCGCGGGTCGTTGCCGAAGGCGAGGTGACGGCCGAAGGGGGCGACGAGCGCGCCGTCCACCTTCTCCGTGGAGGCCGAGGCCGCCGTCCCCTTCGTCGGGACCGCGGCCTGGGCGACGGCGCCCGGCACGAAGGCACCGCCGGCGACGGCACCGAGGGTCACGGCGCCGCCTCTGATCATGTTGCGCCGCGAGAATTTGGCGCGCAGGTACTCGTGCTGCTCGGCCATGCTCATGTTCTCGGCGAGCCGCTCGGGTACGCCCATGCGTGGAGTGTCCATGGCTCCAGAAGTTGCTCCCGGCAATCGACGGGGCGCAAGACGCCGGATGGACAGCTTGCAAACAGCGGTCCATGAGAGTTTCAACAACCACTTGCCCGATATCGGGCAGGATTCTTGCGAATCGCCTTTCGGTACCCCAGGATCATCGGGTGCACGACGAACTTGTTGATCACTTGACGCGGTCCACGCCCCTGAGCCGGGGCGAGGCGCTGCGCGTGGTCCAGGACGTGCTCGCCTGGTTCGACGAGACGACCGAGGAGTACGTCCGTCGCCGCCACCGTGAACTCCAGGCGCAGGGCCTGGTGAACGCGACGATCTTCGAACGGATCGAGGCGGACCTGAAGTACCGCGCGGTCGCGCCGCCCGAGCTCAGCCTCAGGCAGCTGCGCCGCATCGTCTACGGCTGAGGAATACGTATATATGTGCGGAATCGTCGGATACATCGGCAGGCGTGACGTGGCGCCGCTGCTCCTGGAGGGCCTGCAGCGCCTGGAGTACCGCGGCTACGACTCGGCGGGCATCGTCGTGACCTCGCCGAAGGCCGCCGGCCTGAAGATGGTCAAGGCCAAGGGCCGGGTCCGTGACCTGGAGGCCAAGGTCCCCAAGCGGTTCGCCGGCACCACGGGCATCGCCCACACCCGCTGGGCCACGCACGGCGCCCCCTCCGACGTGAACGCACACCCCCACATGTCGGCCGACAGCTCGGTCGCCGTCGTCCACAACGGCATCATCGACAACGCCTCCGACCTGCGCAAGAAGCTGGAGGCGGACGGCGTCGAGTTCCTCTCCGAGACCGACACCGAGGTCCTCACCCACCTCATCGCCCGCTCCGGGCAGGAGAAGCTCGAGGACAAGGTCCGCGAGACCCTGCGGGTCATCGAGGGCACCTACGGCATCGCCGTGATGCACGCCGACTTCCCCGACCGCATCGTGGTGGCACGCAACGGCTCCCCCGTCGTGCTCGGCATCGGCGAGAAGGAGATGTTCGTCGCCTCGGACATCGCCGCGCTGGTCACCCACACCCGCCAGATCGTGACCCTCGACGACGGCGAGATGGCCACCCTCAAGGCCGACGACTTCCGCACCTACACCACCGAGGGCACCCGGACGACGTCCGAGCCGACCACCGTGGAGTGGGAGGCCGCGTCGTACGACATGGGCGGCCACGACACGTACATGCACAAGGAGATCCACGAGCAGGCCGAGGCCGTGGACCGGGTGCTGCGCGGCCGGATCGACGACCGGTTCTCGACGGTCCACCTCGGCGGCCTGAACCTGGACGCCCGTGAGGCGCGCCAGATCCGCCGCGTGAAGATCCTCGGCTGCGGCACCTCGTACCACGCGGGCATGATCGGCGCCCAGATGATCGAGGAGCTGGCCCGCATCCCCGCGGACGCCGAGCCGGCCTCCGAGTTCCGCTACCGCAACGCGGTCGTCGACCCCGACACCCTGTACGTCGCCGTCTCCCAGTCCGGTGAGACGTACGACGTGCTGGCCGCCGTGCAGGAGCTGAAGCGCAAGGGCGCGCGGGTGCTCGGCGTGGTCAACGTCGTCGGTTCGGCGATCGCCCGCGAGGCCGACGGCGGCATGTACGTCCACGCGGGCCCCGAGGTCTGCGTCGTCTCGACGAAGTGCTTCACCAACACCACGGTGGCGTTCGCGCTGCTCGCCCTGCACCTCGGCCGCACCCGTGACCTGTCGGTCCGCGACGGCAAGCGGATCATCGAGGGCCTGCGCAAACTGCCCGCGCAGATCACCGAGATCCTGGAGCGCGAGGACGAGATCAAGAAGCTGGCCGAGCAGTACGCCGAGGCCCGCTCGATGCTCTTCATCGGCCGCGTCCGGGGCTACCCGGTGGCCCGTGAGGCCTCCCTCAAGCTCAAGGAGGTCTCGTACATCCACGCCGAGGCCTACCCGGCCTCCGAGTTGAAGCATGGCCCGCTGGCCCTCATCGAGCCCGCGCTCCCCACGGTCGCGATCGTCCCCGACGACGACCTGCTGGAGAAGAACCGTGCCGCCCTGGAGGAGATCAAGGCCCGCAGCGGCAAGATCCTCGCCGTCGCGCACCAGGAGCAGGAGAAGGCCGACCAGACGATCGTCGTCCCCAAGAACGAGGACGAGCTGGACCCGATCCTGATGGGCATCCCGCTCCAACTGCTGGCCTACCACACGGCGTTGGCGCTCGGCCGGGACATCGACAAGCCGCGCAACCTGGCCAAGTCGGTCACCGTCGAGTAGCCCGTCCCGCCAAGTCCCTTACGGGAAGCCGGACATGAACGGTCCCCGTGCGCGCCACCTGCGCACGGGGACCGTTCCCGAAGGGCCGGAGCCGCCCAATACCCCGGCCCGCGCCGATCTCAGCCGGTGGCCGTCACACCCCGGCCGCGGCGCGTCGCGGCAGTCCTGGGGCGGCGTGGAGTGTCCTGCTGTCCGGTGCGGTCGAAGTGCCGCGTCCCGGCGGTCGCCGCCACAAGGACCGGCGTCCGGTGTTATTCCCCCCACCAGGGCACGAACACCCGCTACGCGCCGGTAGGTTGACCCGTCGCGCGCAGCGGCGGGAGTCCCGCCCGGGGATCGGTACGGCCGGGGCGACGGGGCGTCAGGGAATGACGATCACCGGGCGCCTGGCGCGCTTGGCGAGCCGCCCCGCGACGGAGCCGAAGAGGCGTCCGACGATGCCGTGCGTGGAGCCGACGACGATCGCGTCCGCCTCGTACTCCCGCCCCACCTCTTCGAGTTCGTGGCAGATGTCGCCGCCGCGCTCGACCAGGATCCACGGCACCTCGGAGAGGTACTCGGCGCAGGCCAGTTCCAGTCCCAGCACCTCGGTGCGGTGGTCGGGGACGTCGACGAAGACGGGTGGCTCGCAGCCCGCCCACACCGTGGTGGGCAGCCGGTTGGCCACGTGCACGATGATCAGGCCCGAGCCGGAGCGGTGAGCCATGCCGATCGCGTAGGCGAGGGCGCGCTCGCTGGACGTCGAGCCGTCGAAGCCGACGACGACGCCGTGCTTGAAAGCGGGATCGCAGGACTGGCGCGGAGCTTCCGCCGCCAGGGGCTCGGCCGCCGTGGGATCGGCGAGCGGGCGCTTGCGGTCCGCGTGATCGAAGAATTCGTGACCGGCCATGGTTGTCTCGGCGTCTGGATCCTCGTGGTGGGGACGACAACGATCGGCAGAGCTGTGTCTGGGAAACATCTTCCCAACCCCATACCCCCAAGGGTACGGCGGCACGCCTCCTCTGCCCAGATCGCGCGCGCCTTACGCGGCGTTCCAGGGAGCATGCATGAGAGGCGCCCGTAACGCAATGGTTGCTGCCCCGTACAGGCGGTTTGCACAGGGTTCACCCGGGGACGGGCGCTTTCCCGACCGTACGGGGCCCTTGCGCGGGCCCCGCACCCCCTGCCGGACGGCGGAGACAGGGGGCCGGGCAGTGACCGGCCGGTCGACCATGCGTTGAACCCTGCGCAGCCACCGCCATGGAGAGCATGGAGAACACAGGAGTACCAGGGAGCAGAACGTGCCCGGACCCGACACCGCCCCCCGCCCCTCCGGCCCGTCCGCGTCCCCCGGCACGCCCCCGTCCGGATCACGCCCCGCGGCACAGCCCGGATCGCACGCCGCCCCGCGCCCCGCGACGGCACCCGCGACCGACTCGGTGAGCGACCTGGTCCGCTGGGCGGCCTTCAGCTGCGTCCTCGTCCCCGTGGTCCTCTTCTGGTACGGCACCTCACTGGCCGGCGCGACCGGCACCGCCCTCGGTCTCGCGGCCGTGACCGGAGCCTGCCTGGTGCTGCTGCGCCGGTCCGAGCGGGGCGCGGCCGTCCTGCGCGAGCAACAGCGGGACGCCGCACGGCCGTCCGCGCGGCAGCGGACGCCGCAGCAGCGGGGCCGGCACGGGAGGACGGCACCGGGCCCGGCGGCGGACGCGGGACGTGGGAACGGTGCGGAGGCGGGGGTCGGCCAACGCGGCGGAAGCGGCTCGGGAGCCCGTCGTGGCGGACGTCACGGTGCGGGAATCAAGCCGGTCGACTGACCGGTTTGCACGCACTCCTGCGTTTCTTTTCAGCCAACTTCTCGTTATGGCCCATCCCTTGGTCGAACGACCCCCCAACCCCCGTTCCACCTGCACCGAAAGGGGTGAGCGGGGCGCGCACACCCTACGTGGATTGGCCACTGCCACGAGGCGCACTTCCCTGCACGGCCCACGAGTGCAACGCTTCGTGATCGAATGCTTCACGCCAAGTTGCCATGTCGACATTCTGCGGAGTACCGAACTGGTCACCTTGGCGCCACGGGACACAGTAGATTCGATCTTGTCTTACGGCGGGGGACTCGTGCAGGACCGAGGGGAAATGTGTTGGAGCGACAAACCCGAAAGGTTGAGGGCGCCGCGACCACCGAGGGGGGCTTAGCAGGATGAGCCACGACTCCACTGCCGCGCCGGATGCCGCGGCCCGGAAGCTGTCCGGGCGACGCCGCAAGGAGATCGTCGCGGTGCTGCTGTTCAGCGGCGGCCCCATCTTCGAGAGTTCCATACCGTTGTCGGTGTTCGGGATTGACCGCCAGGACGCCGGCGTGCCGCGCTACCGCCTATTGGTGTGTGCCGGTGAGGAAGGCCCGCTGCGGACCACAGGGGGCCTGGAACTCACCGCACCACATGGCTTGGAAGCGATCTCCAGGGCCGGCACGGTGGTCGTGCCCGCCTGGCGGTCGATCACCTCGCCACCACCCGAGGAGGCACTCGACGCACTGCGCCGCGCGCACGAGGAAGGTGCCCGCATAGTCGGACTGTGCACCGGCGCCTTCGTACTGGCCGCGGCCGGTTTACTGGACGGCCGTCCGGCGACCACCCACTGGATGTACGCACCGACACTGGCCAAGCGTTACCCGTCGGTGCACGTCGACCCCCGCGAACTCTTCGTGGACGACGGCGACGTGCTCACCTCGGCGGGGACGGCGGCCGGAATCGATCTCTGCCTCCACATCGTGCGCACGGACCACGGCAACGAAGCCGCCGGCGCGCTCGCCCGGCGCCTGGTGGTGCCGCCGCGGCGCAGCGGCGGCCAGGAGCGCTACCTCGACCGGTCGCTGCCGGAGGAGATCGGCGCCGACCCGCTGGCCGAGGTCGTCGCCTGGGCACTCGAGCACCTCCACGAGCAGTTCGACGTGGAGACGCTGGCGGCGCGCGCCTACATGAGCCGCCGCACCTTCGACCGCCGGTTCCGTTCGCTGACCGGCAGTGCTCCGCTGCAGTGGCTCATCACGCAGCGCGTGCTGCAGGCACAGCGGCTGCTGGAGACGTCCGACTACTCGGTCGACGAGGTCGCGGGCCGCTGCGGCTTCCGCTCACCGGTCGCGCTGCGCGGTCACTTCCGGCGCCAGCTGGGATCGTCCCCGGCCGCGTACCGGGCGGCGTACCGCGCCCGCCGGCCACAGGCGGAGCGTTCGGTGGACACGGAGAGCGCGACGGGTCCGGTCGGACCGCCACCGTCGGTGCACCAGGAGCATCCGGGCCCCGTCCCGATGCAGACCCGGCGCACCGCGGCGGCCCTGGGCGCCTCGGCGCTCTCGCCGGACGCACTGCGCGAACGGCCGGAGCTGTACATCGCGGGCCGGGCCGGACTGCCCGGGCAGCGCAGCGCGCCGTAGCCCGACCGCCCCGTACGTGAGGGCCCGCACCTTCGGGTGCGGGCCCTCACGCATGCCGGCCGCGAGGCGCACCGCCGCCGCGGCCCGGCGCACGCGCGGGTCCACCTGACCGGGGCGGGCCGTAGGGTGAGACACATGAACGATCGCATGGTGTGGATCGACTGCGAGATGACCGGGCTCTCGTTGTCGGATGACGCGCTCATCGAGGTGGCCGCGCTGGTCACCGACTCGGAACTGAACGTACTCGGCGACGGTGTGGACATCGTGATCCGCCCGCCGGACGCCGCCCTGGAGACGATGCCGGACGTGGTGCGCCAGATGCACACGAACTCCGGTCTGCTGGAGGAGCTCGCCGGGGGCACGACCCTGGCGGACGCCGAGGAGCAGGTCCTCTCCTACGTACGGGAGCACGTCAAGGAGCCCGGCAAGGCCCCGCTGTGCGGGAACTCCGTCGGCACCGACCGCGGTTTCCTGCTGCGCGACATGGCGAGCCTGGAGAGCTACCTCCACTACCGCATCGTCGACGTGTCCTCGGTGAAGGAGCTGGCGCGCCGCTGGTACCCGCGGGCGTACTTCAACAGCCCGGACAAGAACGGCAACCACCGCGCCCTCGCCGACATCCGCGAGTCCATCGCCGAGCTCCGCTACTACCGCGAGGCGATCTTCGTCCCGCAGCCCGGACCGGACTCGGACACCGCCCGCACCATCGCCGCCAAGCACGTCGTACCCACCGAGTAGGCCTTTGACGGGGCCCTCGCGGGCCCCGGAAAAAGCCGTGCGCGAGCACCCCTTCCGACCCTGTACACTTTTTCTCGGCCGGTCGGAGCAGCACGAAGACCGGACATGGTGGGTGTAGCTCAGTTGGTAGAGCACCTGGTTGTGGTCCAGGTGGCCGCGGGTTCAAGTCCCGTCACTCACCCTGAGTAGTCAGCCGGTGATCTGTTGAACAGGTCACCGGCTGACTGCGTTCCGGGGGAACCCGTCCGCGAGCGGCCGCCGAACGGAGACGCCATGGACCCCGAGCCCGACACCTCCACCGCCCGGCTCGATCTGCTCCCGCTGCGGGCCCGGCACGCCGAGGAGATGGCCGCGGTGCTCTCCGATCCGGCGCTGCACGCCTTCATCGGCGGGGAACCGGCCTCCGTCGACGCGCTCCGGGCACGGTACGAGCGGCTCGTCGCCGGCTCCCCCGACCCCGCCGTCATCTGGTGCAACTGGGTGCTCCGGGCGCGCCCGGAGGGGTGCCTGGTGGGGACCGTCCAGGCCACCGTCGAGGGCGGGGCCGCGGAGATCGCCTGGGTGGTGGGCACGCCCTGGCAGGGCCGCGCGTACGCGGTGGAGGCGGCGCGGTCACTGGTCCCGCTGCTGACCGGCGCGTTCGGCGTCCATACGGTCGTCGCGCACGTCCACCCCGAGCATCACGCCTCCGCCGCCGTCGCCGCGGCGGCGGGGCTGTCACCGACCGACACCCGGCAGGACGGCGAGGTCCGCTGGGAACTGACGGTGCGTGACTGACGTCAGCGCTGCCGGGACCCGCCCGCCGTGCGCCATGCCGCCGCGAAGCGGTGGACGTCCGGGAAGCGGTCGTCCGGGGCGGGGAACGTGGCACGCTCGACGACCGCCAGCAGCTCCGGGGTACCGCGCCAGGCCCGCTCGTCGTCGCCCGCGTCGAGTAGCAGACGGGCCGCGCGGCCGAGCGTGAAGACGGTCGTACGGGTGTCGATCACGGCCCCGCGCTCGAACTCCTCCGGGGCCATGAACCGTCGTGAGCCGGGAAGCCGCTCCTCGTCGAGGACGAAGGGGCCCGGCCGATAGGCGTCCAGGTCGACGAGGTGGACCGTCCGGCCGGTGAAGTCGTAGAGCAGCGTGCCGTCGTAGAAGTCGACGGCGACGTGGCCGGCGGCCTCGACGGCGAGGTGCGCGTCGAGGACCCGGTCGAACGCGCGCAGGATGTCGGCGACGGGCAGGGACCGGAAGCGGGCCATCGGACTGCCCGGGGCCGTACGGTCCCGGGGGCCGGCCGCGGCGGGGTGGTACAGCACCTCGCCCTCGCGCCACGGCATGACCACCGCCCACCCGTCCCGGACGGCCATCCGGTGGACCTGCGGCACGATCGCCGTGTGCCGTACGGCCCGGTGGAACGCCCATCCCCGGTCGAGCGAGCGGCGGCCCCGTTCGTCGGCGGCCTCCTTGACGAACCAGCGGGCGCCGTCGAGCAGACGCACGCCGTAGGAGACACACCCGGAGTCCTGCTCACGGAACACCGTGAACACCTCACCCACCCGGCCCAAGTACATCTCCACGGCGGGCACTTCGTCGACTCCGAGCAAGGGATGCAGGACCATACCCGCCAGCCTGCCCTACCGAGCCCCCCGAAAGGACGGAAACCGCAGGCCAGGCATTCCGGGCGCGTCGGACCTTCCCGCTCCGGGCACAGAAGAAGTGCCCTCCGCCCCGGACGCGGGACCTGGCACGGTCCCGCGTCGCGGCGCGGAGGGCACTTCGGAGTCGTCATGTGCCCTCACGGCCCGAACCGGGCCGCGAGGGGGACGGGAGGGCTAGCAGGCCTTGTTCTTGATGCCCGAGCCCTTGGTCCAGGCGATCCCGCCGTAGGCGAAGGACTCCTTCTTGTTCCTGCCGATCGAGAAGTCCGGGTCACGCCGTGCGGCGACCGTGACGCTGAAGCACGCCGTGTGGGCGCAGCTGTTCTTCACCTCGACCATGCGGTTGAAGCGCTTGTTGTACCAGCGGACGACCGTCACACAGCCGGCCGCCTGTGCCGAAGCCTGCGACGCTCGCGGCGCCGTCCCCTGCGACACGGCCATCGCCTGGCCCCCGAAGCCGGCCAGCGATCCCGCGAGCGCGGTCGCCACCGTGGCAAGAGCTACGGTCCTACGCATGTTTCCCCCTGATCGTCGATGTGGGGGGACGCGAAAGGTCCTGGTCAGGGACCGCTTCCCCCCGGTTCGACGGCAACGCTAGACCAGATGGATCAGAGGTCTCCACAGGTATTCGCGCGCTCCCGGGACAGTGGGCCGGCGACGACCGAAAGCCCTCTTCCGTTTGCTGACGCCACGGGCAACCGACGTGCGCACACCCCGCTCCACATGGGCCGAAGACCCGTGTGCGAACACGTGCGTTGCCATGTGTGACGCTCGACACGACCTCTTCCGGCCAGTGGTTCAACGGTTGAGCGACTCGGGGTGCTGGTCCCCCGGCTCCCGCCCGGACGAGGGGGCGGAGTTCGTTCACCCGGCCGGCAGCGCCGGGGTCACGACGACGCCCGCACCACCAGCTCCGCCGGCAGGACCAGTTGGCGCTGTTCCAGGGTGCGGGAGGCGGTGGGGCGGCGGTCCGCTATTTCGCCGATGAGGAGGTCGGTCATCGCGCGGCCCATGTCCTCGATGGGCTGGCGGACGCTGGTGAGGGGCGGTTCCATGTGGCGGGCTATGGCCGAGTCGTCGTAGCCGATCAGGGCCACGTCGTCCGGGATGCGGCGGCCGGTCTCGCGCAGGACCTGACGGGCGCCCGCCGCCATGACGTCGGAGCCGGCGAAGACCGCGTCGAGGCCGGGGCAGCGTTCCAGCAGCAGGGTCATGGCCCGGCGTCCGCCCTCCTCGGTGAAGTCGCCCGGCACGATCAGCCGGTCGTCCACCGGGCGGCCCGCGTCGAGCAGCCCCTGGCGATAGCCGGCGACGCGCTGCTGGGCTCCGTACACGTCCATCCGGCCGGCGAGATGGACGATGGAGCGGCGGCCGCGGGCGACCAGGTGCGCCACGGCCGCGCGGCCCCCGCCGTAGTTGTCGGAGTCCACCGACGGCAGCGTCTCCTCGGCCGAGCGCCGGCCGCTGATCACCGCCGGGATCTCCAGCTGGGAGAGCAGGTCGGGCAGCGGGTCGTCCGCGTGCACCGAGACGAGCAGGACCCCGTCCACACGGTGCGCCGCCAGGTACTGGGCGAGGCGTTCGCGCTCCCGGTCGCTGCCCGCGAAGATCAGCAGCAACTGCATCTCGGTGTCGGAGAGTTGCGCTCCGACACCGCGCAGCATGTCAGAGAAGTACGGTTCCGCGAAGAACCGGGTCTCCGGCTCGGGGACGACCAGGGCGATGGCGTCCGTGCGGTTGGCCGCCAGGGCACGGGCCGCCGTGTTGGGGACGTAGCCGAGCTCGGCGACCGCCGCCTCGACCGCGGCGCGGGTCGCGTCGCTGACCCGCGGGGAACCGTTGATCACCCGGGAGACCGTGCCGCGGCCCACGCCGGCGCGCGCGGCCACCTCTTCGAGGGTGGGCCGCCCGCCGCTGCGGCCCCGCGCTCCGTGGACTGCCATGGGCTTCGCCCTCCCGTCGACACCAAGTGGCCTGGAATGTAACAGCCCCGTCCGCCGAGGTGAGCGCCGCTCACGTCCGCGTGGAGCCCTCTCCCGTACCCCGGCGCTCGCCTTCGGGCTCCGAAGGGGCTATAAGACAACTCTGGCCATGTAGCGGAATGACATCTTCAGCTAACAGGCCGATAACTGAACGCATCTCTCCGCTCCCCCACCCTTGACACCCCCGCGGGAACCGACGACTCTTCAACACATCACTGGTGGGAGCGCTCCCACAGTACCTGACACATACACAACCCGCACGTTCCCCGCCCGAGCCGCAGCGAGTAACAACGGGCGCCACCAATGCAGTTGGCCGGGGGGTCGGCACGTCAGGCAACAGGAGGACGCAATGCGCACGAGTACCCGCCGGTCCCGCAGGCTGGGGGCCATCGCGGCCGTCGCCGCGCTCGCCACGGGGCTGCTGGCCGGATGTTCCAACGACCCGGACAGCGGCTCGTCGGACGCGGACAACGGTGGCAGCGGCAAGGGCAACACGACCCTGACCGTCGGCACCTTCGGCGTCTTCGGCTACAAGCAGGCCGGTCTCTACGACGAGTACATGAAGCAGCACCCGAACATCTCGATCAAGGAGAACGTCACCACCCGCACCGACGTGTACTGGCCCAAGACGCTCACCCGTCTGCAGGCCGGCGCCGGTACCGACGACCTCCAGGCGATCGAGGTCGGCAACATAACGGAGGCCGTCCAGACCCAGTCCGAGAAGTTCGTGGACCTCGGCAAGCAGGTCGACAAGTCGCAGTGGCTGGACTGGAAGCTCGCCCAGGCCACCACGAAGGACGGCAAGACCATCGCGCTCGGTACGGACATCGGTCCGATGGCGATCTGCTACCGCAAGGACCTCTTCGAGAAGGCCGGTCTGGAGACCGACCGCACCAAGCTCGCCGCGCAGTGGAAGGGCGACTGGGCGAAGTACGTCGACCTGGGCAAGCAGTACATGAAGAAGGCGCCGAGCGGCACCAAGTTCGTGGACTCCGCCTCCTCGGTCTACAACGCCGCGCTCGGTGGCGAGAGCCAGCGGTACTACGACAAGGACGGCAACGTCATCTGGGACAAGTCCACGGGCGTCAAGAAGTCCTGGAACGCCGCGATGACGGTGGCGACCAGCGACATGTCGGCGAAGCTGAAGCAGTTCGACCCGACCTGGGACCAGGGCTTCGCCAAGGGTTCGTTCGCGACGGTGGCCTGCCCCGCCTGGATGATGGGCTACATCCAGGAGAAGTCCGGTGACGCCGGCAAGGGCAAGTGGGACGTGGCGGCCGCGCCGACCGCGGCCAACTGGGGCGGTTCGTTCATCGGCGTGCCGACGGCGGGCAAGCACCAGAAGGAGGCCATCGCGCTGGCCAAGTGGCTGACCGCGCCCGAGCAGCAGGCGAAGGTCTTCGCCAAGCAGGCCAGCTTCCCGTCGACCCCGGCGGCGTACGACACCCTGAAGCCGGCGGCCGCGACGACGTCGTACTTCTCGGACGCGCCGATCACGCAGATCTTCGCCGACTCGGCGAAGACCATCCCGGTCCAGAGCTTCGGCACCAAGGACCAGCCGATCGGCACCGCGATCACCGACGTGGGCATCCTCCAGGTCGAGCAGAAGGGCAAGTCCCCCGAGCAGGGCTGGAACGCGGCCAAGGCGGAGATCAAGGACGTGCTCGGCCAGTGACCAGCTCCAAGCAGGCTCTCGCGCACCCCGCGACGAGCGCCGACGCCGCGCCCGGCTCCCAGCCGGGCGCGGCCCGGGGCGCTCAGGGTCGCGGTACACCGCCGCCGGGCCCGGACTCCTGGCGCAGCCGGCTGTACCGCTGGGACATGAAGGCGTCGCCGTACGCGTTCATCGCCCCCTTCTTCATCATCTTCGGGGCCTTCGGGCTCGTCCCGCTGCTCTACACGGCCTGGTACTCGCTGCACAACGTGCAGCTGTCCGGCCTGGACCACCAGACCTGGGCGGGCCTGGACAACTACAAGAACCTGCTGTCCTCGGAGTTCTTCTGGAACGCCCTGGAGAACACGTTCACCATCGGTGTCATCTCCACGGTGCCGCAGCTGGTCATGGCACTGGGGATCGCCCACCTGCTCAACTACCGGCTGCGCGGCTCGACCGTGTGGCGGGTCGTGATGCTCACCCCGTACGCCACCTCGGTGGCGGCGGCGACGCTCGTCTTCACGCTGCTGTACTCGTGGGACGGCGGCATGATCAACTGGCTGCTCCACTTCGTCGGGGTCGACCCGATCAACTGGCGCGAGTCCGACTGGGGCGGTCAGTTCGCCGTCTCCTCGATCGTGATCTGGCGGTGGACCGGCTACAACGCGCTGATCTACCTCGCGGCGATGCAGGCGATCCCCGCCGACCTGTACGAGTCGGCGGCGCTCGACGGCGCGGGCCGCTGGCAGCAGTTCCGCCACGTCACGGTTCCGATGCTGCGGCCGACGATCCTGTTCACGGTGGTCGTCTCCACGATCGGCGCGACGCAGCTGTTCGGTGAGCCGCTCCTGTTCGGCGGGGTCAGCGGTTCGAAGGGCGGCTCCGCGCACCAGTACCAGACGCTCGGCCTCTACATGTACGACCAGGGCTGGGGCATCGGCAACCTCGGCAAGGCGTCGGCGATCGCGTGGACCATGTTCCTGATCCTGCTGATCATCGCCGCGATCAACCTGCTGGTCACCCGACGGCTGAGGAAGACCCAATGACCACCACTGAACTGACGGCCCCTCAGGAAGAGGCGAAGGGGGCTCCGGAGGACCGGGTCCCCGTACGGCGCCGGTTCCTCGGCGCGGGCAAGCAGCTGCACGCGGGTCCGGTCACCTACCTCGTCCTGACCGTCTTCGCGCTGCTCTCGCTCGCCCCGCTGGTCTGGACGGCCATCGCGGCCTCCCGCAACAACGTGCGGCTGGCGCAGTCACCCCCGCCGCTGTGGTTCGGCGGGAACCTGTTCAAGAACCTCCAGGCCGCGTGGGAGCAGGCCGGGCTCGGCACCGCGATGGTCAACTCCACGATCGTCGCCGGGACCATCACGCTCGGTACGGTCGTGTTCTCCACGCTCGCCGGGTTCGCCTTCGCCAAGCTGCGGTTCAGGTTCTCCGGTCTCCTGCTGCTGCTGACCATCGGCACGATGATGATCCCGCCGCAGCTGGCCGTCGTGCCGCTGTACCTGTGGATGAGCAACCTGGGCTGGTCCAACCAGCTGCAGACGGTCATCCTGCCCACCCTGGTGAGCGCCTTCGGCACGTTCTTCATGCGGCAGTACCTGATCCAGGCGCTGCCCAGCGAGCTGATCGAGGCGGCGCGGGTCGACGGCGCCAGCAGTCTGCGGGTCGTCTGGCACGTCGTCTTCCCGGCCGCGCGGCCGGCCATGGCGGTGCTCGGCCTGCTGACGTTCGTGATGGCCTGGAACGACTTCCTGTGGCCGATCATCGCGCTCAACCAGCAGAATCCGACCGTGCAGGTCTCCCTGGCCTCGCTGGGCACCGGATACATCCCCGACCAGTCCGTGATCATGGCGGGCGCGCTGCTCGGCACGCTGCCGCTGCTCATCGCCTTCCTGCTCTTCGGCAAGCAGATCGTCGGCGGGATCATGCAGGGCGCGATCAAGGGCTGACCACCCCGCCCGGGGGCCGGGCCACCGCTGCCCCGGCCCCCTGCCTCGCTCGCCCGCTCCATCTCCCGCCCCTCTCCCCCTCCTCCGACCCGTCGGTCTTCACGACCCCCTTGGGAGCGCTTCCATGCCTGAGTCCGTAACCCCTGTGACTTTCCCTCCGGCCTTCCTCTGGGGCGCGGCGACCTCCGCCTACCAGATCGAGGGCGCGGTGAGGGAGGACGGCCGCACCCCCTCGATCTGGGACACCTTCAGCCATACGCCGGGCAGGACGGCCGGCGGCGAGCACGGTGACATCGCTGTCGACCACTACCACCGCTACCGCGACGACGTGGCGCTGATGGCCGACCTCGGCCTGAGCGCGTACCGCTTCTCGGTGTCCTGGTCGCGGGTGCAGCCGACCGGCCGGGGGCCCGCCGTCCAGCGCGGCCTCGACTTCTACCGGCGGCTGGTGGACGAGCTGCTCGCCCACGGCATCAAGCCGGCCGTCACCCTCTACCACTGGGACCTGCCGCAGGAGCTGGAGGACGCGGGCGGCTGGCCCGAGCGGGAGACCGCGCTGCGCTTCGCGGAGTACGCGCAGATCGTGGGCGAGGCGCTCGGCGACCGCGTCGAGCAGTGGATCACTCTCAACGAGCCCTGGTGCAGCGCGTTCCTCGGGTACGGCTCCGGGGTGCACGCCCCCGGCCGGACGGACCCGGAGGCCTCCCTTCGCGCGGCCCACCACCTCAACCTGGCCCACGGGCTCGGCACGTCGGCGCTGCGTTCCGTGATGCCGTCCCGCAACTCGATCGCGGTGAGCCTCAACTCCTCGGTGGTCAGGCCCGTTTCGCAGGACCCGGCGGACCTGGACGCCGCACAGCGCATCGACGACCTCGCCAACGGCATCTTCCACGGGCCGATGCTGCACGGCGCGTACCCGCGGACGCTGCTCGCGGCGACGCGGTCGGTCACCGACTGGTCGTTCGTCCAGGAGGGCGACCTCAAGACGATCAAGCAGCCGCTGGACGCGCTCGGTCTCAACTACTACACGCCGACGCTGGTCTCGGCCGCCGAGGCGCCCGCGGACGGTCCGCGCGCGGACGGTCACGGTGCCAGCCCGCACTCCCCGTGGCCCGGAGCGGACGACGTCGCGTTCCACCAGACGCCGGGCGAGCGCACGGAGATGGGCTGGACGATCGACCCGACGGGTCTGCACGACCTGATCATGCGCTACACCCGTGAGGTGCCGGGCCTGCCGCTGTACGTGACGGAGAACGGCGCCGCCTACGACGACAAGCCGGACCCGGACGGCCGCGTCCACGACCCCGAGCGCATCGCCTACCTGAACGGCCACCTGTCCGCCGTGCACCGGGCGATCGCCGACGGCGCGGACGTCCGCGGCTACTACCTCTGGTCCCTGATGGACAATTTCGAGTGGGCGTACGGCTACGGCAAGCGGTTCGGCGCGGTGTACGTCGACTACGCGACCCAGGTCCGCACCCCGAAGTCGAGCGCCCACTGGTACAGCCAGGCCGCACGCACCGGGACGCTCGCACCCGTGACGCCCGCCGAGTAGGCCGGGTACGGGGGGCGGAGGACACGGGGACGGGGGACACGGGGGCGGGGCGCGGCACCGAGGGGGGTGCCGCGCCCCGCTGTTCCCGGGCCGGGTCGGACGCTACGACGCCCCGGCCGGGTGGGGGGTGGAGAGACTCCGGCCGGGGCGCGCAACCCCCGTTTTCGGATGGCTACTTGTAGGCCCCGAAGGCCTTCGAGAAGGCGCCGTCGCTCTGCACGACGGAGCTGCAGACCGGGTCGGCGGAGTTCTTGGCGCCGCCGGCGCACTGCTTGTCGCGGGTCGCGGACCACATGGAGAGCCAGCCGAGGCCCTTCGACTGCGCGAACGTCACCAGCTGCGCGGCGTCGTCGACCTTGAAGATCTCGGACGAGACGTCGTTGACGCCGATCATCGGGGTGATGGCGACGGCCTTCCACGCGGCGCTGTCGGAGAGGCCGAGGACGCTCTTGACCTGCGCCTGCGTGGCGGTGGCGGCCTGCTCGGCGTAGGTGCCCATGTCACCGCTGTAGGCGGGTCCGTAGTCCATCGCCATGATGTTCACGGTGTTGATCCTCACGCCGTTCGACTTGGCGTTGGAGAGCAGGTTCACGCCGTCCTGGGTGAGGCCCTCGGGCATGACCGGCAGGGTGAACGAGACGTCCAGGTCCGGGTGCTGCTGCTGGAGCTTGGCGACGGCCTTCGCGCGGGTGGTGTTCGCGGCCGTGTTCGGCAGCGCCCCGCCCTCGATGTCGAAGTCCACCTTCGTGAGCTTGTACGCGTCGACGGCCTTCCCGTACGCCGCCGCGAGCGTGTCCGCCGAGGAGCAGGTCGTGGCCAGCTCCGAGCCGGAGGCGCCGCCGAAGGAGACCCGGACGTCGCCGCCCTTCGCGCGGAGCGCGCCGATCTGCGCGGCCACCGCGTCGCTCGCGAGGTCGCTGACGCCGCCCCACTTGGGGGTGCAGCCGCCGCCGTCGGTGATGAAGGCGAGGTTGTAGTTCTTCACGCCGGTCGCCTCGGCCGCCTTGACCAGGTCGAAGGCCGGGTAGAGGGAGGTGTCGACGTAGGGCGCGAAGCCCGCCGTCGTGGCGCTGCCGCTGCCCGAACTCTGGGTGGGGGTGGGGGTGGTGGCCGTCGCGGTCGGCTTCGGGGTCTCGCTCTGCGAGGCGGTGGCGGTCGGCTTCGGCGTCGCGGTGGGGCTCGCCGACTCGCTCGGGCGGCCGCTCGGCTCGGGCGTCGCGCCCCCGTCCACCGAGCACTTGGCGTCGTCGATGAGACAACCGGTCGGGTTCGCGGTGCCGTTCACGACGAAGCCGACGGTGACGGTCGCGCCGGGCGCGAGGCCGTCCTTGTCCCAGGACGGGGGGCTGACGGTGACGTGCTGCCCGCTCACCTTCGACGTGCCGTTCCACAGCGAGCCGAGCGTGTTGCCGGAGGGCAGGTCGAACTCCAGCTTCCAGTCCTTCTTCGCCTGGGCGGTGTCGTTGGTGATGACGTACTGCGCGGTGTAGCCGGTCGACCAGTCGCTGGTCTTCGTGTACGCCGCGCCGACGCTCGCCGCCTGCGCGCTGCCGGTGAACAGGAGGGCGCCGCCGCCGACCACGGCCGCGGCGACCACGCCGCCTATCGCCTTGTTCCTGCCACTGACCTTGCGCCGGTGCGTACTGCTCATCGCGTGCCTGCCTTCGCGGTTTCACGGGGGTTCTCGGGGGGCCCATGGGGGGTGCGGCACACGCTAGCGATCCGGAATCGGTCAAACCGGCCCATCCGGACGGCGGTTGCGGATCTTAGGGTCCGCTTAAGGAAGGCATCGGGGACGGTTAAAGGTCGAGACCAATATGGGCGGTTCGACGGGGCGGCGCGAGGACGGAACGGCTCGGCACCCGGCGGTGACCGGCCGGCGTTCCCGGCGTCACACGGCCGGTCCGCGGTGCGCGCGGGACCGTGCTCAGCTCACAGCCGCGCCGCGCCTGCGGCGCCGGACGGTCCCCCGGTGGCCGCGGCGGACCGGGGCGCGGCCGTCCAGCTGGATCCAGATGCGCACCTCGGTTCCGCCCAGGACGGAGGAGCCGATCCGTACGTCACCGCCGGTCGACTCCGCGAGCCGGCGCACGATGTCCAGGCCGAGGCCCGTCGAGCCGTCGCTGCCCGAGCCCCCGCCGCGCGCCATGGCGGCCTCCGGGTCCACGATGCCCGGGCCCGCGTCCGAGACCAGCAAGATCACCGCGTCCTCGCCGTTGTGCACGTCGACCGCGAAGGCCGTGCCCTCGGCGGTGTGCCGGAAGACGTTGCCGAGGAGGGCGTCGAGCGCGGCCGCGAGATCCGCGCGGGCCACCGGGATGCGGACCGGCCGGTCCACCCCGGCCACCCGCACCTTGCGGCCCTCGTCCTCGGCGAGCGCCGACCAGAAGTCCATGCGCTCACGGACCACTTCGGCCGCGTCGCACCCGGCGCCGGCGCCGATCGCCGCGGTCTGCGGCTTGGCGTCCCGGGCCGTCCGGATGATCGTGTCGACCTCGCGCTCCAGCTGCGCGACGGCGGCCCGGGTCTGCTCGGCCGCCGGACCGTCGCCGAGCGAGGCCGCGTTGAGGCGGAGCACGGTCAGCGGGGTGCGCAGGCGGTGCGAGAGGTCGGCGGCCAGCTCCCGCTCGTTGGCGAGGAGTTGGACGACCTGGTCGGCCATCGAGTTGAACGCGACGGCGGCCAGGCGCAGTTCGGTCGGCCCTTCCTCGGGCACCCGGGCGCCCAGCTTCCCCTCCCCCAGCTCGTGCGCGCTCTCGACCAGGCGCTGCGCGGGCTGGACCATCCGGATGCCGAGCCGGTCGGCGACCGCGACGGAGCCGACGATGAGCGCGATGCCCACCGCGGCGAGGACCGCCCAGGCCGTGCCCACGCCGTTGCTGACCTCGGCCTCGGGGACGTACACCTCGACGACCGCGATCTCGCCGGAGCTGAGCGCGATGGGCTGGAGCAGGGTCGAGCCGCCGGCCACCTCGGTGGTGGAGGCCCGGCCGAGCTTGCGGGTCATGGCGATGTCCTTGGCGGCGGCAAGCCCCTTGCCGATCTCGACCGCGGGCTCACGGTCGGCGGCGGGTATGTGCACGCCGATGCCCGCGTCCGAGCCGGCCGAGGCGACGACGCGCTCCAGCTCGTCCCGGTCGGTGGTGATGGAGAGCGCGGGCGCGATGGCGGCGGCCTCCCGCTCGGCGTTCGAGAACGCCCGGTCGCGCGCCATCTCCTTGATCACCAGGCCGAGCGGCACCGCGAAGGCGACGACGACCATCGTCGTCACCGCCACGCAGACCTTGACCAGGGCCCACCTCACAGCGGTCGCTCCGCCCTCGGCGGCTCCAGCTTCACGCCGACGCCCCGCAGGGTGTGCAGATAGCGCGGTCGCGCCGCCGTCTCGCCCAGCTTCCGGCGCAGCCAGGACAGATGGACGTCGATGGTCTGGTCGTCGCCGTACGCCTGTTGCCACACCTCGGCGAGCAGTTCCCTGCGCGGGACGACGACTCCGGGGCGGCCGGCGAGGAAGGCGAGCAGGTCGAACTCGCGCCGGGTGAGGTCGAGTCGTACGCCGTCCAGCTCGGCCTGGCGGCGCAGCGGGTCGATGGCGAGGCCGCCGACGCGGATGACCGTGGACGGCGGGGCGTCGGCCGTGCTCGTGCGGGAACGGCGCAGCACCGCGGCCATCCGCGCCGACAGGTGCTCGACCGAGAAGGGCTTGGTCAGGTAGTCGTCCGCTCCGTCGTTCAGCAGGCGGACGATCTCCGTCTCGTCGTCCCGCGCGGTGGCGATGATGACGGGTACGTCGGTGATGCCGCGCAGCATCTTCAGCGCCTCGGACCCGTCCAGATCGGGCAGTCCGAGGTCGAGGATCACGACGTCGAAGGAGAAATGGGCGACCTCGCGCAGCGCCTCCAGGGCCGTACCGACGCTGCGCACGGTGTGCGCGGCCTCGGTCAGGTGCCGGATGAGGGCCGAGCGTACGAACTGGTCGTCCTCGACCACGAGCACACTTGCCATGGGCGGCACCGTAGCCCATCCGGGCGATGCCCCACGGCGCCTGTGGACAACCCCTTCCGGGCACCTGTGGACAATCCCGGCCGGAGGTCCGCGGAGCCTCCCGGCGGTGCCGGGTCCCCGAGACACCCGTGGGGCGCGTGGTGCAGTATGGCGGCGATGCGCAGAGGACTCGTACACGTACTCGCGTGGTCGCTCGCCACGGGCGCGGCGGTCACGCTGTCGTGGTGGGGTGTGCACACGGTGATGACGGGGACGGCGTACGACCCCCCGCGCGCCCTGCCCATCACGGCGGCCGGCGCGACGGCGCGGGAGTCGAAGCCACTGGCCTCCTCGACCCACCGGGCCGAACCGTCGAAGAAGGCGCCGGACAGTCCGTCCGCGACACCGCGGGCCGGCGCGACACCGAGGGCGTCCGCGTCCCCGAGCGGCAGCGGCCCGCCCGCCTCCCCGAGCGCGTCCGGCAAGGTCAAGAGCTACGACACCGACGGCGGCCGGGCGGTCTTCGACATCGGGCCCGCCTACGCGACGCTGGTCTCCGCGACACCGAAGGCCGGCTGGTCGATGCAGGTGTGGAAGACCGAGTCGTGGATCCGCGTGGAGTACACCTCGGGCGCGGACCGGGTGTCGGTGTTCTGCACCTGGCACGACGGACCGCCGCGCGTGGAGATCGGGACGTACTGACCTCCGGCGGGACCCGGCCGGGACTTCCGGACTCCCGGCGTCCCGGTCGGCGGGTCAGCGGGTCGGCGGGTCAGCGGAAGACCGAGGGCGGCGGGGCCGGTGACGCCACGGCCGCCGCGTCGGTGACCGGTACGGCGCCGCCCGTGAAGTCCGTGAGCTGCCTGCCGTGTTCGACCCGCGCGGGGTGCGGGTCGGAGGCCGCGCGGCGGGTGAGTTCCGCGGCGGCGAGCGGCAGCCCGGAGGCGACGAGGACGGCGTTGCCGAAGCGTTTGCCGCGCAGCACCGCCGGGTCGGCGATCAGGGCGAGTTCGGGGAAGACGGCGGCCACGGTGGCGATCTGGCCGCGCAGGTGGGCGAGCGGCGGTCCGTCGGCGAGGTTCGCGGCGTAGACCCCGGAGGTCTTCAGTGCGCGGCGGACCTCCGTGACGAACTCGACGGACGTGAGGTGCGCCGGGGTGCGTGCGCCGCTGAAGACGTCCGCGATGACCAGGTCGGCCCAGCCGTCGGGCACCTTGGCGAGCCCTTCGCGCGCATCCGTGGACCGCACCCTGATCCGGGCGTTCGGATCCAACGGGAGTTCGCGGCGGACCAGTTGGACGAGGGCCGCGTCACGCTCGACGACCTGCTGGGTGGACCGGGGGCGGGTCGCGGCGGTGTAGCGGGCGAGACTCAGGGCGCCGCCGCCGAGGTGCACGGCCTGCACGGGCTTGCCCGCCGGCGCGACGAGGTCGATGACGTGGCCGAGGCGGCGCTGGTACTCGAAGCTCAGGTAGGACGGGTCGTCGAGGTCCACGTGGGACTGCGGGGCGCCGTCGATGAGCAGCGTCCAGCCGCGCGCCCGGTCCCGGTCGGGCAGCAGCTCGGCGAGCCCGCCGTCGACGGTCTCGACGACCGCCTCGGCCGCCTGACCGCGCCGCGCGCCCCGTCCCGTGTCGCGCCGGTCGTCCGACCGCTGGTTCTTCGCCCGTGCCATTCCGCCATTATCGGGGGGCGCGGGCGGCTCGGCTCAGCGGCGGGTCACCGGGGACGGACGGCCGTGGGCCGGCCGCGTCACCGGCACCCGTCCGCGGCCTCGATGAGCCGGGCGGCCTCGCCCAGCGCGGCCCGGAGCACCGCCGGGTCGGTGGCGAGGTCGGCCTCGCCGGGCGGCAGGAGCCAGTCCGAGCCCTCGACCGGGGGCCGGGGGGCCAGCCGCAGACCGCGCCCCTCCGTCTGTGTGCAGGTGCTGCCCGGCACGTCCCAGGCGTCCGCGGTGCCGGGCGGCACCAGGAAGCCGAGGGTGTCGCAGTCGTCGTCGTGCAGCACGGGCCCCACGGCGTCGCAGGCGCCGCGGCGCAGGATGTCGACCGCCTCCAACCCCTGACGTGCCGGAACGGTCACGAGATCGCACTCGGCGACCGGGCGCTGGGGGGCGCCGTGGTCCGGGGACGGTCTGTGCTGTGCCGTCGACAGTGGTGTACGTGACTCGATGCTCTGCCTGATCTGCATCCCGGCCTCCAACGGAACCCCTCCTCATGACGAGTGGGTCGGGAGTTCGGGCGGCTCCCGGTCCAACGGGTTCAACGCGCCAGGACGTCAACGGCTACGGCGAAACTCCGCCGCAAAGGATGGCAGTTCATGGCAGATCGTGGATGAGATATCCGGTTTGTAGCCAAACCCAGCGTGGTGGCCTCGTCACAGCAGGTACGTTCTTGCCCGCCGGAAGCAGGGCACCTACTGGGCACAACCCGGGCAACTCGCCACGCTTCCTGCATGGTTCGACGGTTCGCAAGAGAGGGCCCGGCCATGGCGTCGTCAACGGTGACCTCGTCCCCGTCCCCCCGGCCACCCCGGCCGAATCTCGCCTTCAGGCGGTTGCGCGGCCAGCGCTCCCCCGGCGAGTTCGCCGCGCTGGTCCGGCGGGCCGCGCGCGACATCGGCGAGCGGGTGAGCTGCGACGCGCGCTACATCGGGCGCGTCGAGGCGGGCGAGATCCGCTGTCCCAACTACGCGTACGAGCGGGTGTTCCTGCACATGTTCCCCGGCCGCACGCTGACCGACCTGGGTTTCGCACCCCGCTCATGGGTACGCGGACGCGGGGCGCGTGGCACGGACGAGGCGCCCCCGCAGCACCTCACGAGCCCTTCGCCCGCCTCGTATGAGACGGACGAGGCGCCCGGGACGTATGAGACGCCGAACCCGCACCACCCCACCCCCCACGAGCCGCAGACCCCGTACGCAGCACACGATCCGCACGCTCCGTACGACCCGCATCCCGGGTGCGATCCGTACGCCCCGTACGAGGAACACGATCAGAACCACGAGGAGAGCGACGTGCAGCGTCGCGCATTCATGACGGGAGGCACCGCCACCGTGGCGGCGGCCTCACTGGGACCCTTCGCGGTCGCCTTCGGCAACAGCGCCGCGGCCGCCGGACGGCGCGTCCACCGCGCGGGGACCTCCGAGGCCGGCGCCCTGGAGGACGCGGTCCGCAAGATCCGGCTGCTCGACGACCGGCACGGGGCCGACGGCCTGTACCGGCGCGCGGCGGCACCGCTGCGCACCGCCTACGAGCTGCTCGACGCCGGCACCACCCGGCAGGCGACCGCCGACCGGCTGTACTCCGGCGCGGGCGAACTGGCCATCTCGGTGGGCTGGCTGGCCCACGACTCCGGGCGTTTCGACGACGCCCGCTCGCACTACGCGGAGGCGCTCGCGACCGCGCGGATGGCCGACGACGGGGGGCTCGAAGCCCACGCCTTCTGCAACACGGCGTTCCTCGCCCGTGACGCGGGCCGCCCGCGCGAGGCAGTGCGCGCGGCCCAGGCGGCCCAGCGCGCGGCCCGCCCCCTCGGCTCCCCCCGCCTGCTCTCGCTGCTCGCGCTGCGCGAGGCGGGCGGCTGGGCGGGACTCGCCGACCGCAGGAGCTGCGAGCAGGCGATGGCCCGCGCGCACGCCCTCTACGAGCGCGGCCCCGCCGGGACGGACCCCGAGTGGATGACGTTCTACGGGGAGGCCGAACTGGAGGGTCTCGAGGCGCAGTGCTGGTCGATGCTGGGCGACTGGCCCCGGGCCGCCCGGCACGCCCGCCGCGCGGCCGACCTCCAGGACCCGCACTTCACCCGCAACATCGCCCTCTACACCGCCGAGCTCGCCGACGACCTGGCGCGCGGCGGGCGTCCGGACGAGGCCGCCGTCGCCGGGCTGCGTGTCCTGGAGCTGCTGAGCGAGGTCCAGTCCTCCCGCATCCAGACCATGCTGGCGGGCACGGCCCGGGTACTGCTCCCGCACCGCAGGGCCTCGGGCGTCTCGGCGTTCCTCGACCGCCACGCGAGCCTGCCGCGCACGGCGTGACACCCGTCGGCAGCGATGCCGCCGGTCAGGCGCTCAGGTGTCCGCAGTCGTTCCAGGTCTCGATGGCGGGCTCGCCGTAGGCCCAGCCGAGCACCGACAGCGAGGTCGGGTTCAGGCGGACGCGGGCCGCGAAGTCCAGCGGGAGTCCGAGCCAGCGGGCGCCTATGGACCGCAGGATGTGGCCGTGGGCGAAGACCAGCACGTCACGGTCGGCGGAGCGGGCCCAGGAGACGACCTCGTCCGCGCGCGCGGTGACCTCTTCCAGGGTCTCGCCCCCGGGGACCCCGTCGCGCCAGATGAACCAGCCGGGGCGGGCCGCCTGGATCTCGGCCGGGGTCATGCCCTCGTAGCTGCCGTAGTCCCACTCCATGAGCGCGTCCCAGGTGTCCGCGCGGTCACCGAAACCGGCGAGCTCGCAGGTCTCCCGCGCGCGGACGAGCGGGCTGGTGCGCACCTCGACACCGGGGAGTCCGTCCAGGGGCGCCCGGTGCAGCCGCTCGCCCAGCAGTTTGGCGCCGCGCCGTCCCTCTTCGAGGAGGGGGATGTCGGTCCTGCCGGTGTGCTTTCCGGACAGCGACCATTCGGTCTGTCCGTGCCGGGCCAGCAGGATGCGCGGTGCCATGGAGAGGAGCCTTTCCGGAACGGGCGGCACGAGGGGACGGCCACTCGGAACCGCTGACAAGTCGGTCACTCCATCATCGCGCACCGGCGCGCGAGGCAACCCCTGGGGCGACCTCCGCGTCTTTGAGGACCGGGGGCGCCCCTTCGGGGCGGCCGTACGCACCGTAAAATCCCATGTGGCCACACACCGCCGTCAGCAGACTGCAGACTGTCGGGTCACGACGGACGAAGGGCCACGAGCAGATGGGGGAGGGCGATCGGATGCCGCAGACCGATGCACCGCGTACGGAGGCGGCACCACGCGCCCGGCTGCGCCGGTGGACCGACCTGCGCCGGTCCGCGGCAGCGCAGGGCCGGCTCCGCTGGTGGACCGAGCTCCCGCTGATAGTCCTGGTGTACGCGTGCTACTCGGCGGGCCGGCTGCTCGCCCGGGGCGACACCGCCGGCGCCGTGGACCACGGCCTGCAGATCCTGCGGATCGAGAAGGTCCTCCGTCTCAACGCCGAGCACCCGCTGAACCGGCTGTTCACGCACGAGGCCTGGCTGGGCGTGCCCGCCGACTTCTGGTACGCGTCACTGCACTACCTGGTGACGCCCGCGATCCTCATCTGGCTGTTCCGTTCCCGGGCGGTGCGCTATCGCGCGGCCCGCACCTGGCTGATGACCTCCACGTTCATCGGCCTGATCGGCTTCACGCTGCTGCCGACGTGCCCGCCCCGCCTGCTGTCCCCGGGGCACGGCTTCGTCGACACGATGGCCCAGTACAGCGACTACGGCTGGTGGGGCGGCGAGGCGAGCGCCCCGCGCGGTATGGGCGGGATGACGAACCAGTACGCGGCGATGCCGAGCCTGCACGTGGGCTGGGCCCTGTGGTGCGGGGTCATGCTGTGGCGCCACGGCCGTACGCCCGCCGCGAAGGTCGCCGGTGTCGCCTATCCGCTGCTCACCACGATCGTCGTGATGGGCACCGCCAACCACTACTTCCTGGACGCCGTCGCGGGCGCCGCGGTGATGGGCGTCGGCCTGCTGCTGACCCCGTTCGTGATGCGCACGGCGAACCGGCTGTGGTCGCTCTTCGAGGGCCGTGTCCCGTGGGTCGCGGGTGTCGCGCGGGGCGAGGGTTCCGCGATTGTCAGTGCGGGGTGCCAGACTTCCCCGGGTGAACGCATCCCCCGACAGCGCGAGTCCCGATCCGGACCGGGAGCCGAGCCGGGTGCCTCTCCCGCGGACGCGGGGGACGGCGCTGCGGCAGCAGCTCGCTGAGCTGCGCGGCCCGGACGTCCCGCCGAAGGCACTGGACGCGCGCGCCCTCGCGGCGCTCGCCGCCAATCCCGGCTGCGACCGCCGGGCCCTGCTGGACGGCGCGGGGGTCGACAAGGCGAAGCTGGCGGAGTCGCTCGGTGCGCCGTCCGCGTTCGGCCAGTCGCAGTTCGCCTTCATGCGGGGCAACGCCTTCGAGGCCCGGGTCAAGGCCGACGGCGGTGCCGAACTGCTGCGGCTGGTGCACGAGAAGCTCGACCCCGGCGCCGAGCCGCCCGGCTCCGGCGCCGTGCCCGACCTGAGCGCGATCGGCCCCGAGGGGCGCGCCGCACGCACGGCCCTCGCCCTGCGCGAGGCCACCGAGGCCGGCGGCTGGACGCTGCTCGACCATCCGATGCTCGCCCTGGACGTGGCGGGTTCCGCCGCCTTCCTGGAGCCGGACGCGGTGGTCGTGCACCCCGACGGCGGCTGGACGGTCGTCGAGATCAAGTCGTTCCCGATGCTGGACGGTTCGGCCGACCCGGCGAAGGTGGGCGCCGCCGCCCGGCAGTCCGCGGTGTACGTCCTCGCGCTGGAGGAGGTCGCGGCCCGCCTCGATCCCGTCCCCGAGGTCCGCCACCGGGTCCTGCTGGTCTGCCCGAAGGACTTCTCCAACCTCCCCACCGCCTCGGCCGTCGACGTACGCAAGCAGCGCGCCGTCACCCGCCGGCAGCTCGCCCGCCTCACCCGGGTCGAGGACATCGCGGCGGCCCTGCCCGAGGGCAGTTGCTTCTCCCCCGACCTCCCCGCCGAGGAGCTGCTCACGGCGGTCGAGGCGGTCCCCGCGACGTACGCGCCCGAGTGCCTGTCCGCCTGCGAGCTGGCCTTCCACTGCCGGGCCCGCTCCCGGGCGCGGGGGGTGGTGACCTCCCTGGGCCGCTCCCTGCGCGCCGAGCTGGGCGGTCTGACGACGGTCACCGACGTCCTCGCGGCGGCGCACGGACGGGCCGGCGATCCGGCGGATCCGGCCGTCGCGGCGCTGCGGAGAGCGGCCCTGCTGCGGGCGGAGGCGCTGGGCACTGCGGTCGCCGCCGTACCGGCGCAGGTGCCGTCGGGCGACGGCCGGGAGGCGGGCGTATGTCGCTGATCTCCACGCTCGCCCGGCTGGAGGCCGTCGAGAGCGGCCGGGCGCAGCCCACCGCCACCGTGCTCCACCGTCATCTCATCGAGCGGCCGCTGGTCTTCGTGCCGTTGACCACGGCGGGCGAGGCGGGAGCGCCGCTCGGCGCGCTCGTCGGCACCGACCGGGACGCGCCGCGGCTGCTGGTCGTGCCGCAGCCCCGCGACCGCGACCTGCGGTTCGCGTTCCTCGCCGAGCTGGCGGACGTCTTCCTGCCGTACATCGACACCTTCGCGGACGTGGTCGAGGCGGCCGAGCGCAGCGACACCGACCCGGAGACCGGCAAGCGCGTCAAGGTCGAGGTCGAACTGTGCACGGACGCACCGCAGTTGATCGTGCCGGGCCGGTCGGCCATCGAGTTCGTCCGCCTGCTCGGGCGGTCCACCCGGTTCCGTCGCACCGCCGAACAGGATCCCGAGGCACCGCATCCGGCGCCGCCGCGGGTGCCGTTGTCCGGGCGCTGGCTCACTCACTTCGGGGAGCGGGCCCGGGTGCCCGGCTCCGCGCTGCTCCTCGCCCTCACCGACGTGCTGTCCCGGCACTGGGCCACCGGCCAGAGCAGCCTGGAGGACCAGCATCTCGGGGCGCTGCTCGCCTGGATCGATCCGCCGGAGGGCGAGCCGGGCGCCGAGGCGGCGGTGCGGGCCGAGCTCCAGCGGGACGCCCGCGGCCAGCTCGTCCGGCCGCCCGCCGGCCCCGCCACGGACCCGGCCTTCGACAACCAGCTGCTCGCTCCCGCCATCGAGGCGTACGACCGCGCGCGGACGGCGTTCGCCGCCGCCGAGGACGGCATCGAGGCGGACGACCGGCTCGGTGAACTGACCGCGGCCGAGCGGCGGATCCGCGATCTCGTCGCGAGCGTCACCCGGCCCACCTGGGACGCGGTGTGGCAGGGTCTCGACCTGCTGCGCGCCCTGCCGGAGGGACCGCGCGCCGCCGACCGGTGGACCCGCGACCGCTGGTCGTTCACCGGTCACCGCGACCGGGTGGTGGCGGGCGAACCGCCGCAGCCGCGCCGGGACGACGCGGTCACCGCGGCGAACAAACTGGCCACGCGCGAACGGGAACAGGCACGCCTGGAAGCACAGGAGGCGCTGGACGACCCGCTGGTGATGGCGGGCCGGCGGCTCGCCGGCGAGGCCTTCGCGGGCGAGGTCACCGACGTCGTCATGGCGTACAGCGAGGGCAAGCGGCCGAGTCCCCGTCCGCTGGTCACGGTCCGCACCGACGACCGCCCGCACCTCGGCGAGCGGGCCAAGGTGTACCGCTCGCTCGGCGGGAAACCGCAGTCCGCCGAGTTCGTGGGCTACGAGGACGAGGGCGCCGCCCTGGTGCTGCGGATCACCGACAAGATGGGGCGGGGCAAGGAACCCGAGGCCGGGTCCCTGCCGGAGAAGGGGGACCTCGTCTGCTTCACCCTCTTCGAGCACGAGCAGCGCGGCGGCGCCAAGCTGCCCGACCCGGAGGACACGCCGTGGACGCACGGGGGGCCGCCGGGTGAGCCGGACGCCCTGCCGCTGCCGGACCCGGTGACCGAGGAGGACGTCCTGTGACCGCGGTCTTCGACCCGGGTGCCGAGGCCGCCCACGCCACCGACGCGATCCTGCGCGACACCCTGCACGGCACCGACCGCGGCGTCGTCGTCGACTCGCCCCCCGGCGCCGGGAAGTCGACGCTCGTGGTCCGGGCGGCCCTCGAACTGGCCGCCGCGGGGCGCCCGTTGATGGTCATCGCGCAGACCAACGCCCAGGTCGACGACCTGGTGCTGCGGATCGCAGAGAAGGCCCCGGACGTGCCCGTGGGGCGGCTGCACAGCAGCGACTCCGACCCGTACGACAAGGCGCTCGACGGCCTGGACCAGGTCCGCAAGTCGACGAAGGCGGCCGACCTCGCGGGCCTGGACGTCGTCATCTCCACCGCCGCGAAGTGGGCGCACGTCAAGGGGGTCGAGCCCTGGCGGCACGCGATCGTCGACGAGGCGTACCAGATGCGCTCGGACGCGCTGCTCGCCGTCGCGGGACTCTTCGAGCGGGCGCTGTTCGTGGGCGACCCCGGCCAGTTGGACCCGTTCTCCATCGTCGGCTCGGAGCAGTGGGCCGGCCTGTCGTACGACCCGTCCGCATCCGCGGTGACCACGCTGCTGGCCCACAATCCGCATCTGCCGCAGCACCGGCTGCCGGTGTCCTGGCGGCTGCCCGCGTCGGCGGCCCCGCTCGTCTCGGACGCCTTCTACCCGTACACGCCGTTCCGCAGCGGCACCGGTCACACCGACCGGCGGCTGAACTTCGGCGTCCCGTCGGACGGTTCGGGGACCGACCGGGTCATCGACGAGGCGGCGGAGTCCGGTTGGGGACTGCTCCAGCTCCCCGCCCGGCACACACCGCGCACGGACCCGGAGGCCGTACGGGCGGTGGCCGAGGTCGTCCGGCGGCTGCTCGACCGGGGCGGCGCCGCCACCTCGGAGCAGGCGCCGGATCCGGTGCCGCTGACCTCCGGCCGTATCGCCGTCGGCACCGCGCACCGGGACCAGGCCGCGGCCGTACGTGCGGCACTGGCGGCCCTCGGGGTCACGGACGTCACCGTCGACACGGCGAACCGGCTCCAGGGACGGGAGTTCGACGTCACGGTCGTCCTGCATCCCCTGTCGGGGCGCCCGGACGCCACGGCGTTCCATCTGGAGACCGGACGGCTGTGCGTGCTCGCCTCCCGGCACCGGCACGCCTGCATCGTGGTGTGCCGGGAGGGTGTGGGCGACCTGCTGGACGACCACCCCTCGACCGAGCCCGTCCAGCTGGGCGTCACGGTGAAGTTCCCGGACGGTTGGGAAGCCAACCACTCCGTGTTGTCCCATCTGGAGGAGCATCGGGTGGCCTGGCGCCCCTGATCGCCGGCTCCGCGACCGCACGGACCGCGGACCGGCCCATTCCGGACGGACCCGGCGTGAACCGGCGGACCGGGCACCCGCACAGGGGGCGCGCCCGGCCCCCGGGGGCCCACTTGCGCCACAGGGGACAATGGACGGTGGCCCTCTTCCGAGAGGGGCACCTGAACCGTACGAGGAGGAGAAGACATGGCGGAGCCCACGCCGCGTCGGAACGAACCGCGGCTTCGCCCCGCGCCCCTGCTCTTCGAGCCCGCGGAAGCCGCCGGGGACCCGGAGCACTTCTTCGACCTGGAGTCGATAGACGATCCCCGCGCGCTGTTGGACCGGGCCACGGAGCTGACGCAGGCGTTCCGCGCCGCGGCGGACCGGGCGCTCGAGTTCCAGGCCATCGCGGCCGCGCAGCTCGCCGACCCGCGCCGCTTCGACCGGCTGACCACGGCGGAGATCGCCGAGCGGGCCGAGTGGACCGAGGACTACGCGAAGAAGATGGTCGAGTTCGGCCGCGACCTGCTCTCCGGCGCCGAGGGCGGCGGCCACGGCCACGGGGTGTCCGACGCCCTCTGAGCGGCTCCCGTACCCGCCGACCGGGAGCCGTACGGCCGCCGGTTCCGGGGCTGTCACGGGACACCGTCCGCAGGCGGGCCGGTGATCAGGTGTCCCCGGTCGGCACAAGATCGCTGGCATATGCCAGGTGGGCAAGATACTCCCCTCCACCCGGTCCTGTCCCGGTTTTTCGCAACCCTCCGGAACGACCCGCTCACCGCCGGTAGATGTATACGTCATGAGCAGCACACGGAACCCGGCCAGCAGCACCCCGCACAGCCCCGGAACACCGTTGCCCGAGTGGCGTGACGCCTCGGGGGTCACCTCCGAGGGAGCCGCCTGGCTCGCCTCGGCGGGCACGTATCCGCGCAGCACGCTCGCCCTGTGGGCGGAGCGGCCGGACGCCCCGGTCGTGCTGCCGTGCGGCAGCGCCTTCGACATCGTCAGCGCGCCGTCGCTCTTCGGCCGGCGGATGCTCGACCGGCTCTGGGACGACGGGCCGGGCTCGGGCCCGGTGGCGGCGTACCGCGGGCGGATGCTGCTGTTCGCCGCCCCCGGCACCGCCCAGCGGCTGCCGTCGCTGATGCGCTGGGAGGAGTGGGGCTCGCAGGGACGGGGCTCCGCAGAGGACCAGGCCGCGGGCGGCCACGTGGGGCGCTGCCGCGAGGTGCCGCCCCTGCTCTGCCACGGCACCGGGGACGCGGTGACCGTTCCGGCGCTCGCCGCGCCCGGCGTCACAGCGGACTCCGGCCGGCACGACGCGCGCTGGCTGGTCGCTCCCGACACCCGCCAGCCCTGGCTCCCCGGGCCCGAGATCCTGCTCTGGGCGGCCGTGCGGGCGGCCCGTGCGGCGGTGTCGGCGGCGGTGCGGATATCGATTTTTCCTCCCGCCGATCAGGATGCTAAGGTCTACGACGTCAGCAGGCGCCGCTAGCTCAGTTGGTTAGAGCAGCTGACTCTTAATCAGCGGGTCCGGGGTTCGAGTCCCTGGCGGCGCACGCCAACGAGAGCGGGATGATCGCGGAAACGCGAGCGTCCCGCTCTCGTCGTTTCTCCCCTCCCCGGGCCCTCCGCCTCGGCCCTCCCCTTCCCCCCACCCCCACCGGCTTCGGCCCGCGCCGCAGCAGCTCGCCCGCCGGCTTCCGCCCCTAACACCGCAGCTCGTGCCGCGGCGCCGTGGCGCCCGCTCAGCCCGTCGTGATCTTGACGGTCCAGGAACCCGACGCGGTCCGGTCCTCCACCTCGACCCGGACATGCTCGCCGGGCACCGTGAAGCTCTCTCCGAGGCTCACCGGCGCGTCCGCCAGCGGCGGGTAGACCGAGTCCTCCCAGCAGGCCTCGGTGTGCGGGTGGGCGTCGAGGACCTGGATGGGGCCGCCGCCCGACTCTGTGCCACTGCGGACCCGGTAGACGAGAACTCCCTGAGTGCAGGTCGAGCCGTCGTTGCCCACCGACCCGCGCGCCTCGAAGGCGAGGGCGCTGCCGGGGCCCGTCGGGACGACCGCCAGCTTGGTGCCGCGCCCCACACCGAACGTCCGCGTGCCCGGAAGGGAGGCGACCCCCAGCGCCCCGGCCCCGGGCCCTGCCGCCCCGCCGGAACTCCCCGCCGCCCCGCCGGAAGCCCCGGCCGAGGCCCGGGCCGAGCCGACGTCACGCGTACCGCCCACCGGGCGCACCGCCGAACCCGCGGATCCGGCCGATCCGGTCGGTCCGGCGCCCAGCGGCTCCAGCGTCAGACGGGTGGTTCCCGAGCCGCGTACGCACGCCACCTGGTTCGGTTCCAGCCAACCCAGCCGCCACTTGTGCCACCCGAAGAGGTCCGGCGCGAGGCCGAACTGGCTGCCCATGAGGTCCCAGTCGCCGACGTACGTGTCCCAGTCGCCCGTGCCGTCCTCCGGGCGGTGGTACAGGTCGGGCAGATCGAAGACGTGGCCGGTCTCGTGCGCAAGGACGAGACGGTCCGGCGGGTGCTTCTCGAAGACCGTGACGACGCGGCGGATGTTCTTGCCGTCCGCGCGCAGCGGTGTGTCCAGGTTGACGACCTTCGTGGCGTCCGAGTCCACGCCCGGCGCGTCCGGGTCGGCGACGAAGTAGACGACGTCGTAGCGCGAGAAGTCGATCTGCGGGTCGGACACCGCGAGGGCGTCGCGCAGATAGGCGGCCCGGTCGGTGGCGTTCCAGTCACGCTGTATGGCGTACGAGGTGGAGGCGTGCGGCATCTGGATCCAGGCGTGCTGCGGATGCGGTCGGACCGTGAACCTGCCGTACGAGGCGCGTTCGAAGAAACGGCTGGTGGCGGGGAAGTAGTCGCCGGTCAGTTCCGCCGGGGTGGTGGTCGGCGTGGAGTCCGGGAAGGACAGGAACACCATCACGGCGTCGAGGGGGCGGGTGGGGCGCACATAGCCGGAGTTCCAGGTGTCGACGCCCTCCGAGTGGTGCGCCCCGGTCCGCGTCAGGGCGCACGGGTCCGCCAAGGGCTCGGCGAGCGCGGGGCCGGGCACCAGGGAGGTCGCGGCGAGCGCCGTCATCGAGGTGAACGCGGCCGCGGTACTGCGCCAGCGGGGCAGCCCGTCACGGGCGAGGCCACGCAGGGCCCCACGAGTGAGAACCCCCAGGGGGAGCGGACGCGGCACGTCGACCTCCGGATGCGGATTTCGGAACACCGCACCCAGCCTGTGTGTATTTGTATTACTTCGCCCTGTTTGTCTGCACCAGAAGAGTGAGAGGGCTTACGGCACGACACCCCCGACCACTCACGGAACGTCACATGCGGTCGGCAGGGGAAGGAACCCGTCCAGATGCAGGCAGAAACGATCTGTCAGAACGGGTGGTTGTTCCGGGACACTGGACAGGGGCTGCACCGTCCCGAAGCCAGCCTCTATGATCGGCACACTTTCCTGCACCGACACGGCTTGTGCGGCCGCCCAGTCCGGCCGACCACCCGAGAGACCCATACGAAGAACGAGTGCACTGCGGGAGCGAGCGGTGAGCGGAACGTCCGAAGGGCCGGCGCCCGCGGGAGACCTCGTCCGGCCGACCGTCACAGAGCGTCACGTCGACACGTCTTCTGGTCCGTCCGCCGGGTCCTCCCCCGGCACATCCGCCCCTCCCCTGCCTCCCGTGTCCTCCGTGTCACCGGGAATGCCCGTGGAGCCGGCGGCTCCCGACGGAACGTCACCCCGCACCTTCCAGGCGGCGTTCGCCACCGCCCCGCTCGCGATGGCCGTCGTCGACCGCGACGGCACCGTCGTCACCGCGAACGAGTCGCTGGCCACGCTGCTGGGCGTCGAGGCACGCACGTTCGCCGGCCGGTCCGCCTCCGAGCTGGTGGACCTGGCCTCCGACGCCCGGACCTGGCACGCCTACCGCGAGGTGCTGCGCGGCCGACAGGCACGGCTGCGCTGCACCCGCCGGCTCAAGCACCCCGACGGCCACTCCCTCTGGGTGCAGATCACGGTCACCCCGCTGCCCCCGCAGGAGGAGGCCGTCCTGGTGTCGGTCGCCGACATCGGTCCGCGGCGTGAACTCCAGGCCCGGCTGCGGCACTTGCAGATGCACGACCCGGTGACCCGGCTGCCCAACCGCACGCTGTTCTTCGAGCGTCTGACGGCCGCCCTGGAGGCGGAGGCGTACGAGGACGGCGGCACCGGCCGGATCGGGCTCTGCTATCTGGACCTCGACGGCTTCAAGGCGGTCAACGACACGCTGGGCCACCGGGTCGGGGACCGGCTGCTCGCGGCCGTCGCCGAGCGGCTGACGCGCTGCGCCGACGAGGCCGGGCACGCCCGGGCCACGTCTCCCCTGGTGGCACGGCTGGGCGGCGACGAGTTCGCGCTGCTCGTCGAGGACTCGACCGGCACCGAGCAGGTGGCGGACCTCGCCGAGTCCGTACTGAAGGCGCTCCAGGCGCCGTTCGACCTGTCGGGTCAGCGGCTGTCGCTGTCGGCGTCCATCGGGGTCGTCGAGCGTCGCGCCACCGGGACGACCGCGACGGGCCTGATGCAGGCCGCCGACACCACGTTGTACTGGGCGAAGGCCGACGGCAAGGGGCGCTGGACGCTCTTCGACCCGGAGCGCAACGCGCACCGCATGACCCGCCAGGCACTGTCGTCCACCCTGCGGTCCGCCGTCGAGCGCGGTGAATTCGCGCTGGAGTACCAGCCGTTGGTGGGTATGGAGGACGGCGGCGTGCACGGGGTGGAGGCGCTGGTCCGCTGGAACCACCCGCGGTTCGGCATGCTGACGCCGAATCGGTTCATCGGACTGGCCGAGGAGGACGGTTCGATCGTGCAGCTCGGCCGCTGGGTGCTGGCCACCGCCTGCCGGCAGGCCCGTAGCTGGCAGCTGGACCATCCGGACGCGCCACCGCTCTTCGTCAGCGTCAACGTCGCCGTGCGGCAGGTCTGGGACTCCGATCTGGTGGCCGATGTGGCCGAGATCCTGGCGGAGACCGGACTCGCCCCGCATCTCCTGCAGTTGGAGCTCACGGAGTCGGCGGTGATGGGCTCGGCGGGCCGCCCGCTCCAGGCCCTCCAGGCACTCAGCGACATGGGCGTCCGCATCGCGATCGACGACTTCGGCACCGGCTACTCGAACCTCGCCTACCTCAGCAGGCTCCCGGTGTCCGTGCTGAAGCTGGACGGCTCCTTCGTCCGCGGCTTCCAGTACGAGAACGCCGACGGGACCTCCGCCCACCCCAACCCGGCCGACGAGGTCATCGTCGAGGCGCTGATCCAGCTCGCGCACCGGCTGGGGCTGACCGTCACCGCGGAGTGCGTGGAGACGGCCTCCCAGGCGTCCCGGCTGCGCGGGATCGGCTGCGACACCGGCCAGGGGTGGCTGTACTCCCGGCCGGTGGCACCGGACCGCATCTCCGCACTGCTGACCTCGGGCGCCTGCCCGCTGGCCTGACCGGGCCCCGAGCGGGGCGGCCCAGTCGGCCGCCCGGCGGCCGACCTGTACCTGTTCCGTCCCCGGGTCCGCGGACCTGCGCTCAGGCCTCGGTGCCCTGGGCCTTCGGCAACCCGTAGGCGTCCGCGATCAGTTCGTAGGAGCGCAGGCGTACGTCGCCGCTGTGCGCGTTGCCCGTGATCATCAACTCGTCGGCCCCGGTGCGCTTCTGGAGGTCGTCGAGTCCGGTGCGCACCTCGTCGGCGGTGCCGTGGATGACGTTGGCGTTCCAGGAGTCGATGAACTCCCGCTCCATCGGGCTGAATTCGTACGCCTCGGCCTCCTCGGGCGTCGGGACGAGTCCCGGGCGGCCGGTGCGCAGGCGGACCATGTTCAGAGCGGCGGCCAGCACCTGGCGGCGGGCCTCCCGCTCGTCGTCCGTGGCGAGCGCGGAGACGCCGATGAGGGCGTACGGGGCGTCGAGGACCGCGCTCGGCCGGAAGGACTCCCGGTAGAGGTCGAGCGCGGGAACGGTGTTCTGCGCCGAGAAGTGGTGGGCGAAGGCGAAGGGCAGGCCGAGCACGCCGGCGAGCCGGGCACTGAAGCCGGACGAGCCGAGCAACCAGATCGGCGGCCGGTGCGGGGACTGGACGCCGCCGGGGGAGGTGGACTGGACGGGGCCCGGGACGGCGTGGATCCGCGCGTAGGGGTGGCCGTCGGGGAAGTCGTCGTCCAGGAAGCGGGTGAGTTCCGCGAGCTGCTCGGGGAAGTCGTCGGCGCCCTCGTTGAGCCGCTCGGTGCGGCGCAGGGCCGCGGCCGTGGCGCCGTCCGTGCCCGGGGCCCGGCCGAGGCCGAGGTCGACGCGGCCCGGGGCCATCGCTTCGAGGGTGCCGAACTGCTCCGCGATGACCAGCGGGGCGTGGTTGGGGAGCATCACGCCGCCGGAGCCCAGCCGGATGCGGTCCGTGTGGGCGGCCAGGTGGGCGAGGATCACCGCGGGCGAGGAGCTGGCCACGCCCGGCATCGAGTGGTGTTCGGCCACCCAGTAGCGGTGGAAGCCGCGGGATTCCGCGAGGCGGGCGATCTGGACGCTGGTGCGCAGAGCGTCGGTCGCGGTGCGGCCCGCGCCCACGGTGACCAGGTCCAGTACGGAGAGGGGTACCGGGGCCGTGCCCTGTGCCGTGCCTCGGATCTCGCCCGTTTCGGCCGTCTCGTCCACCGGGGGTGCCTCCTGTTGCTCCGCGATCGTTTCCTCGGGGCTGCCAACAGGAGGGTGGCTCCGTTTATTCCTCTTGTTCCTCCCGGGGGGGGGTCGGGGGTGGGCGGGGGGACGAGTCTTTTTCGCCCCCTCCGCCCCTGCCCGTCCCGTTCCCGGGGCTCCGCCCCGGACCCCGCTCCTCAAACGCCGGAGGGGCTGAATTTTCGCGAGCGCCTGAGGGGCTGGAACGTACGCGGACGCCAGCGGGGCTGGAATCCGGGCTGGAGAGATCACGCCTGGACGATGGGTTCCCTGGTGAAGAGGGTGCCTAGTTGGGGGGCGTTCACTCGGCGGTCCGTGAGGCGGAGGGCCTCCCAGACCGAGACCTGGTTGGCTGTGAGGACCGGTTTGCCCAGCTCCTTCTCCAGGTCCGTGATGTGGGACACCGTGTGCAGGGCGGTGTCCGGCAGGAGGATCGCCTCGGCGTCGGGGCGGTCCACCTCGCGGGCCAGCGCGAGGACCCGGCCGTACTCCCAGGTGCCGACCTCGGCCGCGGTGACGACCCCGGAGGCGCTCACGGCCACCACCTCGGCGCCCGCCTCCTTGAGGAACGCGGCGAAGAGCGCGGCGACGTCCTCGGGGTAGGTCGCCCCGATCGCCACGCGGTGCGCCCCGATCTCCTGGACGGCGTGCGCGAAGGCGAAGGACGTCGAGGACGCCGGGATGCCCGCCGACCGGGCGAGGCCGCGGACCTGCTCGTGGGCGCCCTGCCAGCCGCGGACGAAGCTGCCGCTGGTGCAGGCCCAGACCACGGCCTCGGCACCGGACAGGCGCAGCTCCTCGACGCCCGCCTCCAGACGTTCCGCGGACCCCATCTCGAGCAGGGCGTCCACGCGGTGGGCGTCCTCCCCGATGTCCGTGTGGACGACGCCCAGCCTGACGTCGCTGCCGAGCAGCTGCTCCATGCGCGGGTAGTCGTCCTCGGCCGAGTGGCCGGGGTAGAGGAATCCGAGTGCGGTCATGCCCAACCTTCCTGTTCTTCCGGCAGTACCGGGTCCCTGCGGGCGGCCTGATCGATCAGCCGCTGATAGGGGCCCACCGCTCGGGTACCCAGTTGGCGCAGTGCCGCCCACATCGTCACCTGGTTGGCCGAGATCACCGGGATCCGCAGCTCGGCCTCCAGCTGGGGGATGACGTCGTACGTCGGAAGATTGGTGCAGCTGATGAAGAGGGCGTCGGCGTGGCCGCGCACCGCCCGGCGGGCCATGTCGGCGACGTCGCGGTACGGGACCTTCCAGATGTGCCGGGTCAGGCCCATGAACGCGCGGTCCGTGACGGTGATGCCGGCCTCGGCGAGGTACTCCTCCAGGGACTGGGTGACAGAGACGGTGTACGGGGTGACCAGGGCGATCCGGCGGGCACCGAGTTCCGTGAGGGCGTCCAGGAGTGCGCCGGAGGTGGTGAGCGAGGGAAGCGCGCCCGCCCGTGTCATCGCCTCGCACATGGCCTTCTCCCCGGCGACCCCGCCGACGAAGCTGCCGGAGGTGCAGGCGTACGCGACGACCTCGGGCGCGACCGCGTTCAGGGCGCGTACCGCGTCGCCCAGCGTTTCGTGCTCGGAGACCAGCCGTGCCAGGTCCAGGCTGACCTCGACCGGCACGAACGGGGTGCGGGTCAGATGCAGGGAGACCTCGGCCGGGACCCAGCGCCACAGCTCACGGTCGAGGGCGAAGTCGAACGGGGCGACGACGCCGACCCCGCGCTGCGGATGCGGACCGCCGAGAAAGGAAACGTCCATGGCTGGCACCGGCCTCACGAAGGGAAACAGGCGGGCAACGGACCGTGTGCGGGCCCGTGTTGACGAAGGTAGGTTCGGGTGCGAGCGTGGTCAATCCGCGCATCTCAGACGGCCTCGACCCCTGTTCGCCCGCACGCTCCCCCGGCCATCTCGCCTCAGGACACCTCAGAAAAGCGGACTCGCATTGCGAAACGGTTTCTCCCGATGAACGCCCGTATGTCCCCCGCCCCGTCCTCCCCCTCGTCCTCCGGGACCACCCTGCTCGTCCTGGACGCCGATCCCCTCCCCCGCCTCGGCCGTCTCACCGGCCGGGTGCGCGTCGAGCACGCCGACGACTCCACGCTCGCGGAGAAGCTGCCGTACGCGGACGCGCTGCTCGTGTGGGACTTCGCCTCGGACGCCGTGCGCCGCGCGTGGCCGGGCGAGGGTCCGCGGCCCCACTGGGTGCACACCGCGAGCGCCGGTGTGGACCGCCTGATGTGCCCCGAACTCGCCGCCTGCGACACGGTGGTGACGAACGCGCGCGGGGTGTTCGACCAGCCCATCGCCGAGTACGTGGCGGCGCTGGTGCTCGCCATGGCGAAGGACCTGCCGCGGACCTGGGACCTCCAGCGCGAGCGCTCGTGGCGCCACCGCGAGTCGCAGCGCGTGGCCGGCACCCGGGCCTGCGTGGTGGGCTCCGGGCCCATCGGGCGGGCGATCGTCCGGACGCTCAAGGCACTCGGCGTCACCACGGCCCTGGTGGGACGCACGCCGCGCACCGGGATCCACGGACCGGCGGAGCTGGACAGGCTGATGGCCCGCGCCGACTGGGTGGTGTGCGCCGCGCCGCTCACCGACGAGACCCACGGCATGTTCGACGCGCGGCGCTTCGGGATGATGCAGCCCTCCGCCCGCTTCATCAACGTGGGGCGCGGTCAGCTCGTCGTCGAGCGGGCGCTCGCCGAGGCGCTGTCGAAGCGCTGGATCGCGGGCGCCGCCCTCGATGTCTTCGAGCACGAACCGCTGGGCCCCGAGAGCGCGTTGTGGCAGCTCCCGGGTCTGATCGTGTCGCCGCACATGAGCGGGGACACCATCGGCTGGCGGGACGAACTGGGCACACAGTTCCTGGAGTTGTACGACCTCTGGGCGGCGGGTAAGCCCCTGCGGAACGTGGTCGACAAGAAGCGTGGGTACGTACCCGGACACTGAACCGCCGTGGAGGGGCCGATGTCGGAACTCACCGAGCTGACCGCCGTACAACTCGTCGACGGGTACCGCAAGGGCGAATTCAGCCCCGCGGACGTGACGCGCGCCGCCCTGGAACGGGCCGAGCGGGTGCAGCCCGCCGTGAACGCGTTCGTCCGCCTCCTCGCGGACGACGCCCTCGCCCAAGCCCGCGCCTCGGCGGACCGCTGGCGGCGCGGGGAGCCGATCGGCCTGCTGGACGGGGTGCCCGTCACGGTGAAGGACATCCTGCTGCTGCGCGGGCATCCGACGCTGCGCGGCTCGAAGACCGTGAGTGAGCAGGGGCGTTGGAACGAGGACGCGCCGTCGGTGGCCCGGCTGCGCGAGCACGGCGCGGTGTTCCTCGGCAAGACGACGACCCCCGAGTTCGGCTGGAAGGGGGTCACGGACTCGCCGCTGTCGGGCGTGACCCGCAACCCGTACGACGTCTCGCGCACCGCGGGCGGCTCCAGCGGGGGCAGCGCGGCGGCCGTCGCGCTCGGCGCGGGTCCGCTGTCGCTCGGCACGGACGGCGGTGGCAGCGTGCGCATACCGGCCGCGTTCTGCGGGATCTTCGGGATGAAACCGACGTACGGCAGGGTGCCGCTCTATCCGGCCAGCGCCTTCGGGACGCTCGCGCACGTGGGCCCGATGACCCGGGACGCCGCCGACGCGGCGCTGATGCTCGACGTGATCGGCGCGCCGGACGCCCGCGACTGGTCCGCGCTCGGCCCGGCGGGCGGATCCTTCGTGGACGCCCTCGCCGGCGGGGTGCGCGGTCTGCGCGTCGCGTACTCGGCCTCCCTCGGCGGGCAGGTCGCGGTCGCCCCGGCGGTCGCGTCGGCGGTACGGCGGGCGGTGGAGCGGCTCGCCGGGCTCGGCGCCCATGTCACCGAGACCGACCCGGACTTCACCGATCCGGTGGAGGCGTTCCACACCCTGTGGTTCAGCGGGGCGGCCCGGGTGACCCAGCAGCTCGGGCCCGACCGGCGGGCCCTGCTCGATCCGGGGCTGCGGGAGATCTGCGGCCGGGGCGCCCGGTACAGCGCGCTGGAGTACCTCGCCGCGACGGACGTCCGGATGGCGCTGGGCCGCCGCATGGGGCTGTTCCACACGACGTACGACGTGCTGGTCACGCCGACGCTGCCGTCGACGGCGTTCGCCGCGGGCGTCGAGGTGCCGGCCCGCTCGGGGCTGCGCCGCTGGACGGGCTGGACGCCGTTCACGTACCCCTTCAACCTGACGCAGCAGCCCGCCGCGACGGTCCCCGTCGGCGTGGACGGCGACGGACTGCCGGCCGGGCTGCAGATCGTCGCGGCCCGGCACCGGGACGATCTCGTCCTGCGGACGGCGCACGCGCTGTACGAGGCGGGGGCCGCCGGGGTCGCACCCCCGGCGGCCCCCGGCACGGTGGGCCTCAGGCCCGCCGGAAGCTGAGCGTCTCCCCCGCGGCGCCGGTCCGCCACAGGTCGTTGCAGGCCTCGGCCATCTCGTCGAGGCCGTCGACCAGCTCGCCCCAGACGATGCCCGGGATCCAGCCCACGTCCCCGTTCAGGAGCAGGTTGTTGCGCTCGTAGAAGAGGGCGAGGTCGACCAGCGTCGTGCCGGGACGGACGTCCGCGTCGTAGCCGTAGGCCTTGGTGCCCAGCTCCGTTCCCGCGAAAGCGAAATAGCAGAGGTCTCCTGGAATAGGGGTAACTGTCGGATTTTCCAGGGGTGGCTCAGATATCGCGAAAGGGGGGAAGAGAGCGTAGATCTCATTGCGTGCGTATTTCGCGTGGTACACGTCGCCGCTCAGCGGAAGGGCGTCCCACACCGCCGCGCAGGTGATCGGCGCGCGGTCGTCGAGGAGTTTCGCGGTGCAGTGCACATCGCGCTTGACCAGCGAGACTTCGATGAATCGATCAGCCATGCATTCCATGGTCCCCCCGGGGTCAAGTGCGCCTCGGAAACATACGGGGCCGAAATCGATCCGAATACTTCGCATGGTCTCGGGTAGCCGCGCGGCCATGGCTCCACCTCTTGGGAAAGCACGCGGAAATGACCGCGCACACGACAGACACACACCCGGGACCACCCGCCGGTCGCTGCTCGCGGGGGTCGCGGCGCTCGGTGCGCTGGGTGCCGCAGGCTGCAGTCGGGTGGCCACCGCGTCCTCGACCGACGGCGGCGACCTCCTCGACCGGCTGAGGGCGCAGGGCGTGGTCCGCCTGGGTATCGCGGGCGAGATCCCCTTCGGGTACATCGACCGGGACGGCCACCTCACCGGAGAGGCGCCGGAACTGGCCAAGGCCGTCTTCAAGCGGCTCGGCGTCGACCGCGTCCAGCCGGTGCCGACCGAGTTCGGCTCCCTCATACCCGGGCTCAACTCGCAGCAGTTCGACGTCGTGTCCGCCGGGATGTACATCAACGCCGAGCGGTGCGAGCAGGTCATCTTCGCCGACCCCGACTACCAGATGCTCGACGCGTTCATCGTGCGCAAGGGCAACCCGAAGGGCCTGCACGACTACAAGGACATCGTGGCCAAGAAGGCCAAGTTCGCGACGGGCACGGGGTACGCGGAGATCCAGTACGCCGTCGAGGCCGGGTACAAGGAGAGCGAGATCCTGATCGTGCCGGACCAGGTCGCGGGCCTGAACGCCGTCGAGGCGGGCCGCGCCGACGTCTTCTCGGGGACCGCGCTGACCGTCCGCGAGGTGGTCAGGAAGTCCGGCAAGGCCGAGAGCACCAAGCCCTTCGCGCCGCTGGTCAAGGGCAAGCCGCACGTCGACGGCGGCGGGTTCGCCTTCCGTTCTCCGGAGACGAGGCTGCGGGACGCCTTCAACGTCGAGCTGCGCAAGATGAAGGAGAGCGGCGAACTCTTCCGCATCCTGCGGCCGTTCGGCTTCACCAAGGCCGAGATGACCGACATGACCGCGAAGGAGCTCTGCCGCGGATGACATCGGGACTCTGGGAACTCGTCCTCAAAGGGATCTGGGTCACCGTCCAACTGCTGTTCTGCAGCGCGTTGTTGGCCGGTGCCATGTCCTTCGTGGTCGGCATCGCGCGGACCTCGCGGCGATGGGTCGTCCGCTTCCTCGCGGGCTTCTACACCGAGGTGTTCCGCGGCACCTCCGCCCTGATCATGATCTTCTGGGTGTACTTCGTGCTGCCGCTCGCCTTCGGCTGGCAGCTGGTCCCGCTGTGGGCGGGCACGCTGGCGCTCGGGCTGACGTACGGCGCGTACGGCTCGGAGATCGTGCGCGGCGCGCTGAACGCGGTCGACCCGGCGCAGCGTGAGGGCGGGATCGCGCTCAGCTTCACGCACTGGCAGCGGATGCGGCTGATCCTGCTGCCGCAGGCGGTGCCGGAGATGGTGCCTCCGTTCAGCAACCTGCTCGTCGAGCTGCTCAAGGGCACCGCGCTGGTCTCCGTGATGGGCATGGGCGATCTGACGTTCAGCGCCAACCTGGTGCGGCTCGCGCTGCAGCAGAGCGCGGAGGTCTACACGTACGTCCTGCTGATCTACTTCGTCATCGCCTTCCTGCTCACCCGGCTGATGCGCGGTCTGGAGAAGCGGCTGAAGGCCGGGATCGGCAAGGAGCCGGACAGCATGCCGGCGCGCGAGCTGAAGCGGGCGGAGACGACCGGCGTGGGCGCCGGTGCGGGTACCGCGGGCGGGAGTGGCTCATGAGCACCACGGACCTCATGGAGACGACGACCGGAGGTGCCTCATGACGTGGGACTGGAACGCCGTCGGCGACTTCATGCCGCACTTCTGGGACGGCCTGCTGGTCACCCTGCAGGCACTGGCCCTCGGCTCGGTGATCTCGTTCGCGCTCGGTCTGGTGTGGGCGCTGCTGATGCGGACGCCGACGCGCTGGGTGCGCTGGCCGGTCGGGGTGGTCACCGAGTTCGTCCGCAACACCCCGCTGCTGGTGCAGCTGTTCTTCCTCTTCTACGTGCTGCCCGAGTGGAACATCACGTTCTCCGCGCTGACCACCGGTGTCGTCGCGATCGGGCTGCACTACTCGACGTACACGATGCAGGTCTACCGGGCCGGTATCGAGGGGGTGCCCGCCGGCCAGTGGGAGGCGGCCACCGCGCTCAGTCTGCCGGTGCGGCGCACCTGGACGGCCGTGATCCTGCCGCAGGCGATCCGCCGCGTGGTGCCGGCGCTCGGCAACTACGTCATCGCCATGCTCAAGGACACCCCGATGCTGATGACGATCACCGTGCTGGAGATGCTCGGGGAGGCGCGGCTGTACTCGCAGCAGCACTTCCAGTTCACCGAGCCGCTCACGGTCATCGGCGTGGCCTTCATCCTCATTTCCTACCCGGCTTCCCTGCTGCTGCGAGCCCTGGAGCGACGCCTTGTCCGCTGACACGAACACCGACACCGGCCCCCTGAAGGACCTCGCCAATCCCAAGGTGGACGGCAGCGAGCTGATCCGCTTCGACCGGGTCACCAAGCGCTTCGGGGACAACACGGTCCTCGACAACCTCGACTTCCGTGTCGACTCCGGCAAGCACGTCACGCTGATCGGCCCGTCCGGGTCCGGCAAGACGACGATCCTGCGGCTGCTGATGACGCTGACCAAGCCGGACGAGGGGACGATCACCGTCGCCGGTGACCGGCTCTTCCCCGCGCCCGAGAAGGAGGTCCGCGAGGTCCGCAAGAAGATCGGGATGGTCTTCCAGCAGTTCAACCTGTTCCCGAACATGAGCGTGCTCAGAAACGTCACCGAGGCGCCGGTGACGGTCCTCGGCATGTCCAAGGACGAGGCGGAGGTGCGGGCGCGGGAGCTGCTCGACCTGGTCGGCCTCGCGGACAAGTGCGACGAGCGGCCGGGCCGGCTGTCCGGCGGCCAGCAGCAGCGGGTGGCGATCGCCCGGGCGCTGGCGATGCGGCCGCAGGTGCTGCTGCTGGACGAGGTGACCTCCGCGCTCGACCCGGAGCTGGTCGCGGGCGTGCTCGACGTCCTCCGTGACATCGCCCGCACCACGGACATCACGATGCTCTGCGTGACCCACGAGATGAATTTCGCCCGGGACATCTCGGACCAGGTCCTCATGTTCGATTCCGGCCACGTCATCGAGTCCGGCCCGCCGGAGAAGATCTTCAGCGATCCGGAGCAGGAGCGGACCCGGGAATTCCTCAGCGCCGTGCTGTGACGACGGGAGCGAACCGGGGGCGGACGGCGGGCACGGACGGGAAGGCGCGAGGTCCGGCACGTGGGGCATGCCCCACGGGTCGTGACCTTGGCATATGCCAGGGTGGTGCGCTCCTGCTGAGCGACTCGGAGCGCACCACCGATCTCGTCAACAGGCGCTCACAGACAGCTGCTTGACGGTTATCGTGGAGTGAGCCCAGCCGTCCGGACCGACGTCTTTTTTGAGCCGGGCCATCAAGCGCAGGGGGAAACCGTGGCGCTGAAGAACGAGCCGACCGCCCCGTACCACTCGGCCCAGGACGCCCTGCGCGTTCTGGAGACGGTGGCGCGGCACACCACCGGCGTCACCGGCGCCGAGCTCGCCCGCCGGACCGGCCTCGGCGGTGACCGGCTGACCGCGCTGGTCAGGATGCTGCGCCGGGAGGGGTACGTCGAGCAGGTCACCGACGGGGCGTACGTGACCGGCGCCTCCCTCAGCCGCCTCGGGACCGCGGAGGGCCGCGACCAGGCCGTGCGCGAGACGCTCCAGCAGACCCTCGACCGGCTCCGCGACTCGGTCGGCGCGGCGGTCTACGTCAGCCGGTACATCGACGGCGAGGTGCACGTCACCCAGTACGCGGAGAGTCCGGCGACCCCCGCGGTCAACGAATGGGTCGACTTCCGTTCCGCCGCGCACGCCAGCGCGGTCGGCAAGAGCCTGCTCGGCCAGCTCGACCACAACGGCCGCCGTGACCACCTCGCCCGGCACAGGATGGCCCGCCTCACCTCGCGGACCATCACCAGCGAGCGGCTGCTGCTGTCCCGCCTGGACTCCCAGCCGGCCACCGTGCCGGTGCTCGACCTCCAGGAGTACGCGATCGGCACGGTCTGCGCGGCCGTCCCGATCACCGCGGGCTCCTCCGTCGGCTGCCTCGCCCTCTCGCTTCCGGTCGAGCACGCCCACCGGCTGCGCCGCGCCGCGGACACGCTGAACCGCGGAGCGGCCCCCGTCCTGCTCTCCCTCACGATCTAGGGACCGGCAGGACCGGCATCCCCGGGCCCCGGCCCGCCGGGCGTCCCCGGGGTGTCGCGCGGGTGGTCGGAAGCACCCCCGAGGACCAGGTAGTATTTCTTTTGTCGCCGCCCGCGGAAGCGGGAGGCGAGAGTCATGCGCCGCTAGCTCAGTTGGTTAGAGCAGCTGACTCTTAATCAGCGGGTCCGGGGTTCGAGTCCCTGGCGGCGCACCTTGGTGAAGGCCCTCCACGCGAGTGGGGGGCCTTCACGCGTACCGGGCTACTCCGACGTGACGAACTCCGTCAGCACCCGCGCCAGCAGCCCGGGGTCCCGTGCCCCGCACAGCTCACGCGCCGAGTGCATCGACAGCCCCGCCACCCCCACGTCGACCGTCGCCACGCCGAGCCGGGCCGCGGTGATCGGCCCGATCGAGGTGCCGCACGGCATCGCGTTGTGCGAGACGAACGGCTGCCAGGACACGCCTGCCCGCTCGCACGCCCCCGCGAAGGCGGCGAAACCCGCGCCGTCGGTGGCGTACCGCTGGTTGGCGTTGACCTTGATCACCGGGCCGCCGTTGGGCAGCGGCTGGTGGCCCGGGTCGTGCCGCTCGGCGTAATTGGGGTGGACCGCGTGGGACATGTCGGAGGAGACGCACAGGGCGCCGGCGAGAGCCCGGTCGAAGTCCTCCGCGCCCCCGCCGCGGGCGGTCACCGACCTGCCGAGCACCCGTTCCAGGAGGGGACCCTGGGCGCCGGACTCCGAGCCGCTGCCCACCTCCTCGTGGTCGAAGGCGGCGAGCACCGGAACGCGCGCGGGCGGGCGGGCCGCGCCGGCCGCGGCCACCAGGGCGGTGACGCCCGCGTGCACGGAGATCAGGTTGTCGAGGCGGGGAGCGACGATGAACTCCTCGTCCGCGCCCAGGTACCCGGGCGGCTGGACGTCGTGGAGCATCAGGTCCCAGCCGAGGATCTCGCGGGCGTCGGCGCCGGCCGCCTCGGCGACCCGGCCGAGCAGGGCACCGGGCCGCGCGTCGCCCAGCCCCCACAGCGGGGTCATGTGGCGCTGCCGGTCCAGGGCGAGCCCGTCGTTGACGGTCCGGTCCAGATGGATGGCGAGCTGGGGCACCCGCAGCAGTGGCTTGTCGACGCAGACGAGCCGGGTCGAACCGTCGCGCAGGGTCAGCCGCCCCGAGACGCCCAGATCACGGTCCAGCCAGGTGTTGAGCGGCACGCCGCCGTAGACCTCCACGGCGATCTGCCGCCACCCCGCCGAGCCGGTGTCCGGGGTGGGCTTGACCCGCAGGTTCGGGGAGTCGGTGTGGGCGCCGACGATCCGGAACGGGGTGTGGGCGGGGGCGCCCGGCGGCACGTACCAGGCGAGCAGCGCTCCCGCGCGGACCACGTACCGGCCGCCCTCGGCCCCGGCCGTCCAGTCGTCCCGCTCCCGCAGCTCCGCGAAGCCCGCCTTCTCCAGGCGCTGCGCCGCGCTCGCCACCACGTGGTACGGCGAGGGGCTGGCCCTGACGAAGGCGAGCAGGTCGTCGCCGTGGCCGCGGTCGAGCGTGTCATGCGTGGGGGACATGAGTGCCTTTCGGGTGCTGTGGAGGGTGGGTGGGGCACCGCCGGACCGTCGGGCCGGGTGCACGGTCCGGCCCCCAGGGGGTGTCTCTCTCTTCGATCGGTTCGAGACCCACCTGGGCTCGGGCGTCGGGCACGCGGGCCCATCGGCTCACGTGTCCCGGTATCCTCCCCGCGCGAACCGGCCGGGACTCCTCACCACGGCATCCTTCACAGCGGTCCGGAGAACCCCGCCGCGCCTCAACTACCCCCGCAGATAGGCGAGTACGGCCAGCACGCGGCGGTGCGTGCCCTCGGCCGGGGGCAGCTCCAGCTTGCTCAGGATGTTGCCGATGTGCTTGCCGACGGCGGCCTCGGTGACGACCAGTTCGCGGGCGATGGCGCCGTTGGAGCGGCCTTCGGCGACCAGGCCGAGGACCTCGCGCTCGCGGGGTGTCAGCGTCGCCAGCGGATCGCGCCGGCGGCGCAGCAACTGCCGTACGACTTCGGGGTCCACGACCGTCCCGCCGGCCGCGACCCGCTCGACCGCCTCCGCGAACTGCCCGACCTGCCCGACCCGGTCCTTGAGGAGGTAGCCGACGCCGGTTCCGTCACCGGTGTCGAGGAGGTCGGCGGCGTACGCGCGCTGGACGTACTGGCTGAGCACCAGCACCGGGAGGCGCGGGTCGGCGGCGCGCAGCGCGAGAGCCGCGCGCAGGCCCTCGTCCTGGAAGCCGGGCGGCATACGGACGTCGGTGACGACGAGGTCGGGCGTGTACGCCGACACGGCGTCGCGCAGCGCCTCCGCGTCGCCCACGGCCGCCACCACCTCGTGTCCGAAGCGGTTCAGCAGCCCCACCAGGCCCTCCCGCAACAGCACGCCGTCCTCGGCGAGTACGACTCTCAGCACGGGATCTCCATACGCAGCACGGTGGGACCGCCCGGCGGGCTGTCGACGGCCAGTGTTCCATCGAGGACGGCGAGGCGGTCGGCGAGACCGGTGAGGCCGGAACCGGCCCGACCGCCGGGTCCCTTCCCCCCGGCTCCGCCGCCGGAGGGTACGGCTCCGCCGCGGCCGTCGTCGCGCACCTCGATCCACAGCCGCCGGCCGTGCCGGTCCCCCGCCGTGCAGCCGGCGCTGATCCACGCCCGTCCCGCCCCGCTGTGCCGGGCCACGTTCGCGAGCGCCTCGCGGACGGCGAAGTACGCGGCGGACTCGACGGCTTCGGTGAACCGGGGCAGCTCCACGTCGACCTCCACCGGGACGGCCGAGCGGTCGGCGGCGTCGGCGATCGCGTCGCCGAGCCCGTAGTCGGCGAGCACCCGGGGATGGATGCCGTGAATCAACTCGCGCAGTTCGCCGAGGACTTCGTCTGCCTCTCGATGCGCTTGGGCGAGGGGGTCCGCGAGTTCGGGCGGGGCGTCGAGGCGGGCGAGTCCGAGGCGCATGCTCAGGGCGACGAGCCGCTGCTGGGCCCCGTCGTGCAGGTCCCTTTCGATGCGCCGCCGTTCCGCCTCGAAGGCGGCCACCAGGCGGGCCCGCGACTCGGTCACCTCGGCGAGCCGCACCTCGGTCTCACGCGGCGCGAGGAGCACCCGGGCGAGGGTGGCGCGGGCCCGGGCGTACAGGGTGAGCGGATACAGCAGGGCGAGGAGCAGCAGGAGTCCGCCCGCGGCGATCAGGGACGCCTGCGGGTAGCCGTCGACGAGCCAGAGCTTGGCGACGCGGATCTCCTCGCCGGAGAGGGCGAGTTGGGCCGGGGCCGTGAGCAGGGCGCCGGGGAGGGCGAAGACCATGGCGAGGACCAGCAGGTCCAGCGGCCAGAGGACGAACGCGAGCAGCACGGTGTACGCCAGTTCGCGCCAGGTCGCCTGCTCGGTGAAGCGCAGTCGTGCCCAGGGGCCGAGTCCCGGCTCGGCCGGGGTGCGGTGCGGGCCGGCCGGCGCGCGGCCGCGCTCGTCACCCGGGCCGCGGTGCCGCACGGCGGGCCGGTCGAGCCGGTCCGCCCGCCGGCGTTCGAGGACGCCGACGGGTATGCCGGACAGCGCGAACAGCGCGAGCAGGGGCAGCCCGACGAGGACGGGGCTCAGTGCCGCGCCCAGGGTGCCGAGAATCAGCAGTCCCGCCGACAGGGGTGCGCCGACCAGCACGCCGCCGACGAGATATCCCGTGTACGCCACCGGTCGGATCATGCGGAACACCGTAGGCGGGCCCGGTGAGCGCGGACCATCCGGCCCGCCGGTGCGCACGGGGCCGACCCGGCCCGGCCCCCGTCCCACCCCGCCACCCCTCACCCCGCCGCCCGGAGCCCGTTCGTCTACCCCTCCCGGGTCGGGCCCTTCGGCGGCTCCGCCGGCGCGGGTGCCGCCCGGGCGAGGAGGTCCTCCCGGCCGTGGGCCCGGTAGCGGGCGTCGAGACCGTCGGTGTCGGCCGCCGTCAGGGGCCGGTACGCGCGCTCGCCCGGGGGGCGCCACCACACGGGATCCGGGCAGCGGAAGCCCTCGCGTCGCAGGCCCACCCGGTGGATCTTGTTGGTGGCGGTGACGGGCATGCGCGCCACGATCCGCAGGAAGCGCGGCGCCATCTTCGTGCCCAGGTCGGGCTGGGCGTCCAGGAACGCCGTGAAGCCCCGGGGGTCGAAGGAGGCCCCCTCCTTCAGGGCGAGCGTCGCCATGACCTGGTCGCCCGCCACCGGATCCGGCACGGCGTACACCGCGACGGCGGCGGCGTCCTCGTACCGGGCGAGGATGTGCTCGATCATCGCGGCGGCGAGGTTCTCGCTGTCGACGCGGAGCCGGTCGTCGGTGCGTCCGGCGAAGTAGAGGTAGCCGTCCGTGTCCCGGTAGAAGAGGTCACCGGTCCAGTACCAGTCCCGCTCCGCGGCGGGGGTGTCCGGCCGGGGGTCCGCTCCCCGGCGCCGGGCCGCGTCGGCGTCGGGATTGCGCCAGTACCCCTCGAAGGGGCTGGCGCCGCGGTTCACCAACTCCCCTATCGCCTCGGCCCCGTTGAGCAGGCGCCCGGCCGGGGTGAAGACGGCCGGCGGGCAGCTGCGCCGGGTCCGGGGGTCGACCACCGCGAGGTCGTCGCCGGGGGCCGCCCTCCCGATGGCCCCGGCGGGGGTGCCGGACGTGCGCTGGATGGCGGCGCCGCCCTCCGAGGAGCCGTACCCCTCCACCAGTCGCGCCCCGAAGCGTTTCTCGAAGGCCGCCGCGTCGACCGCTCCTGCCTCGGTGCCGAATCCCATGCGCAGCGGGTTGTCCCGGTCGTCGGGACGGGGCGGCGTGGCCAGCAGGTACTGCACCGCGCGGCCCACGTAGGTGAAGTAGGTGGCGCCGCAGGCGCGGACGTCGGGGAGGAATCCGGACGCCGAGAAGCGGCGCCGCAGCGCCACGCGCGCGCCGGCCGCGAGCGCGGGCGCCCAGTCGGCGATCACGGCGTTGCCGTGGAACATCGGCATGCAGATGTAGTGGGTGTCGTCCGGGCGCACCCCGAAGTGGCCGGCGAGCGAGAGACCGGCGGCCGCGATCCTGCCCTGGGTGCAGATCGCGGCCTTGGGAGCGCCGGTCGAACCGGAGGTGAACAGCAGCAGGAACCGGCTGTCGGGCCGCGCGGCGGACGCGTCGGGCCGCGCGCCCTCGTAGGGCGCGAGGAGTTCGGCGTAGTCGTCCGAGTCGGTCACCAGGACCCGTACGCCGGGAAGCCGGAGGCCGTCGAGGAGCGGCAGGTGGGCCCGCTCGGTGATCAGGACGCGGCACTCGGTGTGCAGGATGTCGCGGGCGAGTTCGGGACCGCGCCGGGTCGGGTTGATCCCGGCGACGGTGGCTCCGCCGAGGGCGGCGGCGCCGAGCCACAGCGGGTATTCGGGGGTGTTGTCGAGCAGCACCCCGAGGTGCGGTTCGGCACCGGGCGGCAGCAGCCGGGCGAGCAGCGCGGCTCGTTGTGCCGCGCCCGCCGCCACCTGGTGGTGGCTGACGGTCCGGCCCTCGAACCACAGTCCCGGCCGGTGGTCGCCCCACCGCTGCGCCACGAGTTCCCCGACGGTACGCCTGCTGGACCCCATGGGCGCGTACGGTAATTGACGGATCGTCAGATGTGGAGAGGCGTGCACGCCGCCCGTGACGTCCTAGATGCCGCCGAAGAAGGAGTCCCCCGCGAAGACCTCGTGAAAGGTGATCATGAAGCCGACGCAGAAGGCGACGACCACACCGCAGAACGCCAGCATGGCGACGGTGCCCACCGCGGCCTTGACCGGGCTCGGCGCGTGGGCGGTGGCCTTCTCGGGGTGCGCGGCGGTGTAGTGCACGGTGACGATGTCGCCCTCGACGACGGTCGGGCGGCCGTTGTCCTCGTCGAAGCGGACGGCGCGGCCGTCGCGCGTCGTGAACTCGTAGACGTGGTGCAGCGTCGTGGTGACGGAGGAGTCGCCACTGCCGCCGCTGGTCGTGGTGTACGAGCGCAGGCAGCGGCCCTCGGCGGTCAGCCCGCTGCTCCAGGCGCTGCGCAGTTCGAGCGAGCGGCGCACCACCTTGACCGCGATGAGCAGCACCCCGGTGATGATCAGCACGGGCACGGCGTAGAAGAACACACTCATCAGGACCCCCGGTGGTCGGACACTGCTTCCCCGCACGCCGTCGGTCGGGACGGCGTGCGGGGAACCTACCCGGGCCGGGGGTGCCCGCGCCTCAAGGGAGGCTCAGAACTGTGCCGGCCTCAGAACGTGACGTCCGCGCAGGAGTAGAACGCGTTCGTCGTGTCCGCGACCGTCCACACCCCGAGGATGATGTGGTGTCCGCTCTTGCCGCTCGGCAGGGTGCCGGTGTGCGAGAGCGTGGACGGGGGGCGCTGTCCGTTGTAGGGGACCGTCAGGAACGGGGTGGCCTCCAGGTCCGCGCGGGTCAGCGCGTGGTTCTGGTTCCAGCCGGTCTTGGTGATGAAGTACTTGAAGTCGGTCGTCGCGTGCATGGCGGTGAACTGCCAGCGGAAGCTGTAGCTCTGCCCCGCGCCGACCTTGGTCGTCGGCCAGGCCGTACCCGCGGGGGTCTTGGGCTGGTCGAGCTGGCTGAAGTTGCCGTGGCCCGCGGAGCAGATCTGTCCGTCGGCCGGGCCCGCCGCCGGGAAGCCCTTGAGACCCTCGACGCTCTGCGGCTCCCACTGGATGTCACCGCAGTTGGCGACGCTGCCGCCGCTGGCACACATCTTCTGCCGGCTGAGGGGCTGGTCGGTGTAGCCGTGGGCGCTCGCCCCGCCGCTGGAGAGCACGAACGTGCCCGCCGTGGCGAGGCCGAGGGCCGCCGCGTACATCTTCGTCTTGCCGCTGGTGAGGGACTTGTTCGTCCGTTTGCGCATGCTGCCGCTCCTGGAGGACGTGGGGGATGTTCCCGTGAGCCGTGCGCGCGGTGTTCAGGTCTAGACCAAGTCCCAGATTATTGCGGGTAGTTGAACATGTCCATACCAATCGCGGACCCGCCTACGACGACACCTCCCCGCGTCCCGTGCAGAACGCCACCGTGAGGTCCTTGACCAACGCCTTGCGCTCGTAGTCGTCCAGTTCGACCAGTCCCCGCATGGTCAGCCGGGTCACGGTGTCCTCCACCGAGTCCACGACCGAGCCGAGCACGCTGTCACGGTGCTGCGCGTCCAGGGCCGCGATCCGGCGCCGCTGCATCACGGCGGCGATCTCGGGCGCGTACTCGATCCGCGTCGGCTGGGCGGAGAAGACCTCCAGGCCGACCGGCGCGGTGTCCGCGGCCACCATCCGGGTCAGCGCCTCACCGACCGCGTCCGTGTTGCGCAGGGTCAGGTCCTTGACCACGGCGGGGGGCAGTTCGGCCGGCTGCTGCGACAGGACCCGCGACAGGGCCGCCTCCACGCACTCGCGCAGGTACGTCTGGTGGTCGTCGACACCGAGTGTGGCCCGCGCGGTGTCCTTGACCCGCCAGACGACGAGCACGACCACCCGCAGCGCGACGCCGTTCGCGTCCACCACGGACATCGGCTCGCTGCGCCAGTGCCGCAGCCGGACGTCGACCCGGCGGCGCAGCACCAGCGGGTTGACCCACATCAGCCCGGTGCGCCGGACCGTGCCGCGGTAACGCCCGAAGAGGCCGAGCACCCAGGCCCCGCCGGTCCGGCCGCGGGCGAGCCCGCCGAAGCCGAACAGACCGAGGGTGCCGGCTCCCGCGTACGCCGCCCACTGCGCGGGGCCGAACCCGGCACCCGCGACCTGGGGCAGGTGCAGCGCGTCGAGGACGGCGGGCGACAGGAAGCCGGCCCACCACGAGGTGACCGCGCAGCCGGCCACGCCGCAGGTCCCGGCGAGCACACCGGCCAGTCCCGGGAGCACCCGGGCGGGCCGCTCGACGAGGTCGGGGTCGGTCTCCGGGACCGGGCGGGGCGGTCTGCCGGCGGCGGGCCGCCTGATCCTCGGCTGTTCGCCGGTGCCGCGCCGCCGGCCCACCACGGCGGGCGCGAGCGGCACCGACACCGGGTCGGGGTCGTCGCGGAAGAGCAGGTGGACGGGGATCTCGGTGGTCACCTCGTTCTGGATGAGCCGGACGGCCCGTGGACCTCCGCCGCCCTCGGCGGGGCCCTCGGACCGGAACTCGGACGAGGGCGGCCCCTCGGGCTCGGGGGTGTGTTCCGGGGTGTGTGACGTCGTCGTGGTCATAGCTGCCTCCATGCCTCCGCGCCTGGAAGTGTGTTCACGAGCGGTGGGCGGGCCCGGCCGGTCCGGCGGGGAAGCCGGCCGCTTCGGGCGCCGGGGTCGGCCCGCTCAGGAGAAGAGCCGCCGCCAGGTCTCCGGCCCGGGATAGCCGTCCGCCGCGGCGCCGCGCCAGCCCTGGGCCCGCTGGAACGCCTCGACGTTGCGCCGGTCCGCCTCGCCCCAGCGGGACCCGGGGCCGGTCGTGTAGTACGTGCCGAACCCCTTCTTGACGAGCTGTTTGCCGAGCTGGGTGACGTACGCGTTGTTCGCGCCGGGCCGGAGCATCGCGCGTCCGGGATAGGCGGGTACCGGGTGCGAGGTACCGGTGCCCGGAGCCCCGGGGCTGCCGGCGACGGCCGGGATGTCCTTGCCCTTCCCGCCGGTCAGGTAGGCCCAGGTGGTCGGTCCGGGACGGCCGTCCGCGTCCGCGCCGGTCCAGCCCTGCGCCTTCTGGAAAGCCTGGGTCGCCCGCTGGTCGGCGCTCGTCCAGCGCGGTCCGGGGCCCGTGGTGTAGAAGCGGGCGCCGCCCCGTGCGACCAGGAGCTTGCCGAGCTGGGTGACGTAGGCGTTGTTCGCGCCGGTCCCGAAGTACGCGGCCCCCGGGAAACGGGTCGCCGTACCCGGCACCGTCGGTGTGGACGGCTCCGCACCGCCCGCGCCGTCCGCCAGCCCCTTGTAGCGGTAGGGCACGTAGCGGTCCGAGTTCGACCAGTACGCGTACGGGGTGGACTGCTTCCTGGCATGCGGCGGGGTCTGCTCGTAGGCGACGTAGTAGGTGTGGGTGTAGTCGGTCCAGCCGCCGAAGATGACGACGTGCGAGCCCTTCTCCGGGTTGTCCGGGTTGTGGAAGAGCAGCATGTCCCCGGGCTGGAGCTGGTCGCGGGTGATCCGTACCCCGAAGGTGTCGAGGCTGCCCGTCCACTCGTTGCCCGGGAGCCCCCAGGCCATCGAGACGAAGCCGGAGCAGTCCTGCCGGTAGCCGTCCTTCCAGTACGCGCTCATGCTGTACGGCACGCCCGCGTCGATCCAGGTCTTGGCCCGGTTGATGATCTCGGTCCGTGTGGTGGCGGGCGTCTTGGCGGCCTGGCCCGGCTTGGCCGCCGCCGGTTTCCCCGAGGGTCCGTGCAGCGGCGCCTTCCCTCCCTGCGGGGTGTCGGGCTCGTCACCTGCGGGAACGCCCGGCAGGGCGGGACCGTGCGCGGCGGCGGCCGCCGGCACCGCCTGCCCCGCGGCGAGGACGACGCCCGCCGTGGCGGCCAGCGCGAGAGCCATGGGGGTCCGCCCGGCCCGGGCGAGGCCGAGTACGTGGGAGAGGGTCGCCGGATGGCCCACGGGGCCCGCCGCCCGGGACCCTGGGGGCAGGACGCGCCGCCAGTGAACGCATCCGGGGCAGTCGCAGTCACTCGCGGGATCGAGTTCCTCGAATACCGGAGTCTTCATGCGCTGCCCCTCACACTCCAGATGGAAATGTCCGCATTTCTGCACAATCGTCAGTTTCTCAACTGTCGTCCGGTGTCGCATGTTGACGGTCCGAATGATGTACGGGACCCCTCCCACCTGCGACGGAGCACGCCCCCGCGGTCGGGAGCACCCCCACGGGTCGGGTAGAGTTTTCGCGTCAGCAGGCGCCGCTAGCTCAGTTGGTTAGAGCAGCTGACTCTTAATCAGCGGGTCCGGGGTTCGAGTCCCTGGCGGCGCACCGACCGAAGAGCTCCCTCGTCGTGACGAGGGGGCTCTTCGTCATGCCCCGGGAGCCCCCCGCGGACGCCCCCATGTGCCCCTTCTTCGCACACGCGTCCCAATTAGCGCGTATGACCGGTTAACACCGCGTTTCGCATCTTGCGATCATGAAGGGAGACGTAGAACCCTGGGCCCGCAAGAGGCTGTCGATTGATGGCAGTTGAGAGAAGTGGGGGGCTTGGCCGGTTGCGGCATGGGGGGTTGGGGGCCCCGTTCATGGCCGGACGCCGAGGGGGGCGTCGCGCGACCGGATAGCCGGGGTTCCACGTCCACACGCTGTGGACGACGCGTTGGCCCCGGCCTGCCAGTGACACGTCCGCGTGGGTCTAGGGGGACCCCGGCGGACGAAGAGAACCGACGAACACGCGCTCGACGGCGCGTGTTGGGGGGATGACTCATGACGTCGACGCCGACGGGTGCCCGAAAGGATTTCGACCCGTCCGAGACGACCCGGCTGCGTATGCCGCCGCACCGCACCGGCAGCATCCGCAGGATCAAGAGCACACTGCCGAGATACGACTACGAGCACTACAGCCGGCTCGCGGGCCCGCTCACACAGCCCGACCCGGACAAGCCGTACACGGTGCAGTACCGCTCCCTGCTCTCGCAGGAACCGCACCGCATAAGGGCCGCGCTCATGCTGGGAGCCGCCCCGCTGCTGTCGCTGGTGCTGCTCGGCTGGCTGCTCCAGCCCGAGCACTGGACCGAACGCGACTATCCCGCCTACGACTTCCTGCCGGTCCTCGACATCGTGATGCTGGTCTCGATCGGTCTGATCGAGTTCTTCCGCTGCATGAACGTGCTGTCGAACGCGCACGCCACGCTGGTCGCCCGCGACCCGGTCCCGGTGGTGCCCGAGACCGGCACCAGAGTCGCCTTCCTCACCTCGTTCGTGCCGGGCAAGGAGCCGCTCGCCATGGTGACGAAGACCCTGGAGGCCGCCGTCAGGCTGCGCCACCGGGGCCTTCTGCACATCTGGCTCCTCGACGAGGGCGACGACCCGGAGGTGAAGGAGGTCTGCGCGCGCCTGGGCGTGCACCACTTCTCCCGCAAGGGCGTCGAGAAGTGGAACCAGCCCAGGGGCCCGCACCGCGCGAAGACGAAGCACGGCAACTACAACGCCTGGCTGGAGGCGCACGGCGACGCGTACGACTACTTCGCCTCGGTCGACACCGACCACGTTCCGCTCCCCAACTACCTGGAGCGGATGCTCGGTTTCTTCCGCGACCCGAACGTCGGCTTCGTCATCGGCCCCCAGGTGTACGGCAATTACGACAACCCCATCACCAAGGCCGCCGAGTCCCAGCAGTTCCTCTTCCACGCCCTCATCCAGCGGGCAGGCAACTTCTACGGCTCCCCGATGTTCGTCGGCACCTCCAACGCCGTACGCATCAGGGCGCTGAAGCAGATCGGCGGACTCTACGACTCGATCACCGAGGACATGGCGACCGGGTTCGAGATGCACCGGGCCAAGAACCCGGCGACGGGCCGCCGTTGGAGGTCCGTGTACACCCCGGACGTGCTGGCCGTCGGCGAGGGCCCGGGCGCCTGGACCGACTTCTTCACCCAGCAGCTGCGCTGGTCGCGGGGCACCTACGAGACGATCCTCAAGCAGTACTGGAAGGGCTTCGCCACGATGCCTCCGGGCAAGCTCTTCAACTACACCATGATGATCATCTTCTACCCGATGTCGGCACTCAACTGGATCCTCGCGGCACTGAGTTGCGCCCTGTTCCTCGGGCTCGGCGCCTCGGGCGTGAACATCGACCCGACGGTCTGGCTGATGCTGTACGGCAACGCCTCGGCGCTCCAGATCGGCCTGTACATCTGGAACCGCCGTCACAACGTCTCGCCGCACGAGCCGGAGGGCTCCGGCGGTGTGGCGGGCATGGTGATGTCGGCGCTGTCCGCGCCGATCTACGCACGGTCGCTGATGGACACCATGCTGCGCCGCAAGAGCTCGTTCGTGGTGACGCCCAAGGGCGATTCGGCCAGCCCCGACACGCTGTTCGGAACCTTCCGGATCCATCTGTTCTTCATCCTGGTCTTCGCCGGCTCGATCACCGCCGGCTTCGTCCTCGGCCACTCCCACCCGGCGATGATCACCTGGGGCGCCTTCGCCCTGCTGATCACCGCGTCGCCGATCCTCGCCTGGCGCTGGAGCCTGCGGCAGGAGCGGCGCAGGCCACCGGCGGTGCCCGAGAACGTATCCGTCCCGCAGCAGGCCCCGGCCCCGCAGCAGGAGCAGCACGCCCCGCACGCGCCGCAGAACAAACCCAGCTGGGCCGCGGCGGGCGGGGGCGGCGACCAGACCGTGCAGATCGCCCTTGGGGGACGTAAGAAATGAATGACGGTGCCCGTCGCCGCCGTGCCCGCCGCCTCGGGATAACCGGGGTGGTGGTGCTCGCGCTGGCCGGGATGAACGGGCCGTGGCTGTACCGCTTCGGGACGGACAGGTATCACCAGTACACGATCAACAAGCGGGAGTACAAAGCCGACAACGGCCACTGGGACATCGTGGAATTCCCGAAGCGGTACCGGCTCAACACGATCCACGCCGCCCTGCTCCACACGGGCAAGATCCTGCTGATCGCCGGCTCCGGGAACAACCAGCAGAACTTCGACGCGAAGAAGTTCGACACGAGGATCTGGGACCCGGTCAAGGGCACGATCAAGGAGATCCCGACCCCCGCCGACCTCTTCTGCACGGGGCACACCCAGCTCGCCAACGGCAATCTGCTGATCGCGGGCGGCACCAAGCGCTACGAGACGCTGAAGGGCGACGTGACCAAGGCGGGCGGTCTGATGGTCGTCCACAACGAGAACCCGGACAGGCCGATCACCCTGCCCGCGGGCAGCACCTTCACCGGCAAGGAGAACGGCAGGACGTTCGTCTCCAAGGACCCGGTGCTCGTCCCGCGCGCCAAGAAGGTCTTCGACAGGAAGACCGGCGCGTTCCTGCGCAACGACCCCGGGCTCGGCCGTATCTACGTCGAGGCGCAGAAGAGCGGCCAGAAGTACGAGACCGGCACCCAGGACAACTACCGGATCCGGGGTCTGAGCGGTTCCGACGCCCGCAACACGTACGGGATCGCCCAGAAGCTCGCCCTGGACAAGAAGGACTTCCAGGGGATCCGCGACGCCTACGAGTTCGACCCGGTCGCCGAGCGGTACATCAAGGTCGACCCGATGAACGAGGCCCGCTGGTACCCGACGCTGACCACCCTCAGCGACGGCAAGGTCCTCAGCCTCTCCGGCCTGGACGAGATCGGCCAGCTCGTCCCCGGCAAGAACGAGGTCTTCGACCCGAAGACCAGGAAGTGGACGTACACCAAGGGCATCCGGCAGTTCCCGACCTATCCGGCGATCTCCCTGATGCAGAACGGCAAGCTCTTCTACTCGGGCTCGAACGCCGGCTACGGCCCCGACGACGTGGGCCGCGACCCCGGCGTCTGGGACCTGGCGGGCAACACGTTCACCAAGCTCCGGGGCCTGAGCGACCCGAACATGATGGAGACGTCCGGCACGGTGCTGCTGCCGCCCGCGCAGAACGAGAAGTACCTGGTGATCGGGGGCGGCGGGGTCGGCGAGTCCAGGCTGTCCAGCAGGAAGACCCGGCTGATCGACCTCAAGGACCCGGACCCGGCGTTCGTGGACGGGCCCGAGCTGGAGAAGGGCACCCGCTATCCGCAGTCCTCGATCCTGCCCGACGACACCGTCCTGGTGTCCGGCGGCTCCGAGGACTACCGGGGGCGCGGCGACTCCGACATCCTGCAGGCGCGGATCTACGACGCGAAGTCCAACAGCTTCGACCGGGTCGCCGATCCGCTGGTGGGCCGGAACTACCACTCGGGCTCGATCCTGCTGCCCGACGGCCGCGTGATGTTCTTCGGCTCCAACTCGCTCTACGCGGACAAGGCCAACACGAAGCCGGCCACGTTCGAGCAGCGCATCGAGATCTACACGCCGCCGTACCTGTACCGGGACTCGCGGCCCTCGCTGTCCGGGGGGCCGAAGACGATCGCCCGGGGTGCCTCGGCGACGTTCACCTCGGCGCACGGCTCGTCCATCAGGACGGCGCGGCTGATCCGGCCGAGCGCGTCCACCCATGTCACCGATGTCGACCAGCGGTCCATCGCGCTGGACGTCACGAAGACGGCGACGGGGATCTCGGTGACCGTGCCGAAGAGCCGGAACCTCGTGGAGTCCGGCTGGTACATGCTGTTCGTGACCGACGACCAGGGCACTCCCAGCAAGGCCCAGTGGGTCAAGGTGCCCTGACGGCGGGGTGGTTGCGAGAGAGGGCGTCCTCCGCCGGTGAGCGGAGGGCGCCCTCTCGTGTGCGGGCCGGTGCGGCTACTTCGACGCCTTCGCGAGCCGGAGGGCGTAGTCGGCCCACCACTCGCCGGCCTTCGGGCCGCCCTTGCAGGTGCCGTCCGACTCGCCCGGACGCTTGATCCACAGGTAGGCGTCGACGAGCGGGTCCGCGGTCTTCGTCGTCGGGTTCTCGCCGAGCGCGCGGCCCGGCGGGTTGCACCAGTTCTCGTCGGGTTCGCCGCCCGTGTAGGGGCCGTTGCCGTTGCGGCTGGTGTCGATGACGAAGTGCTTGTTCCCCACCTTCGCCGCGAGCCGCTTGCCGTAGGCGACGGAGTCCTCGGTCGAGTAGAAGTTGGAGACGTTGACCGCGAAGCCGTCGGCCCGGTCGACCCCGGCGGCGCGCAGCGGCTCGAAGATCTGGTCGGGGTGACCCCAGCCGGCGTTGCCCGCGTCGAGGTACACCTTCGTGTTCCTCAGGGATGTGAGCTGCGTGACGGCGCCCTTGAGCAGGTCGTAGCGCTCCTCACGGAACTCCTGCGGGGTGCACTGGTTGACGAGGTGCAGAATGGCGTCCGGCTCCAGGATCACCGTGGCGGGGCGGTCCCCGATACCCCGGGCCACGCCGTCGATCCACGTCCGGTAGGCGTTGCCGTCGGCGGCGCCTCCCTGCGAGAACTGGCCGCAGTCGCGGTGCGGGATGTTGTAGAGGACGATGACCGCGGCCCGGTCCGCCTTCTCCGCCGCCTCGGTGAAACCCCGTGCCTCCTGCTCCGGGTTCTCCGGGCCGATCCACTCGCCGGTCGGCTGTCCCGCTATCTTGCGGATCTGCTCGGCGTCGTCGTCGCGGTCCGCCCGGGTGTAGGCGGCGACCTGTTCCGCCGCGTTCCCGTCCGGGTTCACCCAGAACGGGTCCGCGTTCTTCGGCTGTTGCGTGACCGGCGCCCCGGATTCCCCGTCCTTGCCGCCGCCGCCCCCGGAGGAGCACCCCGCGAGCAGCAGTGCCGCCCCCAGCACCGCCATGGACGCCCGTGCCCCGGCACCCTGTTTGCCGTACATCCGACTCCCCCTTGGGTGCACCGTCCTAAGGGTTAATCGTGACATACCCACCCTCTACTCCGCGGGGTCTCCGGTGCTTGTCCGGGAGCTGTTACAGCCCCGACACGACGACGACCTCGCGCGAGGCAGCGGGTGCCACCGGGCCCCGGGCCAGGGCGAGTTGGCGTGGGACACCCTCTAGGCCATATCGCCCGTTCCCTCTAAGGTGGCCCCAAACGGCCCCAGTCCCCGGCCGGTTGTCCCGACCGCCCGCCGTGTCCGGCGGTCGGGGACCCAGACCTCCCGCGTCGACGCCGGGTTACTCCCGCAATCCGTGCGCGCGCGGTCGAGGACCAGCCCGGTCGGCGGCTTCTCGGGGGGAGCGGGTCGCCGACCGGGCTGCGGTGACGGCTCCGGTCACCGGCAGGTGCGTGCCGGTGGCGTCGGCGGTCCGGGCGGGTCGGGTAGGCGGTTCGGCGGTCGGGGCGGTCGGTTCACACGCCGCGGCCGGTGAGGTACGCCGACACGACCACGTTCGCCGTGTAGCTCCCGGTCGCCCTGTCGAAGGTCCCGCCGCAGGTGACCAGCCGCAGCTCGGCCCGCCCCGACTCCCGTGCCCCGTAGGCCTGCCGGGCGTCGAAGTGGTCGCGCGGGAGCACCTGGACGTCGTCCACGGTGAACTCGGCGACCGTCCCGTCGTCGCGGACCACCCGGACGGTGTCGCCCGGCTTCACCGAGCTGAGCTTGTAGAAGACGGCGGGCCGGGTGTCGGTGTCGACGTGCCCGACCATCAGCGCGGTGCCGACGGCGCCCGGCTCCACGCCGGCCGCGTACCAGGCGACGACGCCGGGCTGGTCGTACGGAGGCGGGTCGATGGCGCCCGCCCGGTCGAGTCCGCGGGCGACGACGGGGGCCTGCACGCCCATCGCGGGGATGTCGACGCGCTGCGGGCGGGCCTTGCCGAGGGGCTTGAGCGCGTGGGGCAGCCGGACCTCGGGCGGCCGTCCCACGGCCGCGATGTCCCCGGTGGTGGGCGCCGATGTCCCCAGCCGGAGGTCCGTCACCCTGCTCCCCCACAGCCACAGGCCGAGCAGCAGTACCAGCCAGGCGATCCCGGTGAGCAGCCGGCCGGTGCCGGAGGAGCGTTCGCGTTCGGCCATGTCAGTCGCGGCCGTCCTGGCCCCGGCGTGCGCTGCGGACCGCGACGGCGACCGCGGCGACGCCCGCGAGGACCAGGCCCGTCACGGCCTGCCTGGTGCCGGGGCCGGCCTCCCGGGCGTCCACCGAGCCGAAGTGGGCGGTGGCGCCGCCGCCCGCGTGCACGGGTGCGACGGGCGAGGCGGGCGCGGTCACGGCGGGTGAGGCGGCCGGGTCGGCGACGGTGACCGTGCCTCTGACCCGGTCGGAGTGCCCGTCGCAGTCGACCTCGACGGGGTAGCTGCCGGGGTGCAGGGAGGTGCGGACGCGGGTCTCGCCGACCAGCCCGCCGCCGCCGGGCCCGGTGAGCCGCGCGTCCGAGACGAACGCGTCCGACACGGCGGTGCCGGTCCGGCCGGCGCAGCCCATCGCCCGCAGCTGGACGTCGCCGCCGAAGGCGGGGCCGGCGGGTGTCACGGAGACACCGGCCGGTCCCGCGTCGGCCGCGTGGGCGACGGGGGTGAACGCGGCCGCGACCACCGCGCCGGCACAGAGAGTGAGTCGCACTGAGCGCATCGTGAAACCTCCAGACATCTGGAGAGTCCCCCGCGCGACGGTGGCCCGCATCTTCAGCGGTCCGCCGTTGCTCCGAACGGGTCGGTCCGGGGCGTTTCGGGTTTGGGGCCCGCCCCGGACGCCCTGCCGGTCAGACGCGCTCGACGAGGTCGGCGATCGAGTCGAGGACCATCGACGGGCGGTACGGGTACTGCTCGATCTCGTCGGGCGTGGTCAGGCCGGTCAGCACGAGGAAGGTCTGCATCCCCGCCTCCAGCCCGGCGAGGACGTCGGTGTCCATGCGGTCGCCGATCATCGCGCTGGTCTCGGAGTGCGCGCCGATGGCGTTCAGCCCGGTCCGCATCATCAGCGGGTTCGGCTTGCCGGCGAAGTAGGGCTGCTTGCCGGTGGCCTTGGTGATCAGCGCGGCGACCGCGCCGGTGGCGGGCAGCGGGCCCTCGGTGGAGGGGCCCGTCTCGTCCGGGTTGGTGGCGATGAAGCGGGCGCCGCCCTTGATCAGCCGGACCGCCTTGGTCATGGCCTCGAAGGAGTAGGTACGGGTCTCACCGAGGACGACGTAGTCCGGCTCGTGGTCGGTGAGGACGTATCCGATGTCGTGCAGCGCGGTGGTCAGGCCGGCCTCGCCGATGACGTACGCGGTGCCGCCGGGGCGCTGGTCGTCCAGGAACTTGGCGGTGGCGAGGGCGGAGGTCCAGATGTTCTCGACCGGCACGTCCAGGCCCATGCGCCGCAGCCTCGCGTGCAGGTCGCGGGCGGTGTAGATGGAGTTGTTCGTCAGGACCAGGAAGGGCTTGCCGGACTCCCGCAGCTTCTTGACGAAGGAGTCGGCGCCGGGGATCGGCACGCCCTCGTGGATGAGGACACCGTCCATGTCGGTGAGCCACGACTCGATGGGCTTGCGCTCTGACATGTGCTGGGTCTCCTGCCGTCCTGTGGCGTACGTACGCACTCGATCCGGGGGCGCCGGAACGACGCTGTGCCGACGCCCCCAGCCTAGTCAGGACTCTGTGATCCCGGCCTCGCCGGGATCATGCGGTGTGCTCAGCCGGCCTTGAGCGAGACGCCGTCGATCACCCAGTACCAGTTGTTCCCGCCGGTGTAGCGGAACCGGACCCGGGCTGTCCGTGCCCCGGCCGGCACCTGGAGGGTCACCTTCTCCACCCGGGAGGAGGTGTCGGCGGTGTACGTCTTCACGCCGACCGGCGCCGCGCCGTCGTAGGAGACGAGCACCTCGCCCTTCTGCGGGGACTCGTGGCGGTAGTAGGTGGTGTAGGTGAGGGTGGCGGCGGCGCCCCCGGTGACCGTGTACGCGGGGCTGACCAGGGTGGAGTCGAAGGTGCCGGAGAAGGTCCTGTCCTGCCACTCGTCGCCGTCGGCGACCGCGAACACGTTGCGGGCGCGGACGTTGCTCTCGCGGTTCTGGTCGGCCTGCGCCTTGGTCCAGAACTCGTCGGTGGTGAAGGTCCAGCCGCGCCACTCGGTGACGCCGCCCGTACCCATCGCGGTGTTGTCGACGGACCAGCCGCTGGGCGGGGTGTGCGTGAAGCCGACGACCGTGGCGCCGATGCCGGTCTCGTCGACGCGGGTGGCGAGCTGCGGGCGCAGCGCGTCGAAGTCGTCGGGCGCGGGCTGCTGCACGGGCCGTCCGTCGAGGCCCCAGGCGGGGTCGATGGCGACGCCGAGGTGGGCGAGGGCGGAGGCGGCGATGTCCGGCATCCTGACGTCGTAACGCACCGAACCGGCGGCCAGGGTCGGGCCGGTCGCGATCATGAAGGTCTGCCGTTCAGGCCAGCTGGAGCCGCCGTGGCCGCCCGCGTCGGTGTGCCCGTGGTCGGCGGTGATCATGATCAGCCAGTCCTCGGACGCGTAGGTGGAGCGCGCCTTGACCGCGGCGACCATCTGTCCGACCTGGGTGTCGACGCCGTGGATGGCGTCCAGGTACTGCTGGCTGGCGGCGCCGTAGCTGTGGCCCGCGTGGTCGACGTTGTCGAGCTGGACGAACACCGCGTCGGGGTTGGCGCTGCGCAGCTGGGCGACGGCGCGCGAGGTGGTGCCGGTGTCGTACTCGGCGCTCGGGGTGGACACGCGGGTGTCCACCTCGGCGGAGAAGACGGTGTCCGTCAGGGGCGCCCAGGAGGAGACGGCGTACGTGGACAGGGACGGCTTCGCGGTCTCGATCCGGGTGAGGAAGTCCGGGTACTGGGCGAACTTCTGGCCGGTGAAGTTGTTGTCCTTCACGTTGTGCTTGTCGGGCCAGACGCCGGTGATGAGGGTGGACCAGCCGGGCCCGGACAGGGTGGGCGCGAACGGGTTGGCGTAGATGCTGCTGGGCGCGGTGAGACCCGCGGCCATCAGGGCGTCGAGGCTGGGGGCGTCGGCGTCCCTGACGCGGCTCAGCAGGGTGCCGTCGAGGCCGATGACGAGGACCTTGGGGGTCTTCGCGGCGGCGCGGGCGACGGACGCGAGCGGGCCCGCGGTGAGGGCGAGACCGGCCGCGGAGGCCAGCAGGGAGCGACGGGACATGCGTGACGACACGTGATCCTCCGGAAGGGGGACGAGGGTGTGGAGCACGGATGGAACAGCGGGGGTGGTGCGTGCCGGGCACGGCGACGCCCCCGGGTTGTTCGGTTCCAGGGGCGTCGCGCGGTGGAGCGGGTCGGGGCCTGCGGCCCTTCGGCCGCGGTGACGCAGCCGCCGGTGACCGCACTGCCGGTGGTTCAGCTGCCGGTGGCGGACTTCCAGTCCTCGACGTACGTGGTGAGGTTCTTGTCGATGTCCGCCCAGTCGGGCTCGAAGACCTCGACGCCGTCCATGAGCTTGGTCAGCGCGATGGCGTTGGCGTCGGTGGCCTTCACGTCGGCGCGCGCGGAGAAGCCGCCACCGATCTCGCTGACCTGCTGCTGGGCCTTGGCGGACAGCATGAAGTCAAGGAGCTTCCTGCCGTTCGCGGAGTGCGGGGCCTTGGTGACGAGGCCGGCGGCGTACGGGAGCGCGAAGGTGGTCGGCTGGCCGGCGGCGTCGGCGGCCTTGTCCGTGGCCTGCGGGAACCAGATCCCGAGGTTCGGCATGTCCTTGGACTGCGCGTAGTTCATCTGGACGTCGCCGTTGGCGGCCAGCAGTTCGCCCTTGTCGACCTTGGGGGCGAGCTTGCCGGTGGAGGCGGACGGCCCGACGTTGTTGGTCTGGAGCTTCTTGAGGTAGGCGAGCGCCGCTTCCTTGCCGCCGAAGTCGTGCATCGCCTTGATCAGTACGGCGGTTCCGTCGCCGGCGACACCGGGGGTGGAGTACTGGAGCTTGTTCTTGTAGGTGCCGCCGAGCAGTTCGTCCCAGGTGGTCGGCGCCTGCTTCAGCTCCTTCTTGTTGTAGACGAAGCCGAAGTAGTTGTTGACGACGGAGGTCCAGGTGGCGTCGGCGGCCTTGTCGGCGCCGTCGACCTGGTCGGAGCCCTCGGGCGCGTACTTCTGGAGCAGGCCCTTGCCGTCGGCCTGCTGGATGAAGGGCGGGAGGGTGACGAGGACGTCGGCCTGCGGGTTGGTCTTCTCACGGACGGCCCGCTGGACCATCTCGCCCGAACCTCCCTCGACGTACTTGACCTTGATGCCGGTCTGCTTCTCGAAGTCCTTGAAGACCTGGTCGTACCAGCCGTCGCCGTTCTCGCCCTTGAGGCCGTCCGCGCTGTACACGGTGACGACCTTGGCGTCGGCGGCGGCCGAGTCGCCGCCGCACGCGGTGAGGGAGCCGGCGAGGACGAGGCTGCCGGTCACGGCGGCGATCGGGGCGAGGCGGAGCGTGCGGGCGTTTCTGGGCATGGCGAGGTGAACTCCTTGCGTGATCGGTGTGTTCGGGGGTTCGGGCCGGTGGGACGGATCAGCGGGTCAGCGGTAGGAGGCCTTGGTGCGGATCCGGGAGACGGCGAGGAGCACGAGCACCGTCGCCGTCATGAGGACCACGGCGAGCGCGGAGCCGGTGAACAGGGCGCCGCGGTCGGTGGCCGCGTAGATCTGGACGGGAAGCGGGGTCCAGTCCGGTGGGTAGAGCATCATCGTGGCGCTCAACTCGCCCATGGACAGGGCGAAGCAGAGGCCCGCGGCGGCGGTGAGCGAGGGCAGCAGCAGCGGCAGCCGCACCCGCCACAGCACGTAGGAGGGCCGGGCGCCGAGGGAGGCCGCGGCCTGTTCGTACGCCGGGTCGAGACGCACGACGGCGGCCGACACCGACTGGTGGGCGAACGCCGTGACCAGGACGGCGTGCGCGAGGATGACGATCCACCGGGTGCCGTTGAGCAGCACCGGCGGCTTGGAGAAGGCGACCAGGACCGCGAGCCCGACGACGACGGACGGCACGGCGACCGGCAGCATGAACAGCGCGTCCAGCAGCCGCTTTCCGCGCTTCTTCAGGGCGTGCCCGGCCAGCGCCGCCCAGGTGCCCACCACCAGCGCGAGCACGCTCGCGGTGAGGGCGGTGACCAGGCTGGTGGTGAGTGCCTGGAGGGATTCGCCGCGGGTGGCGGCGGTGTAGTGCCCGGTGGTGAAGCCGGACGGGAACGCGCTCGACCAGTTCGTGGCGAACGACGCGGCGAGGACGACGAGCAGCGGCAGGGCGAACAGGGGCAGGAAGAGGACGAAGAAGACGGCCCAGGTGGCCCACTTCCCCTTGCGGCTATGCACCAGCACGGCGGCTCACCACCCGGTAGAGGCCGTAGAGCCCCACGGAGATCGAGACGTTGACGACGGCGACGACACACGCGCCCGGATAGTCCGACTCCAGGATCGCCTTGCTGTACACGAGCATCGGCAGGGTGGTGACCCCCTTGGCCCCGGTGAACAGGACGATGCCGAACTCGTTCAGGCAGAGCACGAGGACGAGGCTGCCGCCGGCGGCGAGGGCGGGCAGCGCCTCGGGCAGGATGACCTGCCGCACGATCCGCGCCGGCCGCGCGCCGAGCGAGGACGCCACTTCCAGCTGGCCGGTGTCGATGCCCGAGAAGGCGGCGAGCAGCGGGCGCATCACGAACGGGGTGAAGTACGTGATCTCCGCGAGGAGCACTCCCCAGGGCGTGGTGAGGAACTGGAAGGGTCCCTCGGCCGCTCCGGTCGCGCCGGTCCACAGTCCGTTGGCCATGCCGACGGTGCCGTAGACGAACAGCAGCGCGAGCGTGATCAGGAAGGACGGGAAGGAGAGGAAGACGTCGATGAACCTGGCGACCGCCTTCCCGCCGGGGAACGGGACGAAGGCGATGACCAGGGCGAGGGCGAACCCGAGGACCAGGCAGCCGACCGTGGATCCGAGCGCGAGCCATACGGTGGTGCCGAGCGCGTCCCGGAACGCGGCCGAGGCGAACACGTCCCCGTAGGCCCGCGCCGAGGTGCCCCCGGTGTCCGGCCGGAACGACTGCTGGACGACGAGGGCCAGCGGGTAGAGGAACACGAGCCCGAGCACGGCGACCGGGGGCAGGGCCCAGACCCAGGAGGGGATCGCCTTCCTGGATCCGGTGCCCGCCTTCGCGGGTACGGCGACCACCGCGCTAGCCATCGAGGGTCACCCCTTCGGCCACGTCGGCGGTCTCCCGCACGGTGACCGGAGCCGTCCGGCCGCCGGTCACCCCGGCGGAGAGCAGCACCGCGTCCTCGGGCGCGAAGTGCACGGTGACCTCGTCGCCGAGGGCGGGCGGCTGCCGCAGTTCGCGCAGGTCCGCCTTGATCCGGTGGCCCCCCACCTCCACGTACAGCCGATGGGTGGCGCCCCGCCACTGCACCTCGGCGACCTGCCCGGTGAGGGCGTTGGGCCCCGCCCCGAGTCCGACAAGGTGCGGGCGGACGCACAGGGTGGCGGTCGCGCCCTGGGCGGCGTCCCCGGTCGGCACCTTCAGCTCGGCCCCGGCGAAGACGACCCCGTCCGCTGCCACCGTCACCGGCAGCAGGTTCGCGTTGCCGACGAAGGACGCCGTGAACTCGGTGCGCGGTGCCCGGTACAGCTCCTGCGGGGTGCCGACGTCCTGCAGCCGGGCCTTGTCCATGACGGCGATCCGGTCGGCCAGGGTCAGCGCCTCGACCTGGTCGTGGGTGACGTAGAGGATCGACACGTCGGGCAACTCGCGGTGCAGCCTGGCGAGTTCGGCGAGCATTCCGGAGCGCAGCTGGGCGTCGAGGGCGGACAGCGGCTCGTCGAGCAGGAGGACGCCGGGCCGGATGGCGAGCGCCCGCGCGATGGCGACGCGCTGCTGCTGCCCGCCGGACAGCTCGCGCGGATGGCGCCGCGCGTACGCCGCCATCCCGGTCATCTCCAGCGCCTCGGCGACCCGCTCGCGGATCTCGCCCTTGGGTGCCTTCCGTGCCTTGAGCCCGAACGCGACGTTGTCCTCGACCCGCATGTGCGGGAAGAGCGCGTACTGCTGGACGACCATGCCGATGCCGCGCCGGTGCGGCGGCAGTGCGGTGACGTCGCGGTCGCCGATGAACACCCGCCCGGCGGCGGGCCGGACGAAGCCGGCGACGGCCCGCAGCGCGGTCGTCTTGCCCGAGCCGGACGGCCCGAGCAGGGCCATCACCTCGCCGGGCTCGACCCTCAGGTCGAGGGAGTCGAGGACCGTGGTGCCGCCGTAGGCGACGGACACCCGGTCGAAGCGGATCCCGCTGCTCATCGCCGGGCTCCGCCAAAGGAGCCGAACTCGGACAGCAGCATGGGCAGTTCGGCGACCGAGCCGAGGACGTGCCCGGCGCCCGCGGCACGCAGCGCCTGCTCGTCGTGGGCCCCGGTGAGCACCCCGGCGACGAGTCCGGCCCCGGCGCGGACGCCGCTGACCATGTCGTAGGAGGTGTCGCCCAGCACTGCGGTCTGCCGGACGCCGTCGGCGGCCTTGGTCCGCAGGAACGCCTCCAGCACCATGTCGGGGTAGGGACGTCCGCGGCCTCCCGCGTCCGCCGGACACAGGGTGAGCGGCACCAGGTCCTGCCAGCCGAGCGCGGCGAGGATGGCGTCCTGGGTGACGCGGGCGAACCCGGTGCTCAGGACGACGGTCCGGCCGCCGGCCTGGAGTTCCTCGATCGTCTCGCGGGCTCCGGCGACCGGCGCGATCAGGCCGCCGTCGACGAGTTCCCCGTACGCCTTCTCGAAAGCGGTGTTGGCGCGCCGGGCGAGCGACTCCTCGCCGAACAGGTGCCGGAAGACGGAGATCTTGGACTCGCCCATCGTGGCGCGGACGTAGTCGAGCTTCTCGGTGTGGTCGGCGGATCCGGGCTCCACGCCCAGCTCCCCGGCGGCCACGGCGAAGGCCTGCTCCACGAGGCCGCCGTCGGCGACGGTGGTGCCGGCCATGTCGAGCACCACCAGTCGTATGTCGTTCGGTTCGTTCGTCGCGTTGATCGCGTTCGGCTCGTTCATCTCGTTCATCTCGTTCATCTCGCTATTCACCAGCCCAGCTCGTCGGCGGTCGTCTCCGCTATCGCGGGGGAACAGGTCATGCCGCGCCCGCCCGGCCCGGTGACCAGCCACACCCCGTCCCGGACGCGCTGGCGGTGCACGACCCGGCTGGTGTCGGTGCACTGCGCGTACACCCCGGCCCAGCGGCGCCGGATCTTCGGCAGCGGGCGGCCGAGGAAGGACTCGACGACCTCGGTGAGGTGGTCGTAGGGGTCTTCGAGGGTGTCGAAGGCGAAGGGGTGCTCGTACTCGTGGGTGTCGCCGATGGTCAGGCCGCCGTCCGCGCGCTGCACCATCAGCAGCTGCATCCGGTGTTCGGCCGCGGTCGGCGTCTGCGGCTGGCCGGCGTCGAGGGCGTCGAGCGCCTCGCTCCGGTACGCCGGGTAGTAGCGGAAGCTGTCCGCGTCGGCGACGGAGGTGGTGAGCGGCTCGCCCAGCGGGTCGGTCTGCATCATCTGCAGCCGGACGCGCCGCACGGGCAGGTCCGGTCCGGCCAGCTCGCGGACGAGACCGCCGAGCCACGCTCCGGTGCACAGCACCACGACGTCACCGGTGTGGACGTCGCCGTGGTCGTCGCGGACGGCGTTCTCGCCGATCACCTCGCGGACCTCGCGGCCCGGCAGGAAGGTGTAGTCCGGGGACTTCAGCAGCTCGGCGCGCAGGGCGACCTGTGCGGTACGCGGCTCGACGGCCGCGTCGCGCTCGCAGTACAGGGCGGCCTCGAAGGTTCCGCGCAGCGCGGGGTTCACGGCGCGCGCCTCACCGGCGGTGAGCAGCTTGTAGCCGCGGGCCGCCGCGTCGTCGCGGGCCAGGGCGGCCTCGGCGACGGCGGTCTCGCGCGGGTTGCGCAGCGGGGTCAGGGATCCGCAGCCCCGGAAGCCGAGACCCGGGACCCGGGCACCGATCTCCTCCCACAGCTCCCGCGACCGCAGGGCGGTGTCGAGCTCCTCTCCTCCGGCTCGGCCACTGACCCATATCTGGCCGAAATTGCGCAGCGAGGCCCCGCGGGCCTCCGCCTCACGCTCGATCTGTACGACCTGGTGGCCGCGCTCCAGTGCATGCCAGGCGTGCAGGGTGCCCACCACGCCGGCTCCGACGACTATCACTCTCACAACGGCCACGCTCCTCGGTACGGGGGAATCGGAAGGGTCCGCACAGCAACCAGATGGTGAACTGCCCATCACGTTTGGGCTAGACCCGTTATCTTGTCGTTATAAAAAGAGGCGAGCCGGAGCCCGCCTCGGTCTGGCCGGAATCAGTCGCCGAGATGCGCGGTGAACGAGAACCGGTCGCCCCGGTACAGCGTCCGCACCCGCTCCAGCGGCTGCCCGTCGGCGTCCCGGGAGATCCGGTGGATCAGCAGCATCGGCAGGGCGGGCGGCGTGCCGATCAGCAGCGCCTCCCGCGGAGTGGCCAGCACGGTCTCGATCCGCTCGTCGGCGTCGCCGAACACGATGCCCAGCCGGTCGTGGAGGTACGCGTAGAACGAGGAGTCGGGGTCGAAGTCGCCGTCGAGTCCGGGGACCCGGCCGACCGCCACGTACGTGCTCTCCAGGCCGACCCGTTCGTCGTCCGCGAGCAGCACCCGCTCCATGTGCCACACCGGTTCACCGCGCTTCAGACCCGCCTCGGCGGCGAGTGTTTCCGGACACGGGAACCGGTCGAGGGAGATCAGCGAACGGCCGGGAACGCGCCCCTGCCTGCGGACACCCTCGGTGTAGCTCGCCAGCGACAGCGGCTGCTCCAGCTTGGGACCGGCGACGACCGTGCCGCGCCCCTGCCGCCGCAGCTTCCCTTCGAGCAGCAGCTCGCGCAACGCCTGCCGCACCGTCTCCCGGGCGACCTCGTACTTCTCCGAGAGGTCACGCTCGGTGGGCAGGAGCCCCCCTTCGCCCAGCTCGTCCACGAGCCGGGCGATGTGCGCCTTCACCGCGTAGTACTTGGGAATGCGGCCGTGCTCCGGGATGCCGGAGCGGACGGGAGCGCCGGGAGCCTGGTCGTTCGGGTAGTCCACGGACACGATCGTCGCAGACGGCACGGGCCGCGCGGCTGCCAGGTGTCGGCGGGGCCTCAGCGGCGGCGGGTGCGCAACCGCCGTGCCACCAGGAACAGTCCGGCTCCGAGGGCCGTCAGGGCGACCGCGAGCGCGGCCAGCAGGGGACGGTTCGGGGCGCCGGGTCCGGTCCTGGCCAGCTCGTCCACGTCCGGCGCCGCCGCCCCCGTCCCGGCGGAGGCGGACGAGCCGACGCCCGCACCCGCGCTCGGGCTCGCGATGCCGGTTCCAGGGCTCCGGGTTCCCCCGGTCGCGGTCCCCGTGCCGGGGCTCGCGCTGCCGGTGCCCGCGTCGGCCGTGGCGGTGCCGGGGGCCGTGGTGGTGCCGTCCTCGTCCGGGTCCTGCTCCCGGCCGGTGTCCGCGCCGTCGTCCCCGACGTGGAACCGGTAGTCGTTCGACTCCCCCACCCAGTCGCCGTCGCCGCCGTGCCGCTGCACGACCGACGCGCTCGCGACGACGTCGTTCGGGGCGGTCGCGGCGGAGGTGAGGGAGAGCCGCACCTTCACCGTCAGGGTGCGGCCGGGCGCCACGGTGAACCCGGGGAAACCGTCGTCGAACGGTGCCACGTTCTCGGCCTCGTCGGTCCGCTCGAACGTCACCGGATGCGCCCGCTCACCCTCGTAGAACTCCATCCGCAGTTGCTCCGGCCGCAGCGTCCGGCCGGTGTCCACGAGGACGACGACCGGGTGGATCGCGCCGCAGGTGTGCGACGTGGTGTTGGTGAGATCGAGATACCAGGTCCCGAAGTCGCCGCCCGGGCGGTAGTCGTCCGGACCTCCGTGGATCCGGCTCGTGACGGGGAAGTCATGGGTGTCGGACGCCACACACGCGGGACGCGGTTCGAGCGCGCGGGCGGGCACCGGTGCGAGCGCCGCGCACAGGGCGACGGCGGCCGGGACGAGCGGGCGGGACGTACGCAGTCGCATGGGGAGCCTCGGGCCGATCGGTGGGGGACGGGGATCGGGAGCTTCGAAAGCGTCAGGCGGTACGGGGCAACGGCGCCGTGACCTTGACACGTCTCCCCGACGGCCCCGGGCACGCCACGCGCACCGGCCCCCCGTTCGGCGGCAGAAATCCCCCGACCGGCCCGCCCGGTTCACCTGCCGAGCGGGCGCGTCCGCAGCGCCAAGGCACCTGTCATACGCGGCTGCTGCGCACCGGTCCCACCCCGCCCGGCTCACCTGCCGAGCGAGCGCGTCCACAGCGCCAAGGCACCTGTCATACGCGGCTGCTGCGCACCGGTCCCACCCCGCTCGGTTCCAGCGCACCGGTCGTGCGCGGTTCCAGCACGCCGGTGGTCGTGCACGTTTCCAGCGCACCGGTCGTCGTACGCGACGCCAGCCCACCCGTCGTACCCCCACCCCAGCCCACCCGGGGCTCAGAACCGGCCGCCCTCCACGACGCGATTCCCCACCCCTCCTCTCAGCCGTCCCCCCGCCCGAAGAGCGGGGCCAGCAGGAGTTGGGCCGCGCCCTCGGCCACGCCGCGGGCACCGCCGGGGGCGATGCCGACCGGGACCACGGTGCCGCCCCCTTCACGCCGGGCCCGTTCCCCGAGGACGGCACCGACTCCACGGACGAAGACGTCCTCGTGGGCGGCGACCGTACGGCCGCCGAGCAGCACGAGGTCGATGTCGAGCAGGCCCACCAGGTTCGCGGCCCCGGCGCCGAGCACCCGGGCCGCCTCGTCGAGGGTCCCGCGTCCGACCGCGTCCAGGCACAGCACCTCGATGCAGCCTCGGTTCCCGCACTCGCAGAGCGGCCCGTCCAGCTGGATCACCTGGTGCCCGAACTCACCGGCCCCGGTGCGGGTCCCGCGGTGCACGGTCCCGCCGATCACGAGCCCGGCGCCCAGTCCCGTACCGAGATGCAGGTAGGCGAAGGACCCGCCACCCACCGGGCCGGAACCGGATCCGGCCCCCACCGCGACTCCGAGGGCGGCCGCGTTGGTGTCCTTGTCGACGACCACCGGGAGCCCGAGCCGGCCGGCCAGGGCGTCCCGCAGCGCGAAGCCGTCCCACTCCGGGAAGCCCGTGACCCGGTGCAGGACACCGAGGGTGTGGTCGAGCGGGCCGGGCAGCGCGACCCCCACGCCCAGCGGGGACACCCCTCCGAGCAGGGCCTCCACCTCGCCCGCGGCGCCCTCGACCACCGCGTCCGCCCCGGCGCCGAGGTCCAGCGGAGCGCGCCGCTCGGCCACCACGGCGCCGGTGAGATCGCAGAGCACCGCGGTCAGTTCGTCGCGGTCGAGGTGCAGGCCGACGGCGTGACCGGCCTCGGGGACGAGCCGCAGTACCGTGCGGGGCTTGCCGCCGGTGGACGCGCGGCGGCCCGCTTCCGCCGCGAGGCCGTCGGCGCGCAGCCGGGCGGTGATCTTGCTGACGGCCTGCGGGGTCAGTCCCGTGCGCTCGGCGAGTTCGAGCCGGCTGATCCCGGCGGCCCCGGCCGTGCGCAGCAGGTCGAGCACCAGCGCGGCGTTGTGGCTGCGCAGGGCCGGCAGGTTCACGCCCGGAGTCCCGGCACCCCCGGCCGGCCCCGGACTCCCGACGTTCCCGGGACCCCCGACTGCTCCGGGACTCCCGACGGCTCCGGAGTTCGGCACGGCTCCGGGTCTCGACACAGCTCCGGAGCTCGCCACGGTTCCGGGGCTTCCGGGCACCCCGGTCACGCCGCTCCCACCCACATCGGTCCTGCGTCGGTCCTGTTCACGCGACCCATTCTCCCCTGCGCTTGCACTTTGGCAACAGCGTTGCGAAAGTGGGACCCATGACAGGCATGACTGGTACGCCCCTTCGCGTGGGTCTCGTCGGCTACGGCCTCGCGGGCTCCGTCTTCCACGCCCCGCTGATCGCCTCGACCGAGGGCCTGACCCTCGACACGGTCGTCACCTCCAACCCGGAGCGGCAGGAACAGGCCCGCGCCGAGTTCGGCGACGGACTCGGGTTCGCCGCCACCCCCGACGACCTGTGGGCCCGCGCAGACGAACTCGACCTGATCGTCATCGCGTCCCCGAACAAGACGCACGTCCCGATCGCGACCGCCGCGCTCAAGGCGGGTCTGCCCGTCGTCGTGGACAAGCCCATCGCCGGTACCGCGGCGGAGGCCCGTGAGCTGGCCGCCCTGGCCGACGAGCGCGGTCTGCTGCTCTCCGTCTTCCAGAACCGCCGCTGGGACAACGACTTCCTGACCCTGCGCGGGCTCATCGCCGACGGCGAGCTGGGCGACGTCCAGCGCTTCGAGTCCCGTTTCGAGCGCTGGCGTCCGCAGCCCAAGGGCGGCTGGCGCGAGTCCGGCGACCCGGCAGAGATCGGAGGTCTCCTCTACGACCTCGGCAGCCACGTCGTCGACCAGGCGCTCGTCCTCTTCGGCCCCGCCGCCTCGGTGTACGCCGAGTCGGACATCCGCCGGCCGGGTGCGGCGGCCGACGACGACACGTTCATCGCGATCACGCACACGAGCGGGGTCCGCTCCCACCTCTACGTCTCCGCGACCACCGCGCAGCTCGGTCCGCGCTTCCGTGTCCTCGGCTCGCGGGCGGGCTACGTCAAGCACGGGCTCGACCCGCAGGAGGCCGACCTGCGCGAGGGCAAGCGTCCCGGCGGCGCGTCCCCGTGGGGTGTGGAGCCGCAGTCGCTGTGGGGCCGCGTCGGCTCCGGGGAGTCCCCGCTGAGCGGTGGCGGCACCCCGCAGCCGACCGTCCCGGGCGCCTACCCGGCGTACTACGCGGCCGTCGCCGCCGCCCTGCGCGACGGCGCGCCGAACCCGGTGACCGCGCACGAGGCCGCTGCCGCCCTCGACGTCCTGGAGGCGGCCCGCCGCTCCGCACGCGAGGGAGTGGTGGTGTCCCTGTGAGCGCGCCGGCCGCACCCGAGATCGCCGAGCTGGAGGAGCAGGAGCGCCAGCTGACGCTCCCCCGCTTCACCCACGACGACGCCTGGACCCTCGGCACGCTCCTCGTCGAACTGGCCCGTGAGCGCGACGCTCCGGTGGCCGTCGACATCCGCCGCGGGGGCCAGCAGCTTTTCCATGCGGCGCTGCCCGGTTCGACGCCGGACAACGACGCCTGGATCGACCGCAAGCGCCGCGTGGTCGAGCGTTACGGCTGCTCCTCGCTCCTGGTCGGCTCCCGCTTTCGCGCGAAGGGCACGACGTTCGAGGACTCCTCCCGCCTCGACCCCGACACGTACGCGGCCCACGGCGGGGCGTTCCCGCTCACGGTGAAGGACACGGGAGTCATCGGCACGGTGGTGGTCTCCGGCCTCCCCCAGATCGAGGACCACCGCCTGGTGGTAGAGGCCCTGGAAGAGTTCCTGAACGCGTAACCCCCAAGTCCCCCGCGCCCCAAAGAGGGCGCGGGGAACGGCACGCCAAGCCACAGCCCACCCGCACCCGCACCCAACGGGAGGCGGGGCCCCGTTAAGGGGCGCGGGGAACGGCGCGACCAGCCACAACGCACCCGCAGCCAACAGGACACAGCGGCCCCATTCAGGGGCGCGAGGAACTGCGCAAACAGCCACAGCGCACCCGCAGCCAAAAAGGCACCCGCCCCCCGACGCCCCCCACCACAGACCAAGCGGAGCGCCTACGCTCCCTTGAGTTCCTGCCGCTGCCGCCCCAGCCCCTCGATCTCCAGCTCCACGACATCCCCCGCCCGCAGATACGGCTTCGGCTCGGGCTGCCCCATGGCGACCCCCGCCGGCGTACCGGTGTTGATGACGTCGCCCGGGTACAGCGTCATGAAGTGGCTGACGTACCGGACGACCTCGGCGACGGGGAAGATCTGCTCGGCGGTCGTACCGTCCTGCTTCAGCTCACCGTTCACCCACAGCTTCAGCGACAGCGCCTGCGCGTCCGGCACCTCGTCGGCGGTCACCAGCCACGGCCCCAGCGGGTTGAACGTCTCGCAGTTCTTGCCCTTGTCCCAGGTGCCGCCGCGTTCGATCTGGAACTCGCGCTCGGAGACGTCGTGCGCCACCGCGTACCCGGCGACATGGGCGAGCGCCTCCTCGTGGGACTCCAGGTACCGCGCCGTACGGCCGATGACGACCGCCAGCTCGACCTCCCAGTCCGTCTTCACCGACCCGCGCGGTACGAGCACCGTGTCGTCCGGGCCGACGACGGTGTCCGCGGCCTTGAAGAAGATGACCGGCTCGCCGGGCGCCTCGGCACCGGTCTCACGGGCGTGGTCGTGGTAGTTCAGCCCGATGCACACGACCTTGCCGATCCGGGCCAGCGGCGGCCCGACGCGCAGCCCGGTCGCGTCCAGTACGGGAAGCTCACCGGACTCGGCGGCGGAACGGATCCGTCCGAGCGCGGCCTCGTCGGCGAGCAGCCCCCCGTCGATGTCGGGAACGAGACCCGACAGATCCCGCAGAGTCCCCTGGGCGTCGAGCAGCGCCGGTCGCTCCGACCCCGCCGTACCGACTCGCAGCAGCTTCATGGTCACCATCTCCCTCGATCGCGGGCGTCGACCGACGGGTGCAGCCATCGGATGACTGGTCGATCCTCCAAGCTCGGCGTCCACTCCGCAAGACCCCGTTCACGGACTGGACCGCCCGGACGGCCGCGCGCCCGGTGTCAGATGAGCGCGGCCGCGGCCGGTGCCGCTCCCGGCATGTCCCGGTAGAGCACCGCCCGCTCCACCGCGCTCCAGGTCGTACTGGTGACGACGTACAGCGCGGCGGCCAGCGGCACCACGGCCACGGTGAAGAGCGTGAAGAAGGACATGAACGGCATGAGCTTGTTGATGGAGGCGAGGCCGGGCACGGGTTCGCCGTCGGTGCCCACCGCGGCCGGAGCCGCCGAGGCGGTCATCCGCTTGGTCCGCCGGAAGTTGAAGGTGGCCACGGCCGCGACGACGGCGAACAGGCCCAGGTAGACCAGACCGGCCGGCCCGAAGAGTCCTCCGTCACCGAGCGCCCCCGCCCAGCGTCCGCCGAGCGGCGCGTCGAAGAGGGTGTGCCCGAGCAGGGAGTTCGCGCCGCCGCCGATCGTCGAGCTGGAGAACAGGTGGTACAGCAGGAAGAACGCCGGCATCTGGAACAGGCTGGGCAGACAGCCGGAGAGCGGCGACACCTTCTCCTCGGCGTGCAGCTCCATCAGGGCCTTCTGGAACTTCTCGCGGTCCTTGCCGTGCTTCTTCCGCAGCGCCGTGATCTGCGGCTGGAGCGCGGCGCGCGCCCGCTGTCCACGCGCCGAGGCTCGCGAGAGGGGGTGCACGAGGAGTCGTACGAGCGCGGTGAACAGGACGATCGCGACGGCGGCCGCCGAGGCGTGGAACAGGGGCTGGAGCAGGTCGGCGAAGTTCTCGACCAGATGCGCGAAAGCGGACAGGAACGTGGACATGGGTGAGCCCTCCGGGGGTCTCGTCGTGCCGGGGGTACGGAATGCGGCATGACGGACCACGTGAGGTCACCAGGGAGTGCAGAAGGTGGAGAGGGTGGAGAGGGTGCCCTACGCGGCCGTCGGGAGGGCGTGTCCGGGCGCCCTGGGCCGCGGGCGCCCCTTGGCATCCGGGTCGCGCTGGGCCAGGAAGGCCGTACGGCGGGCGCGGTCGCGGATGGCCGTACGGACCCGGGTGCGCGGCACGGCGGGCGCGGAGCGCGACACGATGAGCGAGCAGGCCGCGAAGGCGGACCCGGCGGCGGCGGTCGCGGCGAGCGCGACGGCGGCGGAGAGGCTGCCCGTGTCGAACAGGGCGACCTGGAGGAGCAGCAGCACCAGTACGGCGGCGGGACGGGCGTTGGCCCAGGTGCGGATCATCGGCTGCCCCTCCTCTCGTACGTGGTGCGTGCGTCGGTCCTTCCGTTCGTTATACAGGATGCTTCTCGCCGGCCCGCCCGGACCGCCCGGACCGACCGGCAGCCGGTCGCCGCTTCGGCTGGGCGGGGCGCGGCGCGGTCGGCTCAGCGGGGTGCGGCGCCATCGCCTCATCGCGGACGCATCGCGGTGAGCTTCCCCCACACGGCCATCCGGTACCGGGAGGTGTACTCGGGCGTGCACGTGGTGAGCGTGATGTAGTACCCGGGCTCGCCGTACCCGTACGACGGGCGCACGGTGCTGCGGGGCACCGGCCGGATGACCCCGCCGTCGCCCGGCGAGGTCTGCGGCAGGGTCCGGTCGACGACGTACGTGTAGACGGCGCTCTTCGTCTCGACGGTGATCGTGTCCCCGTGCCGGAGCCGCGGCAGGTACCGGAACGGCTCCCCGTGCGTGTTCCGGTGCCCGGCGAGCGCGAAGTTCCCCGCCTGCCCGGGCTGCTGCGTGCCCTTGTAGTGACCGACGTACCCCTTGTTGAGGACGTCCGCCTTGCTGACTCCCTCCGCGACGGGGACCCGCAGGGAGAGCCGGGGAATGCTGAGGACGGCGTAGGCCTGGGACCAACGGGGCGTCGTCCGGGTGCTGTCGGCAGTCCCTCGCGAGGACGCCGCCCCGGTGGAGCCCCCGGCGCCACTCTTCCCGCCCTGCCCCCCGTCTCCTGCGCCCGACCCGGAACCGGAGGCAGAACCGGAACCGGAGTCATTGCCTCCCGGACCGGCTCCCGGCACCCCGGGAGCTCCCGGCCTCCCCCACTCCCGCTCCAACGCCTGCACCTTGTGGTCCGCGTCCTGCCGCGCCTGCCGGTTGGTCCACCACAGCTGGTGCACGACGAGGAGGAGCAGCACGACCCCGACGGTGACGAACACCTCGGCGCCGCTCCAGAGCGCCCGCCGGTACGCCGCCCGCCGCCGTCGCGTCCCGTGGTGCACGATCCCCGGAGCCCGCATCCGAACGCCCCCTTCGCCGGCCCGCACGATAGGCGGCACCTCGCGAAGTCACCAGAGCGACGGGCGAAGCTCCGTGCCGCCCTCACGGGGAGGCTCCGGCCGCGACGGCCGGTCCACCAGGCCTCCCCGCTCACCGATCGAACGAGGCAGGCGCCCCTCCCAGCCCCTCCGCATATGCCCTTGGTGACTCCCGCCGCTGTGGCCAGCACCTCTCTCTTCTTTGTCGCCCAACGGCAGTACGGTGTCACCCATGCGCCCCGACACGCCTGCCGAGAACGTCGACCACACCGCCGAAGCGGCACGCCTGGAGCGGACCGCCGGCCTCTACCCCGAGGACGCCGAACACCTGCTGGTGCAGGCGGCGGCCCACCTCGAACTGGCCGGAGACCGTCCAGCCGCGACCGCGCTCTACGACCGCCTGCTGTCCTCGACGGACCCGCTGGAGAACCCTCACCTGGTGCGTGCCCTGAAGGCGTCGAACCTCTGGGAGTACGGCCACGAGGCGGAGGCCCGCGCGATCATCGACGGCGTCCGCGCGGCGGCACCCCGGGACCCGGCACCGTGGGTCATCGTGGCCGAGGCCCTGGAGTCCCACGACGAACTGGAAGCCGCGCAGGACACGTTCACGGAAGGGGCGACGCTCCTCCTCACGGACGTGGCGGAGCCGCCGTACGCCACGCGTTCCCTGCTCTTCGGCCGGCACCGCGTGCGCCGCATGCTGGGCCTCGGGCACGACGAGTGGGACGCGCTGGCGGACACCCAGCACTCGTCCGCGATCTCCCTGGACGAACTCCACGACCCGAAGCGGATCTGGTCGCTGGGCTCGGACAACCCGGCGGAACTCCAGGCCGAGATCAGCCGCCTCCAGGCGGAACTGGGCGCCTACCGCGAGGCCCTCTCCCGCCCGTTCCCGGTGGCGGTCCTGCACTGGGCGGCCCCCGAACTGGCCGAACTGGTCGCCGCGTACCCGGACCTCGCCGAGGAGTACCCCTCCCACGAGGAGCACCTCGCGACCATAGAGTCCTCCCTCCGCGAACTGGCCGCGTCGGGCACCCCGAACCTGGGCATCGTCACCGCCACGGTCCCCTCCTACGAAGCCTTCGCCGCCTCAGAGGCCTCGTCCCCCTCGGACACGACACTCCTCCCCCAGTACGCAACAACACTGGCAGCCCGCGGCCTGGCCGTGGCCTGGCCACCGTCGCGGGGGGCGGGGTGCTGGTGCGGGTCGGGGGCGGCTTACGGGGAGTGTCACGGGGCCTGACTCCGCCCGTCGATCCCGGGCGCCCTGCAATGCCCAAATCGGCGTCCGGGGCGCCACCTTTCAACCTCACGCAGCCGGCATATCGACAGGTCCGGCAGAATGCCCCTGTGGTTGATGCTGTTCCGTCCTCTCCCGCCGTGTCTGCGCGCATGAGCCGTCAAGGGTCCCGCGACACCGCACCAGAGATTGCTGTTCGACGCCTTCTGCACGCCTCCGGACTCCGCTACCGAGTCAACGTGCCGGTACCCGGACTTCCGCGCCGCACGATCGACATCGCGTTCGGAAAGGCCAAGGTCGCGATCTTCATGGACGGCTGCTTTTGGCACGGTTGCCCCGAACACGCGACCCAACCCAAGGCAAATGCGGAGTGGTGGCGCTCGAAGCTCGACAAGAACATGGCTCGCGACCGCGAGACCACCGAGCACCTGGCCGACACCGGGTGGGTCGTCCTGAGATTTTGGGAACACGAGGCCAGCACGACCGTCGCGAGTCGAATCGAAGCAGCGCTCACGGAACGACGGTCACCACACACCACAGGACGAGAACCAAGCTCACATACCGAGGCGAACCCGACAAGCGGTCCTGCCGACGTCGAGTGAACGGCGGATCCGGGCTTGTCGGCGCCTTCGTTTCCCTTATCGATGGCCACCGCAACCAATAGTGTGGAGATGTTGCGCAGGAGTGACGCGCGCGGCCCCACCTCGGGGTGCTTTGCCTTGCCGTCAGGGGGACGGCTTGCAAGGGTGCGGTGGCGCGACGGCTCATAGAACGAGGGCGGGGGCATCCGAAACTCATGGCCGATGAATTCGATGGCATGTACGACACTTTCAAGGCGCTATTGGACGCGTTTCCTCCCACGGAAGCGATCAAGCGGCTTGAGCAACTCGGCATCAGTCCGGAAGTCGTCGAGGAGATCCGGGACCGGCACGAGCACCAGACCATACGCATCCGGGAAATGGAAGAGCCGCACGCGGTAATCCTGGGCAACCGCGACACCTGGTACACCGGACCGCAACCCAGAGATAAGTGCTGGCCTGCGATCGCGACCCTGCTGCGCAAAGACGGTTGGCCCGAGGAGCCGGCAATCAGGAGTCTCGACGAGTCGTCCACGCGCGTCGTTTCATTGTTGAATCACCCCAAGGAGCGTCAATTCTCCACTCGCGGACTGGTGGTGGGATACGTACAGTCCGGCAAGACGACCAATTTTACTTCGGTCATGGCGAAGGCGGCCGACCGCGGCTACAAACTCTTCATCGTTTTGGCCGGCATCCACAACGGACTTCGACGCCAGACCCAAGCCCGATTGGTACAGCAGCTGGTGGAGCCCAATCCCTCCATGTGGTCCCAACTGACCGGACTGGAAAAGGACTTCACTCCTCAGGAGAATCCCGCGTCCTACTTCGGGAAGAGCAACAAGACGCGGGTCATCTGCGTGGTGAAAAAGAATGCGACAGTGCTGCGCAAGCTGGCTCGCTGGCTCGAGAAGGCATCGGACTACCTCGAGGACTGCCCTGCGCTGATCATCGACGACGAGGCGGACCAGGCCACCGTCGCCACGAAGTCCATCAACCCATTGATCCTCGACATCATGGGTTCCTTGCCGAGGAGCGCGTACGTCGGCTACACCGCCTCCCCCTTCGCGAACCTGCTGATCGACCCGAGCGCCGAGGATCTATATCCCAAGGACTTCGTCGTCAATCTCCCCAAGCCGAATGGACACTTCGGCACCGAGGTCCTCTTCGGCCGGTACGCGCTCGACGGCGAGGATCCGGAGCAGGTGGACGACGGCTACGACATGATTCGATCGATCCCCGAAGACGACGTCGCATGCGTTCGCCCTGAGACGAGAGCCGATGTCGACGGCTTCGAGCCTGTCATCACCGACTCGCTGCAGAGCGCTGTCGAGTACTTCTGGCTGGTCACAGCCGCTCGCCGCGTACGCCGCACCGGCAATCCGCACAGCACGATGCTGATCCACACCAGCGTCAACACCTCGGTGCACAACAGCTTCGAGAGGCCCCTGAAGCGCCTGCGCGACCGGGCGGTGCGGTCTTTGACCGACACCGACCTGCTCGCACGACTGCGCGACCTCTGGGATCGAGAGACCAAGCAGGTTTCGGCCGAGGAGTTCGGCGAGACGAGAGTCCCGTTCGATGAACTGCTGCCGGAATTGGCGGACGTCCTCGCCAGTTGCCGCATCATCATGGACAACTCCAGCAGCGAGGATCGACTCGACTACGAAAACGGTCCCGTCGTGGCCATAGCGGTGGGTGGAAACACCCTCTCCCGGGGCCTGACCCTGGAGGGGCTGTCCGTCAGCTACTTCGTACGTTCCGTCTCGGCGTACGACACCCTGCTCCAGATGGGGCGCTGGTTCGGCTTCCGCAACGGCTACGCGGACTTGCCTCGTATCTGGATGACCGACGAACTGGCCGAGTGGTTCAGACACTTGGCCACGGTGGAGACGGAGATGCGGCGGGACATCGACGTCTACATGACGGAGGACGAGACCCCTCTGACCTTCGCGGTGCGCCTGCGTACCCACCCCAACCTGCGAGTGACCGCAGCCGCCAAGATGCGGGATGCGGTCACGGCCGCCTCTTCCTACGGCGGCAAGCGGATTCAGACGCACTACTTCCACACCAACGCGGAGTGGTTGGGGCAGAACGTGGACGCGGCACGCCGCCTGGTCTCCGCCTCGGTCGCGAACGCCGTGCGGGTGGAGGAGCGCACAGCCCAGGGCCGCTGGGTGTTCCGCGACGTTCCGTACGACGCCATCACGGACTTCTTGGCGTCCTACCAGTTCCACGAGAAATCCCCGGAGAACGACGCCGCCCTGATCACCGACTACATCAGGAAGCGAGTCGCGGCCGGCTCGCTCCGCAGGTGGAACGTGGCCATTGTCGGCAATCCCCGCGGGGAGGACTTCACCTTCGCGCCCCACGTAGCCGTGGGGCGAAACGTCCGTGCTCGACTCGACCTCCCCCACCCCACGCCCGATTTCGCCGACATCAAGACCCTGATGAGCCGCCGAGATGCCGCAGTGGATCTGGCAGGAGATGTGGCAGGTCTGGCAGAGGAAGCCATCATGGCCGCCCGGCGCACCCAACTTCCCGACACGGGCTTGCTTGTTCTGTACCCGATCGACAAGGTTTCCGAGCCGAGCCCCTCGAAGAGTCGACGTGCCCCGTTGAACGCCGAAGAGCACGTCATCGGCGTCGGCCTGGTGTTCCCCAAACCTCTCGACACGGACAGCACGGTCAAGAAGTACATCTCCGCGGACTTGTCCAACGTCAGAATCGAGGACGAGGACTACAGCCTGCTCGACAGCGAGGACGCATGAGCGACGAGGCGCTTCGCAGTCTCATAGAGGAGCGTTGGACTGCACTCGAGGCCGAGCAGCCCAAGGGTGAACGGCATCTTCGCGTGGCTCAACTCCCCATTGCCACCACGGCAGATCCATTGTCGGTTGCAGTCGACCACGCCGGCCACCGCCATCTGCTGCTCCCGATCCACTCTCATCGCAAGGTCCGTCCGGGCCTGGACGGACCAGTGCTCACGCTGCGCAGAAGGGCTCTTGAGGACGAGGAGACCTATCAGGCCTACGCCGATCTGGCTTGTCTCCGCGACGATCTCAGCGATCTGTTCACCGATCTGTGCGTGGACGTCCTCGACGCGATCGCTGCCCTGCCCGAGAACCCGGTCAAGGCGCTTTACCGCGTTCTGGACCGATGGAAGGCTCTTTTCAAGACGCAAGCGGCACCTCTCGGCCCTGATCAACTTGCAGGCCTCTTCGGTGAGTTGTTGATACTCGCTCGCATCCTCGAGGAGGATCCGAGCGCATCGCGTCTCTGGTGGGGTCCCCATGGGCACCGCCACGACTTCTCCAACGGAGCGACTGCGGTCGAGGTCAAAGCGAGCGTGGACAACGAAGGAAGACGGCCCCGGATTCACGGGCTCGACCAACTGGACCCCCCGCAAAGCGGAACACTCTGGCTCGCATGGTTCCGCTTGCGCCGCACGCCCGGCGACAGCTCCACTACGGGTTTTCTAGAGCTGGTCCGGAGAGCACTCGAACTCTGTGATGACGAGAGTGCCCTCCTCGAACTTTTCGCGAGAGCGGGCTACCACCTCTCCGATACGGATCGCTACCGCGATGTGCACTTCGCGGTCAGCGAGGAGAGGTGGTACCGAGTCGACCCGAACTTCCCCGGGCTCACACGCCGGACTCTCAGCGCGGCAGGAGTACCGGTGTCGGCGATAGATGTCGAATACACCATCGACCTGTCCGGTGAGACACCTGCCCCGCTGCCTCCCGTGCAGGTACCCCGGATCCTCGACGACTTGATCAAGGAATGCGCATGACGGCGCCTCGATGGTTTTCCCAGCCATACCCTCCGGACGGTGCGAGCGCCGCCGAGGGCATTCGCAATCAGTTGGGGCGGCCGGAACTCGATCTCCTCACCATTCTCGTCCGCGAGTCCGCCCAGAACAGCTGGGACGCTCGTGTCATACCGTCGACCGCTCCCGTCGAATACCGCATCGACATGTGGACAGTCAGCCCCGCCCACGCAAATACATGGCGGGAGCTTCTCAGCGATGGCGCGCCCGCCGGGGCCGACACCTTCCCGTTGCGCGAAACGCTCAGGCCAGGCTCGATCCGTCTCCTTGCCGTTTCGGACCGAGGTACGCGAGGGCTTGGGGGTCCGACCAGAGCGGACGACGCCGTGGGGCCCGATCGCGACTTCGTCTCGTTCATCCGCAACATCGGTGAGCCACGCGATACAGCTCTGGGCGGTGGTACCTACGGCTTCGGCAAAGGCATCTTCTATCTGCTGTCCAAGCCCGGCACCATCCTCGTCCACTCCCGCTGCCGGACGGCGATGGGTGGCTTCGAGACCCGCCTCATCGGCTGCACTCTCTGGAAGAGCTACGCCGCCACCGAGCCCACCGGAACACGCCGCTATACAGGTCGCCACTGGTGGGGCGACACCTCGGGAGACGTCGTCGAGCCTCTTGTGGGCGAAGCGGCGGAGGCCGCCGCCCTACGCCTCGGTCTCAAGGCGTTCGGTCCCACAGAGACTGGGACGACGACCGTCGTCATCGACCCGAACTTGGACGAACTGGAACCAACGCAAGCGGCCGACTACCTGGCGGAGACGATCGCCTGGCACCTCTGGCCAAAAATGATCTCGACCGGTCAAAGCCCGGCTGCGATGCGTTTCTCCGTCACTTGCGACGGTGTCCAACATTCCGTGCCCGATCCACGGGAGACCCGTCCCCTCAACATGTTCGTGGCCGCCTACGAAAAGATGGCAGGGCCCGGCGGCAGCGATCTGCACTGTCTGAAACCGAAGAGACGTCTGGGGCGCCTCGGCCTGGTGAAGCGGATCATGCCGGCGCTGGAACCGACTCGCGCTTCACGCATGCTCTCCATTGAAGATGTTGTCCATCACGTCTGTCTGATGCGACCGGCTGAGCTCGTCGTCACCTACCAGCCCGGACCAAAGCCACCCAGCATCAATCAGGGCTACGCAGGCGTCTTTCGCGCGGTCGAGGACATGGACGAGATCTATGCAAAGGCTGAACCGCCAACACACGACGCCTGGAACCCTCAGTCCCTCGACAGACCCGAGAGTACTTTCGTGCAAACCACCTTCACCCGCATAGCAGAGGCGCAGGCCCAGCTCCTCTCTCTCGGCGGCGGGGCGCGCCCGGGTGCAAGCAACATGGCACTGGGCGCGGCGAGTTCACTCTTCTCCGGATTGGTCGGCGGAGCCTGGGGGATCGGTGGGGCAACCGCGTATTCCAAACCGGGCAGCACCGCGGTACGCAGGTCGCGTACGCGTGACGCCGACGAAATCCCCGAGTCGGGCCGAGCTGCTTCATCGTCCTCGGGCACGGATTCGCTCGCGACCTCAGGACGACAAACCGCAACCGGTGTCGAGAGCGTCGGCCGGCCTGACCACGAGGCATCGGAAGTCGACGACACGCGCATCCCACGCCGTCGACCACGAGTGCAGTACATCGGCGATCCCTACTTCGATGATCGCGGCGACGCGGCCGTACTCGTGCAGGAGTTCCGCTTGCCCGTTCCCGGAACTCAGCAGGTACGGATCGATCTTGCCGTGACGCTGCCGGGCTCGGCCGGGCGCGAGACGGATCCACCCCTCGGGGCCGGCATGCCCGAGCTTCTGGGTTGGGAAGACCGTGACGGCCGTCTTCATGCTCCCGACGTGCTCGTCACCGAGGGCAGCGAGTCCGTCTGGCGCGCCGTCGTACGCCCGGCTCCGGACACCATGACCGAGATCGGCCTCAGAGTCGAGGCGGTGAAAGAGACGTGACCCGCCGCGTTCTTCCCTACCGGATTCCGAGAGAGGACGTCATCGCAGCCGAGTCATGGTTGCTCGTAACAGAAGACGGCGACATACCCATGCCGGAGGCGCTCCCGGACTGGGACTACCAAATGGATCTTCATCTGCGCCGAACTGTTCGCGTCGACCTGGACCGTGCCCGCTCAGAGACAGGCCTTGCAAGCGACACACCACTGATGCTGTCCGTCGTATGGACCGCAACCGGATCCAACCTTGGTGGTCCGGCGCAGCACATTCGGCTGACCGCCGGCGGGACGAACTCTGTGGAGCTGAATGCCCGCGTAAGTGGTTCGGATCTGGGCGGGGTTCTACTCCTCGACACCGCATTGGTCCTGGCGGAGCACCGCGACGATGCCCGGCCGTCGTCCCCTCGGCGGGCAGGTTCTGTGCTGTGGAGTGATCGGGAGACCTTGCGCCTCCAAGGCGATGCACCTCAGTTCCCGATGGCGGTCATCGACTTCGCACGAACCTCCTTCCCCGACGGCGCTGCCTGGCACCTTCAGATCAGCGGAGGCTTGGAGAGCGCCACCATGGGATCGTTGCTCCTGCTCGTCAACGAGCAGAACACCGTGACAGCGACGGCATTCGAGAACGCTGGAAAGCCTCGCCCCGTCGACCGAATCGTGCTCTCCGCCGTATATGCCGACGCAGCGCGGATCATGATCGAACATGCCCTCGGTCCTGACGACTTCGCCGAGGACGCGGACTATGCCGATGGGTCGCTGGGCGCCACCTTGTTGAGTCTGTTCGACCAACTCTTTCCTGGTCAGTCGATCACCGACGTACGTCTGCGTAGACAGCAGGCGCCGGCTCTGTTCGCAACCGATCTGCAGGCCGCGGTCAAAATTTTCGGAGTGTCGTGATGAGCTTCCTGTACCCAAGACTGCTCGCCGAGCACGCCAGACCGCTTTTCGAAGACTATCGAAGCCTGTCGACCGCCGATTTGGCCGGTCGGGTGGCTGTCGTCCACGAATCAGCCGTATACGTGGCCACTGGTGGGGACCGAGTGTCCACACATCAGCTGCAAGAACTGCGTAACGGGGTCATCGATCTGGCCAAGCGCGCCGGGTTCCCAGAGGAATCCGACCGCACCCGCAACGCTGAATTCGACCTTCGACTCGCCGCCCTCCTGCACGCCGAAATGGGCATGGTCCCAGCGGAGGCCGCATCCCGAGACGTATGGGCCTTCCTCGCGCTGGTCCTGCTCCCCGATGTGGCCTTCTGGCGCTATCCACAGCCTCCGAGGGACCGCGTCCTGGGGACGGACCTCACCCGCCACGTCTTCGGTCGGTTGTGGTGGCGGGCTCAACTCGTGCGCTCTTCCGACGACCAGGAGCCGTACAGCGCACTCAAGATCCTCGGCGAAGCCGCCTTCGACCAGATCTACGCACGCCGAGCGGCGCTCGGGGGCAGCCCACATCTGGTCCGCGCCATCCTGCGCGTTTGGGAGGATCTCGATTTCACCGGCCTCAACGAACGTGAGACCCTGCGCGATTTCCTCAAGAGGCTTCTCCGGCTCGCCTCCTTCGTCCTGTTCGACGGCATCGAGGAACAAGCTCTGCACGAGGAGCTTCGGAGGGTGGCTGCCGAGTCCGTCGATGCGCAGCGCGCTGCTGCCCAGTCGATGGCAACCGAGGCCCCTGCTACAGGCGTCGGTAAACCACCTACCACCGCCGTGCAGTCCCTGCCGAGCGTGCACGAGGAGAAGTCCCACCCTGCTCAGGCCGGCACGGAGAGGCAACCTCCCTCTCCAAGGCGCTTCCGCTCAGTGGAATTCTGCGCCGGCGCCGGTGCCCAGGCGCTCGGACTCGAGCGAGCCGGATTCGACCCCGTCCTGCTCCTCGACAGCAAGGCCGACGCCTGCTTCACGATCGACCTCAATCGGCCCGATTGGGACGTGATCTGCATGAACGTGCTGGATTTCAGTCCGAGCATGCGGCCCGAGATTCAGGGTGTAGACCTCCTCAGCGGCGGCCTCCCTCGCGTGAAGTCCACAGCCACCGTCGGTCGTACGGAAGACACGGAGGAACGTGGCGTCCTCAGGGCCGTGATCTCGCTGATACGTGAGATCAACCCGACGGCCGTGCTTTTGGAGAATGTGCCTGATCTCGTCGAGAGTTCGGCTTTCGACACCGACCGCTCGTGGATCGAGGCACAACTCGGCGGTGCCGGCTACCGCTGGAGTTGGAGAGTGCTGAACGCGGCCGACTTCGGCGTACCGCAGAACCGTAGTAGCGGCTTCCTCGTCGCGCTGAAGGAACCGTACTTCTCTCGGTTTGCCTGGCCGCGGCGGAGCGCACTTTCGACTCCGACTGTCGGCCAGGTCCTCGGCCCGTCCATGTCAGCGGCGGGCTGGCGCGGCGCAGCGAACTGGGCCAGCGGAGCCGACCGCATCGCACCTGCCCTCGTCGGAGGCTCGGAGCGACGTGGCGGCGCCGACCTGGGCCCTACGGGAAGCAAAAAGGCATGGGCCTCGCTGGGTGTGAACGGCAACAGCCTCGGTGACGAACCTCCGGACTCCACTTTTCCGCCGGAGGGCCAGCCCAAGCTCACCGTCGATCAAGCCGCGATGATCCAAGCCATCCCGGCAGATTGGCGCTTCTTCGGCGGCAAGACGTCCAAGTACCGACAGATCGGCCACGCCATGCCGCCGCCCCTCGCGACGGCCGTCGGAGAGGCCATCGCGACCGCCCTCCGAAGCTAAGATCGCACCATGCACACGCCCCGCCCCCTCGACCCCCGACCGATCACCGTCCTCGACCTGTTCAGCGGGTGCGGCGGCTTTACCCAGGGGTTCCACGAGTTCCGCCCGGAGGGGGCGCACGACGGACGGCCCGTCTTCCACAGTGTGGCCGCCGTTGAGCATGATCTCGCCGCAGCCGCCACCTACGCCGTGAACTTCGGGACTCATCGCGTCGACACGAGCCTTCCAGCAGCACGTGTTCACCTTGAGGACATCGAGGACTGGAAGCCGTCGGAGGAAGCGCTGCACGCTGACGTAGTCGTCGGTGGACCTCCTTGCCAGGGGTTCTCCGCTCTGAACCGCAACAAGAGGGGCACTGAGCGGAATCGCCTGTGGGAGGAATACGTTCGCATCGTTGCGAAGATCCGTCCAAAGGTCTTCGTCATCGAGAATGTCGACCGGTTCCTCAAGTCCGACGAATTCCGCAACCTGCTCAGCGAGGTGGAAGAGGGCGGCCTACTCGGCGAGTATCGCTTGATCGACCCTCCCGGACACCAGGCCTCGGACTCGGAAGAAGCAAAGCACAAGCGGTACCTGCTGAACGCCGCCGACTACGGCGCACCTCAGGCCCGCAGGCGGGCCATCGTCATCGGTGTTCGTCGCGACATCGACGATCAGCGCAGGATGGCGTTCCCGGCAAAGACACATGGTCGCCGCCCGAAGGGCGCACCGAGCATCCCGGCTCCCGCACTCGACGGTGTCGATATGGGCTTGCCGTACTGGGAAGCAGTCGACAATGTCTTCAAGGAATCCGACCAACTGCCACTGCGCGGAACAGAACTACCCGATGGCAAGGACTTGGTTTCCGAAGTAGGCGTGATCGTCCCCGGTATTTTCACCACTCGTGACCTGCATTTCGGCCGGAACCCCGAAGCGCTCTCGCTCGCCCGCTACGAGGCGATCCCTCCGGGTGGCAACCGCAAAGACCTGCGGAATAAGTGGTACACGGTACACGGGGACGGAAGAATCGAAATCTTCGCCACTGGCAAACCTTCGGGCGTGAAAACACCAGTCCTGTACCTCTCCACGGCCAGCTGGGACAACCACAACACCGGAACCGGAGATGTGATGGGTCGCCTGCGCATGGGCGAACCGTCGGTCACGATCCGCACGGAGTTCTTCAAGCCCGAGAAGGGCCGATATTTGCATCCGAGCAAGGATCGTCCGATCACACACTACGAGGCCGCCCGCATACAGGGTTTCCCCCTCAGCTTCCGTTGGTGCGGATCGAAGACCGACATCGCGCGCCAGATCGGAAACGCCGTCCCCATCCCACTCGGCACCGCCATCGCGTCAGTGATCCATACCTACCTGCGTGGGTGAGTCGGCCGGTTCGCACTGGTCGGACACTCGGGACTCCATCCGAGGCGCCTCGACATCGGCCTCAAAACGCGCCTGAGCCCTATCCAGGACCTCGTCCGCATCGCAGCCGTGTGCGCTGGTCCAGTGGAGGAAGTCGGTGATCGCCGCGATCGCCGACTCCTCGGCCGCCGCCCTGCCTGGCTTCCTGGGCCCCGAGGCCAGGCACCCTGCCCCGTAGAAGCCGAGAACGGCCATGGCTCGTAACGTGCCGGGCCCCACCGCGTGGCCCTCTGGGTGTGCGAGGTCCGTCTCGAGCTCACACCACGTGACCTTGTGATCGGCGCCGAGTTCGACGCCCCAGCGGTCGGCGACTGCGTCGACGAGGGCCATGCCGCGGCCGCCTTCGGAGTCCGCGGCCGCGTCGAGCAGCGTGGGCAGGGCGCGGGCGTCCGGGTCGCGTACCTCGATCCGTAGACGTACGCCGTTCATCGAGACCGCGAGCGTGGCCGGGGTGCCTGGGCCGATATGCGTGATGATGTTGGACACCAGCTCGCTCACGCAGAGTTGAGCCGCGTCCGTGGCCTCACGCAGGCCCCAACGCTCCAGGCGGAACCGCACGATGCGGCGCAGGCCGGACACTTCCTCGGGTTCGGCGAGGAAGGCCACGTTCCACGGCTCGCGCCACATGCATGCCTGCTCCATCAGCGGGTCCCCTCTCGTCACGCGTCATCGCCGGCGGCTCGCACATCCACGGAACGTCATGAGTCGTCACCATGAGTGGCCTCTTCGCCAGAATGGCGGCAGCACATCCCGCCATGCAATGTGCACGGCGGGATTCCCACTTCCGAGTGATTGGCAACCGCACCCCTTGGCGCGAGACTTGACACCCGTTATCCGAAGGAGAGTTGAGATGGCCGGTTCACCGACGGCACGCCGTCGGCGCCTCTCCATCGAGCTGAAGAAGCTCCGCGAGCAGAGTTCTCTGACCTGCGCACAGGTTGGCGCAGCGTTGGACTGGAGCGGTTCCAAGGTCAATCGAATGGAGACGGGCAGCGGCCGGGTCCAGCCCTCCGACATCGACGCGCTGTGCCGCTTCTACGCCACCAGCGACGAGTTGCGCGAGTTCCTCATGACGCTCGCGCGGCAGGCGAAGACGCGGGGCTGGTGGCAGGTGCACGGCGCCGGTATCCCCGAGTGGTTCTCCATCTACATCGGCCTGGAACGGGACGCGTCGAGCTTCCGCCAGTACCAGTGCGAGGTCCTGCCAGGGCTGATGCAGACCGCTGCGTATGCCGGCGAACTCCACTGGACAGGTGCACACATGTCCACGCAGGCTATGGAACGCGCGGTGCGGGTCCGGATGGAGCGGCAGGAAATGCTCAGGGAGCCCGGCGCCCCCGATGCCTGGTTCATCGTGAACGAGGGGGCGTTGCGCAACGTCATCGGGAACCGGGAACTCATGCGCGAGCAACTCGAACGAGTCCTGGAGACAGGCGAGTTGGCCAGCGTGACCTTGCAGGTGTTGCCGTTCGACTCGGGCACCCATCCGGTCACCGGCGCATTCACCCTGCTCGGCTTCCCCGACCAGGAGGATCCTGACCTCGTCTATCGGGACGGCATCACCGACGCCGTCTATCTCGAAGGCGAGCATCATGTGCGTGAGTACACGAGGGCCTTCGACGGACTGCGTGCAGCGGCTCTGAGCCCTCCCCGCTCGGCCGAACTGATCAGGACCGTCCTCAAGGAGTACGCGAGATGAACCCGGCGCCGCCCACTGCCGTCCGCACGTCCCTGTGGTTCAGGTCGTCCTACAGCAACGGCGCGGGCGGCGAGTGTGTGGAGTGCGCTCTCGACGCGGACGGCATGCTCGTGCGGGATTCCAAGTGGGCCGCCGGGCCCGTCGTCGCGGTCCGGTCACTCCCCTGGCGAGCCTTCACGGAGGCTGTGGCGGCAGAGCGCTCACACGGACCACAGGCGTGACGCCGCCCACACACTCACGCTCGAGGCGGGGTCGCCGCACCTCGTCGATTCGCCCGCGTTAGCCTCGTTTCGTTCGGCAGGCGTGCGGTGATCGGCGCGGTGGCACAGGTGGCAGCAGGAGGCAGTGATGGCGAAGGTTCCGGCCGCGGTGGTGGCCGCTGGGGGGCTTGTCGGGGGGTACGGGGTTGCCCGGTGGACCAGGAAGCGGCAGCTCGGCGGGGTTGTCCTCGCCGCTGCCGGAGTCGCTGCCGCGCAGCAGTGGAAGCAGCAGGCCGGCGGGAGGGCCGCCGGGGCGTTGACCGTCGCCTACGTCGCTGCCTTCGCCGGGTCGCATCCGCTGGCCAAGAAGGTGGGCGCCTGGCCCGCCGTCTTCGGTGTCGCCGGAGCCGTGGCCCTCGCCTCCTGGGCCGTCGCCGACCGCCGGGGCTGAAAGCCGGGAGAGCTGATCGGCGGGGCCGGCCGAGCCGGTGACCGGCTTCGCTCTCAGGCCGCTCCCGCTCCCCGGAACGCCCGCCGGTACGCCTGTGGGCTCGTGCCCACCACCCTCTTGAAGCGTTCCCGGAATGCCGTCGGGGAGCCGAAGCCCGCCTGGGTGGCGATGCGTTCGACCGGGTGCGTGGTCGTCTCCAGGAGGTACTGGGCGCGGCGGACCCGGGCCAGGTGCAGCCACTGCAGGGGTGTCGTGCCGGTCTGTTCGCGGAAGCGGCGGTTGAGGGTACGGGTGCTCGTGCCGGCCTCGGCGGCGATGTCCTCCAGGGTCAGTTCGCGCTCCGCGTTCTCCTCCAGCCAGGCGAGGAGCGGCTCCATCGTCGTGCCCGCCGGTGCCGGTGGCTGTGCGTGGACGATGAACTGGGCTTGCCCTCCCTCCCGTTCGAGGGGCATCACCGACAACCGGGCCGCGTCCGCGGCGACCGCCGAGCCGTGGTCCCGGCGGATCATGTGCAGGCACATGTCCAGGGCCGCCGCCGCTCCCGCCGACGTGAGGAACTGGCCGTTGTCGACGTAGAGGACGTTCGGGTCGACGGTCACCGCCGGATGGCGGGCCGCCAGTTCCGCCGCCGCCCGCCAGTGCGTCGTCGCGCGCAGGCCGTCCAGCAGGCCCGTGGCCGCGAAGACGAACGCCCCGACGCAGACCGACGCGATCCGCGTGCCGTTCGCCGCCGCCGCGCGCAGCGCCTCCGCGACGCCCGGCGGGAGGGGCAGCGACAGGTCGGACCGCCCCGGCAGGACGATCGTGTCGGCCTCCGCCAGCGCCTCCAGGCCGTGCGGCGCGCGCAGTGTGAAGGCGCCCGCGCTCACCTCCGCGTCCGCCGTCACCGAGCAGACCCGCGTCCGGTACGCGGGACGGCCGTCCGGCAGTCGGGCCCAGCCGAAGGTGTCGATCGGGGCGGAGAGGTCGAAGGGGATGACCTGGTCGAGCGCCAGTACGGCCACGGTGTGCATGGCAGGAGCCTAGGCATACGACGGGTTCCCGTCATCCGGGTCGGGCACGTCCGCCGGCTCCTGCGGCCTCGCGCGGAGACGCCTTCACCCAGTTCAGCGGCAGGCCATCGACAGCTCAGCGGCAGGTCAGGGGCTGGTCCGTCTCCGTCCGGCCGCTCTTCACGCTCTTGGCCGGAATCCGTTGATGCCTGGCAAAAGCGCCACTTCTGCAAGATCCGCTCCGGCCTCTACCGTCACTCCGTGACCAAGTTCCTCCTCGCCGTCCACGTCATCGCCGCGATCGTCGCCATCGGGCCCGTGACGGTCGCCGCGAGCATGTTCCCGCCGGCCGCGCGCCGGTCCCTCGGAGCGCCGGACGACGCCCTCGCGCTCGCCACCGCGCGGCTGCTGCACCGCATCTGCCGTGTGTACGCCGTCGTCGGCGTCGTCGTCCCGGTGTTCGGCTTCGCCACGGCGAGCAACATGGGTGTGCTCGGCGACACTTGGCTGATCGTCTCCATCGTGCTGACCGCGCTCGCGGCCGGCGTGCTCGCGCTCCTCGTGCTGCCCCGTCAGAGTGCCGTTCTGGAGACGGCCGAGGGAGTCGGGGTGGAGGGGACACCCGGGGACGGAGCAACAGGCGCTCGTGCGGCCACCGTTCGGCTCGCCATGTTCACCGGGATCTTCAACCTGCTGTGGGCCACCGTCACGGTTCTGATGATCATCAGGCCCGGGTCCACCACCGGGGCCTGACCCCGCACGGCTCGGCACCCCGCCCGGATGCTTAGGATCCGCGCATGGACGCTTCGCAGCAACAGCAGTCGGCGCCCGGCGCCTACCTGGCCTTCGTGCAGGGCCGGTTGACCGAGGACGGATGCGCCACGCGGTGGGAGGACTGGGCCGGGGTGCCCGTGCTCGTCGGGCGGCGGGCCGAGTTCCGGATGAGCTGGATGGCGACGAAGCTGCACCTGTTCACCGTGGCCGCGGCGGTCCCGGAGATAACCGTGCCCGTCGTCGCCGCCTTCACCGACCAGGTGATGCAGTACGCCAAGGACACCAAGGGCGGTCTGCCCGTCGGCCTGCAGAACGGGGTCGGCGCCTTCCCGCTGCTGGTCAGCGACCGGGTCGATCCGGCGGCCGTGCAGTGGGCGGAGGCGCAGCAGCGGATCAAGTTCGCCTGCATGACGCGGCCCGTCGTGGTCGACAGTTCGCGTCAGTACGTGGGGATGTACCGCGGCAAGCCGACCCTCGGCCGCGTCTACGCCTCGTACTTCATCGAGAAGGGGACGCGGTACTTCCACGCCCAGTGACACCCGGTGGGACCAGGGCGGGGTGGGACCGGGTGAGGCTCCGTGGGACCGGGTGAACCCGGTCAGGCCCGGTGCCCCAGCACATTGACGACCCGTCCGTTCGGGTCGCGGACGAAGAAGCGTCGTACGCCCCATTCCTCGTCCCGCAGGTCCCGCAGGACCTCCGCGCCCGACGCGAGCACCCGCGCGTACACGGCGTCGATGTCCTCGACCTCCACGCTCAGGTCGGGGACGACGGGGGCGGTGCGTTCCTCGGTGAGGAAGCTGATCTGGGCGGTGGGGTTGGCCGGGGAGGCGAGGGTCATGACCCAGCCCTGGTTCATGACCTCCTCGAACCCGAGCACGCCGTAGAAGTCGCGGTTCGCCGACATGTCCTGCTCGGAGCCGACGTGGATGTCGGGGACGATTCTGCGGACGGTCATGGGCGGTGCCTCCTGATGGTTCGCGGGTGGCGGGACGGCGGGGTGCGTCAGGGACGCGGTACGGGGTTCGTCACGTGCAGGGTCGGTGGGCGCGCACGAACCATTCGTCGATGTCGGCCTGCTCCGTCCAGTCTGTCCTGAACCGCCGGGCCACCGCGGCCACGACCAGCGCACCCGCGGCGCCGAGCAGTGTGAAGAACGCCCAGGTGAGCGGCCAGGCGTCGACGAAGCCGTCCGGCGGTCCGGGATGCGTGCGCAGGGACACGTACAGCAGGGCCGCCGGAGGGGCCGCGACGAGCAGCAGGGGCCAGGCGAGCGCGTCGCGGTGGCCGACGTAGGCGGCCAGGAACAGCAGGCAGACGGCGAGGGCGAGGACGCCCGTACCGGTCACCGGGCTGGTCTCCAGCGTGGAGCCCTGTGCCGCGGGGCGGTTGCGCAGGTCCCAGGGAAGGCAGAGGAGGTACGCCGCGCCGGAGAGGGCGGCGCCGAGCACGCGCGTCAGCCAGCGTTCCGGCCAGGGGCGCGTTCGCAGGGGGCGGAGCAGCTTCTCGGTCATGCGTACGAGGGTTACGTGCCCGGCGGGGGCCCGACAGAGTACGCGTACTCAGAACGGGATACTCGGAAGGGCCCCGCGCCGGAACTCAGTCGGACGGGGCCGACGGCGTCGAGGACGACGTGCCGGTGGTGGAGGGTGCCGTCGACAGGGGGGCGGCGATGTCCTCCAGCCCGCGGCGTTCGGCGTTGACGGCGAAGAACACGGCGACCAGTCCGGCGGCGCACATCAGGCCGGCGCCGATCTGGAAGGCGAGCACCGTGTCGCCGACGACGCCGGACTCGGTGAGGTCGGCGAAGACGAGCGGGCCGCTGATGCCGCCGGCGGCGGTGCCGATGGCGTAGAAGAAGGCGATGGCCATGGCCCGGGTCTCCATGGGGAAGATCTCGGAGACGGTCAGGTAGGCGCTGGACGCTCCGGCGGAGGCGAAGAACAGCACCACGCACCAGCAGGCGGTCATGGTCACGGCGTTCAGCGAGCCCTGGTCGAAGAGCCAGGCGGTTCCGAACAGGAGCACACCGGAGAGCAGGTAGGTCGAGGAGATCATGACCCGGCGGCCGACGGTGTCGAAGAGCTTGCCGAGGAGCAGCGGGCCCATGAAGTTGCCGGCCGCGATGACGGCGAAGTAGTAGCCGGTGCCGCCCGTGGGGACGTCGAAGAACGTGGTGAGGATGGCGCCGAAGCCGAACGTGATCGCGTTGTAGAGGAAGGCCTGGCCGATGAAGAGGGCGAGGCCGAGCACCGCGCGTTTCGGGTAGCGGGCGAAGACGGTCCTGGCGATGATCCCGAAGCCGATGCTCTTGCGCTGCTCGATGGTGATCTCGCCCGCGGGCGGCGGCAGCGTCTTGCCCGTCTCCTTCTCCACCTCCTCCTCGACGGTGGTGACCAGTTCGTCCGCCGCCTCGCCCTGGCCGTGGATGAACTGCCAGCGGGGGCTCTCCGGAACGTGCCGCCTGACCAGCAGGATCACCAGGCCGAGGACGACGCCGAGGGCGAAGGTGAGCCGCCAGCCGAGGTCCTTCGGGAAGATGTCCGTGTTCAGCATGACGATGGACAACAGGGCGCCGCCGATCGCGCCGAGCCAGTAGCTGCCGTTGATGATGAGGTCGACCCGGCCGCGGAACTTGGACGGGATGAGCTCGTCGATCGCCGAGTTGATGGCCGCGTACTCGCCGCCGATGCCGAAGCCGGTGAGGAAGCGGAAGGTGAAGAACCACCAGGCGTCGAAGGACAGGGCGGTCAGCGCGGTCGAGGCGAGATAGACCACGAGGGTGACCATGAACAGCTTCTTGCGGCCGTAGCGGTCGGTCAGCCAGCCGAAGAACAGGGCGCCCGCGCAGGAACCGGCCACGTAGAGCGCCGCCGCGACACCGGTGACCTGCGCCGACGTGATGGAGAGTCCACTGCCCTCCTCGGAGAGGCGGCCCGCGATGTTGCCGACGGTGGTGACCTCGAGACCGTCCAGGATCCAGACGGTGCCGAGGCCGATCACGATCATCCAGTGCCAGCGCGACCACGGCAGCCGGTCCAGCCGGGCGGGCACGCTGGTCGTGATGGTGCCGGTGGACGCGGGCGTGGCGGCCGGCGAGGCGGGTGGGGTCATGAGGCTCCCTCTCCTTCGAGTGAACGCCGCACGTGTTCCCCGATCCCCGCCCGCTTACGCACCCGCCGTCCGCGCCCGGCTACGCCCCCAGCGCCCGCGACACGGTGTAGATCAGCAGGCCGACGAGCGAGCCGACCACCGTGCCGTTGATCCGGATGAACTGCAGGTCACGGCCGATGTTCGCCTCGATCTTCTTGGTCGTGTGCTCGGCGTCCCAGCCGGCGACCGTGTCGGTGATGAGCGAGGTGATCTCCGTGCGGTACGTCGTCACGACGTACACCGCGGCGCCCTCGACCCAGCCGTCGACCTTGGCCTGCAGCTTGGGCTCGGTGGCCATGCGGGCGCCGAGGGACAGCAGCGAGGCCCGCACACGCAGCCGCAGTTCGCTGCGCTCGTCCTCCGCGGCGGAGACGATCATCGACCGTACGGCCGTCCAGGCGGACGCGATCAGGTCCTGGACCTCGCCGCGGCCCAGCACCTCGCCCTTGAGGCGCTCCACGCGGGCCCGGGTCTCGGTGTCGGACTGCAGGTCGGAGGCGAAGTCGGTGAGGAACCGGTCCAGGGCGCCGCGGGCCGGGTGGGCCGGGGAGTCGCGCATCTCGGTGACGAAGCGGAGCAGCTCCCGGTAGACGCGCTCGCCGACCTTCTTGTCGACGAAGCGGGGGGTCCAGCCGGGCGCGCCGCCCTGCACGGCGTCCATGACCTGCTCGTCGTGGAAGACCAGCCAGTCGTGGGCGCGGCTGACCACCAGGTCGACGACCCGCCGGTGCCCGCCGTCCGCGACGACCCGCTCCAGCATCTTGCCGATGCCGGGGCCGATCTCCTGGGCGTCGGCGCGCCGGGTGATGGCCTCACCGACGACGGCCTGGACGTCCGAGTCCCGCAGCACGGTCAGCGCGCCCCGCAGGGCGGCGGCCAGTTCGGCGGTCACCCGGTCCGCGTGCTCGGGGTCCGCGAGCCAGGCGCCCAGCCTGCTGCCGATGCCCACGGCCCGCAGCCGCTGCCGCACGACCTCCTCGGAGAGGAAGTTCTCGCCGACGAACTCGCCGAGCGAGACGCCCAGCTGGTCCTTCTTGGTGGGGATGATCGCGGTGTGCGGGATGGGCAGGCCGAGCGGGTGCCGGAAGAGGGCGGTGACGGCGAACCAGTCGGCCATCGCGCCGACCATGCCCGCCTCCGCGGCCGCCGCGACATAGCCGGCCCAGGCGCCCGCGCCCTCGTGCGAGGCCCACTTCGCCAGCACGTACACCAGGGCGACGAGGAGCAGCAGGCCGGTGGCGGTCGCCTTCATCCGGCGCACCCCGCGCTGCTTCTCGATGTCGGAGGCGCTGAAGGTGTTCATCGCTCGGCCCGGCGGCGCGGCGGGCGCCGTGGCGTTCGCGGTCCCCCCGGAGCGGGCATGCTCCATGCCGTCCGGTTCACCCGATTTCGTGCGTTCCATTCACTCCACCCGTCCACAGAACCCGACCCACCCGTAAATATTGTCTCTTTCCCCTCTCTTCTTGACCGACTACGGGAACGGCACACGAGTTCCCGGCGTCTGTTCGGATGGGGATTCGACCGGAGGGACCCAAAGGGGGGTGCGTCGGTACTCTCCCGCGCCCATGACGCATCATGGGGTGATCACATCGGAGCATTTCGCTCCCATCGTTTCGAGGAGAGACGCACCGCATGACCAAGCGTCACGGTTATGCCCTGCTCGCCGCGGTTCTCGCCGTGGTCGTGGTCCTTTCCGGGGCCATCTACATCGGTGTCGCCGCCGACGACGGCAGTGGCACCCGGACCGACGTCGCCGCCGGGCGCACGTCGCACAATTCCGCCGCGCCCGCGTCCACCGGCACCTGGGTCGGCGCCTGGTCGGCGTCCCCGGCCGGCGCGGAACCCGGCACGGAGACCGACGGCATGGCCGGCCGCTCCGTACGCAACGTCGTGCACGCCGCCGTCGGAGGTACGGGTGCCCGCATCACGCTGTCCAATCTCTACGGACAGCAGCCGCTGGCTCTCGCGCACGCCACGATCGCGGTCGCCGCGACCGCCGACAACGCCGCCGCGGCGGCCGACACCATGCGCCGCCTCACGTTCGGCGGCGCCACGGCCGTCGTGATACCGGCGGGCGGACAGGTGATGAGCGACGCCGTCCGGGTACGCATCCCGCACGGCGCGGACATCCTGGTGACGACGTACTCGCCGACACCGTCCGGACCGGTCACCTACCACCCGATGGCACGCCAGCTCTCCTACGTCGCGCAGGGCGACCGTACGGAGGACGTGAGCGGCACCTCGTACACCGAGCAGACGCCGTACTGGCGTTACCTGACGGCGGTCGACGTGCTGAGCGACGAGGCGACGGGCACGGTCGTCGTGCTCGGCGACTCGCTCACCGACGGCGTCACCTCGACCGTGGGGGCCAACCGCCGCTGGCCCGACGTCCTCGCGGAGCGGCTGCGCGCCTCGGCCGGGACCGGCGAGACGCCCCGCTACAGCGTCGTGAACCAGGGCATCAGCGGCAACCAGATCCTCGCCGCGGGCCTCGGCCGTCCCGCGGACAACCCCAGCGGGCTGAGCCGCTTCGGACGGGACGTCCTCGACCGGACGAACGTCAAAGCCGTCGTCATCGACCTCGGCGTCAACGACATCCTGCGCAACCCGAACCAGGTCGACCCGCGCACCATCACGGCGGGCCTGCGGACCCTGGTCCGGCAGGCGCACGCCCGCGGCCTGCGGGTCGTCGGTGCCACCCTGATGCCCTTCCAGGGCCACCGGGGCTACACCCTCCAGCGGGAGGCCGTCCGTGAGGCCGTGAACGCCGAGATCCGCGCCGGGAAGGTCTACGACGCCGTCGTCGACTTCGACGCGGCCCTGCGCGACCCGTACAACCCGCGCCGCCTCCGGACCGACTACGACTCGGGGGACCATCTCCACCCGAGCGACCGGGGCTTCCGGCGGATGGCCGAGGTGTTCGACCTCCAGCAGCTGATGGGCTCGGCTCCGGCGGAGCTGTGATCCGGCCCCTCATGCTCTCCGGCGCGCCCGCGATCGCGGGCGCGCCGCGGCCGTCCAGGGTGGCATCGCGTCCGCCGACGGCCGCGGAGGGCGCGGGAGTTGCGTAGTCAGCAGTCAGCAGTCAGGCATCAGTGGTCAGTCATCAGTAGTCAGTAGTCGCCGAAGTGGCGGCGGTGACGGTCCTCGCGGCGCTCCCGGTGACGCTCCCGGCGCTCCTCGTGCCGTTCGTGGCGCTCCCGCTCGCGCTCGTCCCGGTACTCGTGATGGTCTTCGTGCCGGTCGCGGATCAGGTCCCGCGCTTCGTCGAGGGCGTCGAACACGTCACCGAGGCGGCCGCCCTGCGACCCCTGCAGCTCCTTGCGGGCCGCACGGCGCTCCAGCTTCTCCTGGCGGCGCTCCTCCCGCTGCCGCTGACGCTCGGCGCGGGTGAGCTTGCGCTCCACACCGACGCCGCCCCAGAAGGCGAAGCCCGTGATGATCACCCTGGGCGCCCCGGGATCGCCCGGCCGGCCCTCCTCGCGGTGGTCGAAGCCGCCCATGATGCCGATGCCGCGGACCACGACCTCGACGCCGGGCGGCACGATGACGTTCATCCCGCCCATGACCGCGACGCAGTTGACGACGACCTCACGGTCCGCGAAGTTCGCCTCGCGCAGGTCGATCTCGCCGCCGCCCATGAAGGCGACGGAGTTGAAGCGGCGCGGCACCGTCCAGCGGCCCTTGCGCTCGAAGCCGGACAGTACGGCCACACCCCACGACGAGGAACCCTCGCCGCCCACGATCCGCGAGCCCCAACTGCCGTCGTCCACGGGCTGCTTGACCATGGAGATCGGGGACGCGACCGCCCCGCCGGGCAGATCGCGGGTGATCGGCGTCAACTCCCCGTAGGTGCGGGCCTTGTACGTCGCCTCCAGCCGCTCCTCGAACTCCTCCATGTCGAGGCGTCCTTCGGCGAGGGCGTCCCTCAGCTGTTCGGAGACCCGTTCACGATCGGCGTCGGAGGCGCGCAGCTCCGGGAGTTCGTCGTCCGTCATGGACAGCAGCCTACGAGTTCCCCCGGCCGCTCGCCATGCCGCTCGCCGCCTTGGACGAGCCCGGGCAGTCGCCTCATGAGACCGCTTTCTCCGCGTACATGCGGCTGATCACGGCCTCGATGTCCGGCTCCCGCACCGAGAGGTCCACGAGCGGGTACTCCGCCGCGATCCGCGCCACCAGCGGAGCCGCCGACTGGGCCGCGGGGAACGCCAGCCACTGACGCGGCCCCTCCACCTTCACCACACGCGCCGACTCCAGCTCGATCGGCGGGAGTTCCCGCTCCAGATCGACGACCAGGGTCCGCTCGCTCTCCCCCACCTCGTGCAGCCCGGCGAGCGCGCCGTCGTACATCAGCCGGCCGTGGTCGATGACCATCACGCGCCGGCACAACTGCTCGATGTCGGTCAGGTCGTGCGTGGTGAGCAGGACGGTCGTGCCGCGGTCGGCGTTCAGGTCCCGCAGGAACTCCCGGACCCGCGCCTTGCTGATCACGTCGAGCCCGATGGTCGGCTCGTCCAGGTAGAGCACCTCGGGATCGTGCAGCAGGGCCGCCGCGATGTCGCCGCGCATCCGCTGCCCCAGCGACAGCTGCCGCACGGGCACGTCCAACAGGGCCCCGAGTTCGAGGAGTTCGACACAGCGGTCGAGGTTCTCCCGGTAACGCCCGTCGGGGATGCGGTACATGCGGTGCATCAGCCGGTAGGAGTCGATCAGCGGAAGGTCCCACCACAGGGTCGTCCGCTGCCCGAACACCACGCCGATCCGGCGGGCCAGCCGGGTCCGCTCCCTGGACGGGTCCAGCCCCGCGACCCGCAGCCGGCCGCCGCTCGGGGTGAGGATGCCGGTGAGCATCTTGATGGTCGTCGACTTCCCCGCGCCGTTCGGACCGATGTAGCCGACCATCTCGCCGCGCCGCACGGCGAACGAGATCGAGTCGACCGCCCGCACCTGCCGCCGCTCACTGCGCAGGAACCCGGTCCTTTTGCGCACGTCGAAGACCTTCTCGACGCCGTCCAGCTCGATGAATCCGGCGTCCCGACCCGTGGGTCCGCCGCCCCGGCCCGCCGGTGCGCTGTCCGCGCCCGCCGGTCCGCCGTCCTCGGTGATGGCCACGCCCGTTCCCCTAACTTCCGGTACTGCGGTAGGCGCGCAGCCCCGCGCGCCAGGCGATCCCGGCGAGCGCGCAGCACAGCGCCGCCACGAGTGGCGGTGTGAAGGCGACCCAGGCCGGCAGGTCGAGCGGATACGGCCGCCCCAGCACGTACAGCGCGGGCAGCCAGTTGACGAAGGCGAGCGGGAGCACGAAGGTCACCCCGCGCACCATGTCCTTGGCGAAGACGGTCGGCGGGTACTGCAGGAGCGTGCTGCCGCCGTACGTGAAGGAGTTCTGCACCTCGGAGGCGTCCTGCGCGACGAACTGGAAGGCCGCGCCCGCCACGAACACCGCCGAGAAGATCACGCCGCCGCTGAGCAGCATCACCGGGACCAGCAGCACCTTGAGCGGCGTCCACTGGATGTCGAGGACGGCGACGGCGTAGCCGAGGACGAACAGGCCCTGGACGATGCGGCCGAGGCGGCGCAGCGCGAACCGGTCGGCGGCGACCTGCGCGAGGACGGGCGCGGGACGCACCAGCAGGGTGTCGAGGGTGCCGTCGCGCACCCGTCGTCCGAGCCGGTCCATCGAGCCGAGCGCGAGGTCCGCGAGCCCGAAGGCGGTGCCGGCCACCCCGTAGAGGAAGGCCACCTCGGGCAGTCCGTAGCCGCCGATCCGGTCGACCTGCGAGAACATCAGCAGGATCGCCACGAAGTCCAGGGCGGTCGCGGCGAAGTTCCCGAGCGCGGTCATCGCGAACGACGCCCGGTAGGCCATCGTCGAGCGCATCCACATCGCCGTGATCAGCCGGTAGGCGCGCAGCCCGTCGCACAGCCGCTCGTACGCCCCCTGGCGCGCGAAGGGATGCGCCTTAGCCGCCGGCTCCCCCACCGGTCCGGCCGCCGGACCGGGCGGCCTCTCCCGCACGGCTTCCTCGACAGGGTCAGCCACCCTGCACCACCACCCTCCGGGTCGCCGCCGACTGGAGCAGCCGCCCGGCCGTGAGCAGCGCGAGCGCCCAGGCGGCCTGGAACGCGTATGTGCCGAGCGGATCCGCCGTACCGAGCAGGACGTCCACGGGCGCCTGGATCAGCGACGACCAGGGCAGGGCCCGTACGACCTCGCCGAGCGTGCCCGGGAACACGTTCAGCGGCAGCAGCATCCCCGAGCAGAACACCCCGGCGATCATCGTGAGCTGGGAGACTCCCGCGCCGTCGAGCAGCCAGAACGCCGACAGCGCCACCAGGAACCGGATCGAGAACCCGACGACCACGCCGAGCGCGACCGCGACCAGGAAGGCCAGCCAGGTCAGCGGATCGGCGGGCAGCGCCAGGTCGAAGAAGAGCGCCCCGAAGGCGAGCGGGATCAGCCCGCGGCCCAGCAGGTGGAACAGCGCCCGTCCCATGTCCTGCGCGAGCCACCACAGCTGCAGGTCCGCCGGACGGTACAGGTCGATCGCGATGTCACCCGTACGGATGCGCTCGATCAGCTCGTCCTCGAAGCCGCCGCCCATCACCGCGACAACCATCAGCAGCGCCTGGCTGAGCCACACGTAACTGAGCGCCTGGGACTGGTCGTAGCCCCCGAGGTGCGGCCTGGTGTCCCAGAGCGCGATGAAGATGTAGGCGAGGATCAGCCCGAAGACGGTGTTCGTGAAGACGCCGGCGGCCGTGGCGGTCCGATAGGTGGCGTACCGCCGGAAGCCGCCCGCCGCGACGGAGGCGTACAACCGCGTCGTGCCCACAACCCGTCCCTCTCCTGAGCGTTGAGCCAAGTTGAGCCAAAGCGCAGGAGCCTAGCCCCCGCCCCGCGCGCGCCGCCAGGCATTTTCCGGCGCGACGCGTGCCGGGATCAGGGAACGAAACGCAGGGTGCGACAGTCTTCAAGAGGGGCGCACCAGGCGTTTGAGGCGTAAGAGGTCGTACGGCGACGTACGACGCGAAACAGGAGTCCGGCGAACAGATGAGTGACGAGCCGCAGCCGCAGCGGAACGACCAGGGCTGGGCACCCAGGGAACCGGAACCGGGCCCCCGCCCGGCCGGCGAACCCGCGGCGGGGCCGGGCGAACCCGGCAAGAAGCGGAAGGAGAAGCGGAAGCGGACCGGCTGGCGCCGGCTCGTCCCGACCTGGCGGATGCTGCTCGGCACCCTCGTGTGCCTGATCCTCGTCCTGGTCGGCCTCTTCGCGCTCGGCTACTACCTCGTCAAGATCCCGCCGGCGAACGCCGCCGCGACCAAGCAGAGCAACGTCTATCTGTACGCCGACGGCAGCCAGCTCGCCCGCGACGGCGACGTCAACCGCGAGAACGTCTCCCTCGCCCAGATCTCCAAGGACGCCCAGCACGCCACGCTCGCCGCCGAGGACCGCGACTTCTACACCGAGTCCGCCATCGACCCCAAGGCGATGATCCGCGCGGGCTGGAACACGGCCACCGGCAAGGGCAGGCAGTCCGGCTCGACGATCACCCAGCAGTACGTGAAGAACTACTACCTGGGCCAGGAACAGACCGTCACCCGCAAGATCAAGGAGTTCTTCATCTCCATCAAGCTCGACCGGGAGAAGAGCAAGGACGACATCCTGGAGGGCTACCTCAACACCAGCTACTACGGCCGCAACGCCTACGGCATCCAGGCCGCCGCGCAGGCCTACTACGGCGTCGACGCCCGGAACCTGACCGTGGCCCAGGGCGCCTACCTCGCCGCGCTGCTCAACGCGCCCAGCGAGTTCGACGTGATCGCGCACCCCGAGAACAAGGCGGCGGCGCTCGCCCGCTGGAACTACGTCCTCGACGGCATGGTCAAGAAGAAGTGGCTCACCCAGCCGGCGCGCGCCCGGGTCACCTTCCAGCCGCCCAAGCAGGCCAAGGGATCGGCGGGCATGTCCGGCCAGCGCGGCTACCTCGTGCAGGCGGTCAACGACTACCTGACCTCGAACAAGATCCTCGACGAGGACACCCTCACCACCGGCGGCTACCGCATCACGACCACCCTGCAGAAGCCCAAGCAGGACGCCTTCGTGAAGGCCGTGAACGACCAGGTGACGGACCGGCTCGACAAGAAGAACCGCAAGGTCGACGCCTACGTCCGGGCCGGCGGCGTCGCCATCGACCCGTCCAGCGGCAAGGTCCGCGCGATGTACGGCGGCATCGACTACACCAAGCAGTACGTGAACAACGCGACCCGCCGCGACTACCAGGTCGGCTCCACCTTCAAGCCGTTCGTCTTCACCTCGGCCGTGCAGAACTTCTCCACGACGCAGGACGGCCGCATGATCACCCCGAACACCGTCTACGACGGCACCGACAAGCGCCCGGTGCAGGGCTGGAGCGGCGGCCCCTACGCCCCGGAGAACGAGGACGGCGTCTCGTACGGCGACATCACCGTCCGCACCGCCACCGACAAGTCGGTCAACTCGGTGTACGCGCAGATGGCCGTCGACGTCGGCCCCGCCAAGGTGGAGAAGACCGCCGTGGCGCTCGGGCTGCCCGCGAACACCCCCGACCTGACGGCCTCGCCGTCCATCGCCCTCGGCCCGGCCACCGCCAGCGTCCTCGACATGACGGAGGCGTACGCCACGCTCGCCAACCACGGCCGGCACGGCACGTACTCCCTCGTCGAGAAGATCACCAAGGACGGTGAGGACGCCGTGGAGCTGCCGAAGCAGCAGACCACCCAGGCGGTGAGCCGTCAGGCCGCCGACACGACCACGTCCATGCTCCAGAGTGTCGTCGACGGCGGCACCGGGCAGGCCGCGCAGGCCGCCGACCGGCCCGCCGCGGGCAAGACCGGCACCGCCGAGGAGGACACGGCCGCCTGGTTCGCGGGCTACACCCCCGACCTCGCCACCGTCGTCTCCGTGATGGGCCAGGACCCCGAGACCGGCGCCCACAAGTCCCTGTACGGCGCGCTCGGCCAGGCCCGCATCAACGGCGGCGGCTACCCCGCCCAGATCTGGGCCCAGTTCACCAAGGACGCCCTCGAAGGCACCGACGCGTCCGACTTCGACCTCCAGCTCCAGCCGGGCGCCGAGGAACAGGAGGACGTCCCCTCCTTCGAGCCCAGCGAGCCGGACACCACCGGCGACGACGACGCCGGCACCACCGACGGCGGGCAGGAGACCCCGGGCCAGGAGCAGACGCGGGGCCCCAGCCAGTCCCCGGGCCGGACCAACGGCCAGACCCAGGGACAGACCGCGGGTCAGAACCAGGGCCAGACCAACGGCGGCGCCGACACCGGAGGCGGCACCACGAACGGTGACGGCGGGGGCACCACCGACGGCGGCACCACGGGATCCACCACGGACGGCGGCACCGGGACCACCACCGACGGCGGAACCGCGGACGGCGGAACGGGCACCGGCGCGGGCGAAGGCCCGCTGGGCACGCTCACCTCCAGAAAACCCTGACCGGCCGGGCGGCACGCGGCGGCCGCCCCCGGAGGACGGTCCCGCGCGCGCCGGACCGTACCGAGCGGGTCAGATCCCCAGATCCTTGATGATCTTCGCCACGTGCCCGGTCGCCTTCACGTTGTAGAAGGCCCGCTCGACCTTGCCCTCCTCGTCCACCACCACCGTGGAGCGGATGACCCCGACGACCGTCTTGCCGTACAGCTTCTTCTCGCCGAACGCGCCGTACGCCTCCAGGACCGACTTGTCGGTGTCCCCGACCAGGGTGACCTTCAGGGACTCCTTCTCACGGAACTTCGCGAGCTTCTCCGGCTTGTCCGGGGAGACACCGATGACGTCGTAACCGGCGCTCGCCAGCACGTCGAGGTTGTCCGTGAAGTCACAGGCCTGCTTCGTGCAGCCCGGGGTGAGGGCGGCCGGGTAGAAGTAGACGATGACCTTGCGGCCCTTGTGGTCCGCCAGGGAGACCTCGTTGCCGTCGGCGTCGGGCAGGGTGAAGGCGGGGGCGGTGTCGCCGGGCTGCAGTCGCTCGCTCATCGGTACCTCACGTGGCCAAGGGGATGGAATGGATACGGAACGAGCGTAATGGGGGGTGCCGAGGGGTGCGGCGCAGCAGGAGCTGACAGACTGTCCGAACCAGACAGTCACTACACGACCACGGAGGCAGCGCGGTGTCGGATACGTCGGACACGTCGGATACCAGGACTCCGGCGCAGATCGAGGCGGACATCAAGAACCGCCGGACAACGCTCGCCGACACGCTCGACGAGATCGGTGTGCGGGTCCACCCCAAGACGATCGTCGGAGACGCCAAGGCCAAGGTCGCCTCCAACATCGACCACACGCTGGGGCGCGCCTATGTCGGCGTGAACCGCGTCGTCGGTGATGTGAAGGGGCAGTTCGTCACCGAGGAGGGTTCGCCCCGGCTGGAGCGCATCGTGCCGGCGGCCCTGCTCGCTGTGGGTGTCGTCGGACTGCTCGTGCTGGGCACGCGGCGGCGCAAGGGCTGACCCGCTCGGCTACGGAGGGCTCGGGGACAGGTAGGTTCTGGGCGTGAGCGCCAATCGGGAACAGCACAACACCCATGACGACAAGTTGCCCATCCGGATGCTGCACGACCGTGTCCTCGTGCGGCAGGACGCCGCCGAGGGCGAGCGTCGTTCCGGCGGCGGCATCCTGATCCCCGCGACGGCGGCCGTCGGCCGCCGCCTCGCCTGGGCCGACGTCGTCGCGGTGGGCCAGAACGTCCGTACGGTCGAGCCGGGCGACCGGGTCCTGTACGACCCCGAGGACCGCGCCGAGGTCGAGGTGCGCGGGATCGCCTATGTGCTGATGCGCGAGCGGGACCTGCACGCCGTGGCCGCGGACCGGTTCGAGGGGTCCGAGGACTCGACGGGCCTGTATTTGTAGGGCGAACATCGCCGTAAGGGGCTGGTGACCATGGTCACCAGCCCCTTACACATTCCTTTGCTACGGTGGAAAGCACCCCGACGAGACGCGCCGTACCGGGTAGGGCAAAGACGACGCACTTCCGTCCAGCCGTCGTCCTGTCTCTCGGAGGTGCCTCCCATGGCCTGGGTTCTGCTGCTCGTCGCCGGTCTGCTCGAAGTCGGCTGGTCGATCGGGATGAAGTACACCGACGGATTCACCCGCCCGGTCCCGAGCGTGCTCACCGGCGCGGGAATCGTCGCCAGCATGGTCCTCCTCTCGTACGCCGCGAAGACCCTCCCCATCGGCACGGCCTACGGCGTCTGGGTCGGCATCGGCGCGGCGGGCGCCGCCGTCCTCGGCATGCTCCTCCTCGGCGAACCGGCCACGGCGGCCCGTATCTTCTTCATCGGCCTGCTGCTGGTGGCGGTGGTGGGGCTGAAGGTGACATCGGGGCATTGAGCCACGGCCTGGGCGGCTCGGAGGTCACGAACACTGTCGGAGCCGTGGGGAAGTCGTGGGTGGATCCAGCGAGTTCCGGGCGGCACCGCACAGCACCTGGTGCGGGGGAGGCAGAACTCCGCGAGCGAGTCCCGATACGATGGCGGGCGGTTGGCGGCGGTGGCGCAACGGCGACGCAGCAGACTTAGGATCTGTGGCCCGTGAAACGGCTTGAGGGTTCGAATCCCTTCCGCCGCACCCCTGAACGGCCTGCGCGTCGAAAGATGCGCAGGCCGTTCTCCGTGTGCGCTCAGCCCAGCAACTCCCGTACCACCGGTACCAGTGCTCGGAACGCCTTGCCTCGGTGGCTGATCGCGTTCTTTTCCGCGGGGGTGAGTTCCGCGCAGGTGCGGGTGTCGCCCTCGGGCTGGAGGATCGGGTCGTAGCCGAAGCCGTGGGTGCCGGCCGGGGTCCGGCGGAGGGTGCCGAGGAGTTGGCCCTCGACGACGCGTTCCGTGCCGTCCGGCAGGGCGAGGGCCGCCGCGCACGCGAAGTGGGCGCCGCGGTGCGGGGCGTCGATGTCGGAGAGCTGGGCGAGGAGCAGGTCCAGGTTGGCCTGGTCGTCGCCGTGGCGGCCGGCCCAGCGTGCGGAGAAGATCCCGGGGGCGCCGTTCAGCACGTCGACGCACAGGCCCGAGTCGTCGGCGACGGCCGGCAGCCCGGTCGCCCGGGCGAGTGCGTGTGCCTTCAGCAGGGCGTTCTCGGCGAAGGTGACGCCGGTTTCCTTAACGTCGGGGATGTCGGGATAGGCGTCCGCGCCGACGAGGTCGTGCGTGATGCCTGCGTCGGCGAGGATCGCCTTCAGTTCGGTGAGCTTGCCGGCGTTGCGGGTGGCGAGGATCAGGCGGGTCATGGGGGCCAGTATCTCCGAGGCGGCGCCGTTGCCGGACGGGCGGGCGTCCCGCGAGCTGTGGTGGACGCCCGGTCCCCGCGGGATGCCGGTGCCGGCCCTGAGGGCCCCGCCGATCGCATCGCCCCTACGGCGTGCACACCTTCGTCAGTTCGCCCGCCGCGTCCGTGACGGGGCTGATGTCGGGGGTGTTGTCGCCGTTCTTGACGGCGGTGCGGACGTTGGCGACGGCCTTGCTCAGGTTGTCGACCGCCTTGTTGACGTCGGCGTTGTCGGTCTTGTCGCCGATGTTGTCGAGGTTGTTCTCGATCGAGTTGAGGGAGGCGTCGGTCTGCGACGGGTCGTCGGCCGCGTTCTCCACCGCCTGCTGGAGGTCGGTGACGCTGTCGGCTATCGAGTCGGCGGTCTGCACGCAGTCGAGCGCCTTGTTGACGGCGTCGCAGCCGACGGCCGCCGGCAGGAGGACGAGTGCGGCGGTGACGGCGAGTGCGGCGGTACGGCGACGACGGTGGTGGCGCGCGGCCATGGAACGGTCCCTCCCCGTGGGCATGATGGCGTACGGCCGCGTCGGCGGCCGGTACGTCCCGCGGTGGGGCCCCGATCCGCCTGACGTGGCCGGCGGGGCGCACGGCTGGACCGTGCGCCCGTACCCCTTAGAACGCGTGGAATTAACGCGCGGTTGCCTCACCGGTCGATTCGAGTACCGCGCGCTGCACGGCGGCGAGTTCGTCGCAGCCGGCGACGGCGAGGTCGAGGAGGGCGTTGAGCTCCTTGCGGTCGAAGGGCTCGGCCTCGGCGGTGCCCTGGACCTCGACGAAGCGGCCGTCACCGGTGCACACGACGTTCATGTCGGTGTCGGCCTTCACGTCCTCCTCGTAGCAGAGGTCGAGGAGCGGAACGCCGCCGACGATGCCGACGGAGACGGCGGAGACGGTGCCGGTGAGCGGCTTGCGGCCGGCCTTGATGAGCTTCTTGCCCTGGGCCCAGGCGACGGCGTCGGCGAGGGCGACGTACGCGCCGGTGATGGCCGCGGTGCGGGTGCCGCCGTCGGCCTGGAGGACGTCGCAGTCGAGGACGATGGTGTTCTCGCCGAGCGCCTTGTAGTCGATGACGGCGCGCAGGGAACGGCCGATGAGGCGGCTGATCTCGTGGGTGCGGCCGCCGATCTTGCCGCGGACGGACTCGCGGTCGCCGCGGGTGTTGGTGGCGCGGGGCAGCATGGAGTACTCCGCGGTGACCCAGCCCTCGCCGCTGCCCTTGCGCCAGCGGGGGACGCCTTCGGTGACGGAGGCCGTGCAGAAGACCTTGGTGTCGCCGAAGGAGACGAGGACGGAGCCCTCGGCGTGCTTGCTCCAGCCACGCTGGATGGTGATGGGGCGCAGCTGTTCAGGGGTGCGGCCGTCGATGCGAGACATGCCGCTGAGCCTATCGGCACACGGGTGAGGGGCTGTCCGCCGGTGACGGAAGCAGCCCCTCGGGGGTGAGCCGGGTTCGTCGAGGCGGGGTGCCGCTCGCGGGGAGCGGCGGGTGCCTCAGCGGGTCCCGGTTCTCACATCATGTCTTCGATCTCGCCGGCGATGGGGTCCGCGTCGGTGCCGATGACGACCTGGATGGCGGTGCCCATCTTGACGACGCCGTGGGCGCCGGCGGCCTTGAGGGCGGCTTCGTCGACCAGCGAGGCGTCGTGGACCTCGGTGCGCAGGCGGGTGATGCAGCCTTCGACTTCCTCGATGTTGTCGATGCCGCCGAGCCCGGCGACGATCTTCTCAGCCTTCGTGGCCATGTCCTACTCCCTGGTCAGAACCGCTTTGTCGCAGTAACCCACAGTTGGCCCATCTTCGCGAGCGGTCGTGTCGTGGGTGCCGAATGATGGCGATCACGACAGAGCGACGCGTCGTCAACTGGTCTACACCAGTTGACGGGCAGTCGCCAAACCGGCCCGGCCCGGAGGACGCCCATGAGTGCCGTGAGTGCCGTCTCACCTGCGCGCAACCGCTGGAACAAGGCCTTCCAGGGTCTGCAGAAGATGGGCCGGAGTCTCCAGCTGCCGATCGCCGTACTGCCGGCAGCCGGCATCCTCAACCGGCTGGGGCAGCCGGATGTGTTCGGCGCGGACGGGCTCGGCTGGGACAACGTCTCGAAGGTGATGGGAGCGGCGGGCGGCGCGCTGCTCGACGGTCAGCTCGGTCTGCCGATGCTGTTCTGTGTGGGCGTGGCCATCGGCATGGCGAAGAAGTCGGACGGCTCCACGGCGCTCGCGGCGGTGGTGGGGTTCCTCGTCTACTACAGCGTGCTGCGCGCGTTCCCGGAGGACTGCCCGGGAGGGAGCACGGCGATCAAGCTGGGCTGTCAGCTGGAGGACAACTCGGTCGTCGAGTTCACGTACCAGAACCCCGGGGTGTTCGGCGGCATCGTGATCGGCCTGCTGTCGGCGTACTTCTGGCAGCGGTTCCACCGTACGAAGCTGGTGGACTGGCTCGGCTTCTTCAACGGGCGCCGGCTGGTGCCGATCATCATGGCGTTCGTGGCGATCCTGTTCGCCTCGCTGTGCGTGTGGGTGTGGCCGCCGATCGGTGACGCGCTGGAGAACTTCAGCGACTGGCTGGTCGGGCTGGGCGCGTGGGGTGCGGGTGTGTTCGGTGTGGCCAACCGGGCGTTGCTGGTGATCGGTCTGCACCAGTTCCTGAACGTGCCCATCTGGTTCCAGTTCGGCAGCTTCACCAAGCCGGACGGGGAGGTCGTGCACGGTGACATCAACATGTTCCTGGCGGGCGACCCGAACGCGGGGCAGTTCACCTCGGGCTTCTTCCCGATCATGATGTTCGCGCTGCCTGCGGCGGCGCTGGCGATCACGCACTGCGCGAAGCCGCATCGCCGCAAGGAGGTGGGCGGTCTGATGCTGTCGGTGGCGCTGACGTCGTTCGTCACCGGGATCACGGAGCCGCTGGAGTACTCGTTCCTGTTCATCGCGCCGCTGCTGTACGTGGTGCACGCGGTGCTGACGGGTGTGTCGATGGCGGTGACGTGGGGGCTCGGTGTGCACGACGGCTTCAGTTTCTCGGCCGGTCTGATCGACTACGTCATCAACTGGAACCTGGCGACCAGGCCGTGGGCGATCGTGCCGATCGGGCTGTGCTTCGCGGCCGTGTACTACACGATCTTCCGGTTCGCGATCACCAAGTTCGATCTGAAGACGCCGGGGCGGGAGCCGGAGGAGGACGTCGAGGACACGACCAAGGCGTAGCCCCTCCCCCGACGAGGGCGCCGCCCACCAGCACCGCTCTCCCCAAGGGCCCCCGGACCACCTGGTCCGGGGGCCCTTCGGCATGACCGGAACCGGTTCTTCCCGTTATGGCCGAGACCACAAAATCAGCGGGTTCCTTATCCAGCCTTCACCGTGCTACAACAGGTCTACACCACTGAGTGGTGTAGACCACGTGGCCGCTGCCCACCCCGTTCAGCATCTTTCCCGTCCCCCGGCAGCGCCAGCACATGGAGGAACTATGACCACCGCCACAGCCTCGGCGGCACCCGCGAAGAAGCGGGGATCCGGCCTGTTCCAGGGCCTGCAGAAGGTCGGCCGCAGCCTGCAGCTGCCGATCGCCGTGCTGCCGGCGGCGGGCATCCTGCTCCGGCTCGGCCAGGACGACGTGCACGACAAGCTGAACCTGCCGGACAAGGTCACGGCCGTGTTCGCCACGGCCGGTGGCGCGATCTTCGACAACCTCCCGATGCTGTTCTGCATCGGTGTCGCGATCGGCTTCGCCAAGAAGTCGGACGGCTCCACGGCCCTCGCGGCGCTCGTCGGCTTCCTGGTCTACAGCAATGTGCTGAAGGCGTTCCCGGTCACCGAGGCCAAGGTCCAGAAGGGCGCGGACATAGCCGCGACCTACAACAACCCCGGCGTCCTCGGCGGCATCCTGATGGGCCTGCTCGCCGCCGTGCTGTGGCAGCGCTACCACCGCAAGCAACTGGTGGACTGGCTCGGCTTCTTCAACGGCCGTCGTCTGGTGCCGATCATCATGGCCTTCGTCGGCACCGCGATGGGCGTCTTCTTCGGTCTGATCTGGAAGCCGATCGGCGAGGGCATCTCGAACTTCGGCGAGTGGATCACGGGTCTGGGCGCCGTCGGCGCTGGCCTGTTCGGTCTCATCAACCGTGGACTGCTCCCGGTCGGCATGCACCAGTTCGTGAACACGGTCTCCTGGTTCCAGATCGGCGACTACAAGAACGCCGCGGGCGACGTCGTCCACGGTGACCTCAACCGCTTCTTCGCCCATGACCCGACCGCCGGTCAGTTCATGTCGGGCTTCTTCCCGATCATGATGTTCGGCCTCCCGGCCGCCGCGCTCGCCATCGCGCACTGCGCCCGCCCCGAGCGCCGCAAGGCCGTGACGGGCATGATGGTCTCGCTCGCGCTGACCTCGTTCGTGACCGGTGTGACCGAGCCGATCGAGTTCTCGTTCATGTTCATCGCGCCGCTGCTCTACGTGATCCACGCCGTCCTGACCGCGCTCTCCATGGCGATCACCTGGGCGCTCGGGGTCCACGCGGGCTTCACCTTCTCGGCGGGCGCCATCGACTACGCGCTCAACTGGAACCTGGCGACCAAGCCATGGTTGATCATTCCGATCGGCCTGGTCTTCGCGGCGATCTACTACACCGTGTTCCGGTTCGCGATCATCAAGTTCAACCTGACCACCCCGGGCCGTGAGCCCGAGGAGGAGGTCGAGGACCTCACCAAGGCGTGAGCCGTCCCCTCCCCCGCGCGAAGGCCCCCGGAACCACAAGGTTCCGGGGGCCTTCCGCGTGAGCGGACGTCAGACCTCGTACGTCGCCCGTGGCACCGCCAGTTCCAGGGGGCCCTCGTACGCCGTGCGGGCGTCGCGGAGGTTGGTCTGGGGGTTCGTCCACGGGGGGATGTGGGTGAGGACGAGGCGGCGGGCGGCGGCGCGGGTGGCGGACTCGCCTGCCTGGCGGCCGTTGAGGTGGAGGTCGGGAATCTCCTCCTTGCCGTGGGTGAACGCCGCCTCGCACAGGAACAGGTCCGTGTCGCGGGCGAGTTCGTCCAGCACCTCGGTCGGCCCGGTGTCCCCGGAGTACGTCAGCGACCGTCCGCCGTGCTCCAGCCGGATCCCGTACGCCTCCACGGGGTGGCGGACCCGCTCCGTGTGCACGGTGAACGGGCCCAGCTCGAACGTGCTCGGCTTGACGGTGTGGAAGTCGAAGACCTCGCTCATCGAGGAGGCGGACGGCGTGTCGGCGTAGGCCGTCGTCAGGCGCTGCTCCGTGCCCTCGGGTCCGTAGACGGGGATCGGGTCGCAGCGGCCGCCGTCGTGACGGTAGTAGCGCGCGACGAAGTACGCGCACATGTCGATGCAGTGGTCGGCGTGCAGATGGCTGAGGAAGATCGCGTCGAGGTCGTAGAGACCGCAGTGGCGCTGCAGCTCGCCCAGGGCACCGTTGCCCATGTCGAGGAGCAGCCGGAAGCCGTCGGCCTCTACGAGGTAGCTCGAACAGGCCGAATCCACGGACGGGAACGACCCCGAGCAGCCGACGACGGTGAGCTTCATAAGAGCTGGAACCTCCGCGCTGGCAAGGACGTGCAGAGAGCAGGTGGGGGGCGCAGGTACTCGGGTACGGATACGGGAACGGGAGTCGTGCGGTCCGTCGAGCGTAAGGCGCGTAAGGGCCGGTCGCTCCTCCGCCAGGGGCTGTTGTGGGCGAACTCACCTGTGGTGTCACCGGTTCGGATGGACCTTGGGTCAACCGGGGTCCGTACCGGGCGGGCGTGGGCAGATGCGCGCCGGTACCTTCTTCGGTATGGACACGTCCTGGTGGCTCGCGTCGGCCGCGGTGGTACTGCTCGCGCTGATCGCGGCGGTGGTGGACGGCTGGGGGCGCCGCGGGCGCCGGCCGGCCGGGCGGAAGCGTCCCCCGGGGCGGCCCACGGGCCCCCGGCGGGGCGCGAAGCTGCGCGGCGGACCGCTGCCCAAGGCGGCGGAGATCTGGTGGGCGAACGTGCCCTACGAGGACGGGCCGGGGGCCAAGGACCGGCCGTGCCTGGTGCTGACGGTGCGCGGGAAGCGGGTGACCGTCGCGAAGATCACCAGCAAGTACCACGACGAGCGGCCCGGTGTGATCCGGCTGCCCCCGGGTGCCGTGGGGGACGCGCAGGGGCGGCCGAGCTATCTGGAGACGGACGAACTGCGCGAGGTGCCGGTGGGTGACTTCCGGCGCCGGGTCGGCGTGGTCGACCCCGCGCTGTGGGACCGGGTGCGGAACCTGGCGGGCTGAGAGCGCCGGGAGACCGGGCCCGTCACGGACGCCGGGCGGGCTGGGCCTCCCCGGAGAGTCTCGCCGAGGAGGAACGTCGAAACGCCGGAGGGCGTGGAAGCCGGGCTTTCGGCTTCCACGCCCTCCGGCGTTTCGCGCTGTACGACGGTCGCGCTGTACGACGGTCGCGCTGTGCGACGGTCCCGGCGTCCGGGCTACGCCCAGAGCTGGCCCTGCAGTGTCTCGATCGCCTCTTCCGTCGTGGCCGCCGTGTAGACGCCCGTCGACAGGTACTTCCAGCCGCCGTCGGCGACCACGAAGACGATGTCGGCGGACTCGCCGGCCTTGACGGCCTTGGTGCCGACGCCGATCGCGGCGTGCAGCGCGGCGCCGGTGGAGACGCCCGCGAAGATGCCCTCCTGCTGGAGGAGCTCGCGGGTGCGGGTGACCGCGTCCGCCGAGCCGACGGAGAAGCGGGTGGTGAGGACGGAGGCGTCGTACAGCTCGGGGACGAAGCCCTCGTCCAGGTTGCGCAGGCCGTAGACCAGATCGTCGTAGCGCGGCTCCGCGGCGACGATCTTCACGTCCGGCTTGTTCTCGCGCAGGAAGCGGCCGACGCCCATGAGGGTGCCCGTGGTGCCGAGGCCCGCGACGAAGTGGGTGACGGACGGGAGGTCGGCGAGGATCTCCGGGCCGGTCGTGGCGTAGTGGGCGCCGGCGTTGTCCGGGTTGCCGTACTGGTAGAGCATCACCCAGTCCGGGTGCTGCCGTGCCAGTTCCTTGGCGGCCCGTACGGCGGTGTTGGAACCGCCCGCGGCCGGGCTGGGGATGATCTCGGCGCCCCACATGCCGAGCAGTTCACGGCGTTCCTGCGAGGTGTTCTCGGGCATCACGCAGACCATGCGGTAGCCCTTGAGCTTGGCCGCCATGGCGAGCGAGATGCCGGTGTTGCCGCTGGTCGGCTCCAGGATCGTGCAGCCCGGTGTCAGGCGGCCGTCCTTCTCCGCCTGCTCGATCATGTGCAGGGCGGGCCGGTCCTTGACCGAACCCGTCGGGTTGCGGTCCTCCAGCTTCGCCCAGATCCGGACGTCCTCGGACGGCGACAGCCGCGGCAGGCGCACCAGAGGTGTGTTGCCCACCGCGGCGAGCGGGGAGTCGTAGCGCATCGGGGACCAGCGGCCGATCAGGCCATGCCGCCGGCGACGGCCGGCAGGATGGTGACGCTGTCGCCGTCGGTGAGCTTGGTGTTGATGCCGTCGAGGAAGCGGACGTCCTCGTCGTTCAGGTAGACGTTGACGAAGCGGCGCAGTTCGTCGCCGTCCACGATCCGGGCCCGGATGCCCGCGTGACGGGTGTCGAGGTCGGCGAAGAGCTCGGCAAGGGTCGCCCCGCCGCCCTCGACGGCCTTCTCGCCGTTCGTGTAGGTGCGGAGGATGGTGGGGATGCGGACCTCGATGGCCATGTCTGCGGGCTCCTGTCGGAAGGAAAGTCAGGTCGAAAGACGCGCGGCGGCGCGGGCGGTGCGGGTGGTGCGGGGCTTGCGGTGCCGCGGCTCTCGGCCGTACGGCGGCGGCAGGTCAGCGCGTACAGATGGCGCTCTGCAGCCTGCACAGGTCGACGTGCAGCCGCGCCACGAGCAGGGCGCCCGGCGTCTTGTCGCTCACGTCGTGGGAAACCATGGGCTCATCGTATCGAATCCCGGTACGGGTCCCGGAGTGTGATCTCGCATTGCGGACGGTTTTCGACCGATGGATGAGATCAGTAGGCTTCCACGACCTTGACCTCCTCCTCCGTGACCTCGCCCTCCACGATCCGGTACGAGCGGAACTGGAAGGGGCCGGCGGCGTCCGAGTCGGCCGTGGAGACGAGCACGTAGTGCGCGCCGGGCTCGTTGGCGTAGGTGAGGTCGGTGCGCGAGGGGTAGGCCTCGGTCGCGGTGTGCGAGTGGTAGATGACGACGGGCTCCTCGTCGCGGTCGTCCATCTCGCGGTAGAGCTTCAGCAGGTCGCCGGAGTCGAACTCGTAGAACGTGGGCGAGCGGGCCGCGTTGAGCATCGGGACGAACCGCTCGGGGCGGTCGGTTCCCGCCGGTCCCGCGACGACGCCGCACGCCTCGTCGGGGTGGTCCTGGCGCGCGTGCGCGACGATCTGGTCGAACAGGGCCTGGGTGATGGTCAGCATGCTGGCCAGGATAAGCAGAAGGGCCGCTCCGTACCGAGGAGTGGTACGGAGCGGCCCACATGGTGAACCGTGGTGCGGCCCGCGGGGCCGGCCCGGGATGACGGGGCCGGTCGGACCGGGTGCGGTCCTCCCGGTCAGCGGATCTTTTCGAGCTCCGGCTCGCGGCGCTGCGTGATCTGCGGGTTGCGCGCCTTGAGGATCGCCCAGCCGATGCCCAGGGCGACGGCCCAGACGGCCATCACGTAGAGGCAGACGCGGGAGTCGGTGTCGTAGGCGATGAGGCCGGTGACGAAGAGCAGGAAGACGACGGCGACCCAGCTGCACTTCGCGCCGCCGGGGGCGGGGAAGGACGAGGCCGGGAGCCGGCCGGCGTCCACCGCGCGGCGGTAGCGGATGTGGCTGATCAGGATCATCAGCCAGGTCCAGATGCCGGCTCCGGTGGCCACCGAGGTGACGTAGCCGAAGGCCTTCTCGGGGACGACGTAGTTCAGGACGACGCCGATGGCCATGAAGAGCACGGAGACGGTGATGCCGAGGGCCGGGGTCTTCGTCGAGGAGAGCTTGTTGAAGGCCTTCGGGGCCTCGCCGTTGTCGGCCAGATTGCGGAGCATGCGGCCCGTGGAGTACATGCCCGAGTTGCAGGAGGACAGGGCCGCGGTGAGGACCACGAAGTTGACGATGCCGGCGCCGGCCGGGATGCCGATCACGGCGAACGCCTTCACGAAGGGGCTCACCCCCGGCATGAACTCGGTCCACTTCACGACGCAGAGGATGACGGTGAGGGCGCCGACGTAGAAGAGGGCGATACGCCATGGCAGGGTGTTGATGGCCTTGGGGAGCGTCTTCTCGGGGTTCTCGGACTCGCCGGCCGTGACGCCGACCAGCTCGACGGCGAGGTAGGCGAACATGACGCCCTGGAGGGTCATCAGGGACGAGCCGATGCCCTTGGGGAAGAAGCCGTCGAACTGCCAGAGGTTGGTGACGGAGGCGGTGTCACCGGCGGCGCTGAAGCCGAAGGTGAGGACGCCGAGACCGATGACGATCATGCCGATCAGGGCGGTGACCTTGACCATCGAGGCCCAGAACTCGATCTCGCCGAAGACCTTCACCGAGATCAGGTTGGCCACGAAGAGGACGACGAGGAAGACCAGCGCCGACACCCATTGGTGGACCGACGGGAACCAGTAGTGGATGTAGATCGCGGCGGCGGTCAGTTCCGCCATGCCGGTCACCACCCACATCAGCCAGTAGGTCCAGGCCGTGAAGTAGCCGAAGAACGGGCCGAGGAACTCGCGGGAGTACTCCGCGAACGATCCCGAGACCGGGCGGTAGAGCAGCAGCTCGCCGAGGGCCCGCATGATGAAGAAGATGATGACGCCGGCGAGGGCGTACATCAGGATGAGGCTGGGTCCCGCCTTGGCGATGTTGGCCCCGGCATTGAGGAACAGGCCGACGCCGATGGCGCCGCCGATCGCGATCATCTGGACCTGACGGCTGCCGAGCCCGCGCTCGTACCCCTCTTCGGGGGCGTCGCCGCTCACGGCCTCACTGCCGTCGTACTCCTTGTCGACCTGCGACGAGGTCATGTGTGGTGCGCCTTTCTCCATGCCGGTCCGAGCCAGTCCCTTGGCTGCGGATCGGGTTCCGATCCCCCCGGATACGTGGAGCTGTGCCTGGCCGGCGGTCCGCCGGCTCGGTGGCGCACCCGGCGGGACGTGGGTGGTGTCCCGTCGGGCGGTCGTGAAGATTTATCACGGCCGCAATGTTGAACTCTTCAGGTCGGTGTTGCGCAGACCACAGGAAGAACCGGACAAAACGTCGAACCGCGCCCCATAGGGCGCGGTCGCGGTGACGTGATCGTTATCCGGATTTGAGCGTCCGTTGAGCGAACGCCAGAGGTGTTATGTCCTGACAGGTCAGGGCATAAGGGTGTCGACCAGGGTCTCCTGGAGCCCGCCGAGCCAGAGGTACGCCATCACCATCGGCTTGCGCGGGTCCTCGTCCGGCAGCCGGTAGAGGAGGTCGGTGTCCTCCTCGTCGACGACGTCGAGCCGGGAGCCGATGGCGAGCCGCAGGTCGTTCAGCGCGCGCAGCCACTGCTCGGACTGGGCCGCGTCCAGGGTGAGGACCGCTCCCCCCTCGCCGGGGGCCAGGCCGTCCAGCGAGCGGATCACCGCCAGCGCGTTCTCGCGCTTGCCGGCGCGCAGGTCGTTCTCGGTGAAGCGGCGGAACTCCGAGGAGTGGGCGCGCTGCTCCTCGGCCTGTTCGGCGGAGGCCGCCTCGACACCGGGGCCGCTGTACGCGTCCGGGAAGAGGCGCTGGAGCACCGGGTCGGCGGGCGGTTCGCTCGGGCCCTCCGCGAACAGCTCGGCGAGCGGGTCGTCCGGGGCGTTCTCCGCCGGGCCGGGACCGATGAGCTCCAGGAGCTGGACGGCGAGGGAGCGGATGATGGAGATCTCGACCTCGTCGAGGGCGACGGCCGCGCCGCCGCCGGGGAGCGGTTCGAAGTGTCCAGGCATGGAGTGGGTTCGCTGCTTCCGGTCCTGCGGGCGGTCGGTGGACAGGGTCCGGCTACTTCCGGTCCTGCTGAAGGGTGGCCCACAGACCGTAGCCGTGCATGGCCTGTACGTCGCGCTCCATCTCCTCGCGGGAGCCGCTGGAGACGATCGCCCGGCCCTTGTGGTGGACGTCCATCATCAGCTTGGTGGCCTTGTCCTTGGGGTAGCCGAAGTACGTCTGGAAGACATACGTCACATAGCTCATGAGGTTGACCGGGTCGTTGTGGACGATCGTGACCCAGGGGACGTCCGGCTCGGGTACGGCGAAGACCTCCTCCGCCGACTCGGTCTTCTCGATCTCTAGAGGTGCGGGAGCCGTCACACGGCCCATGCTGCCACCAGAGGGGGGCAGCCGCACAAACGGGCCTGCGAAAAAGGGGCGCGACTTCCCCGGACATCCGGAGACACCCCGGAAATCGTCAAAGTGACGAGATGGGGGTACGATCCCTGCCATGAACACAGCGGACCTTGGGCTGCCGGTGGATGTTCCGTCGACGGCACTCTTCACCGACCAGTACGAGCTGACGATGTTGCAGGCCGCCCTCGCGGCCGGGACCGCCGAGCGGCGTTCCGTCTTCGAGGTCTTCACACGGCGACTGCCGGAGGGGCGGCGCTACGGGGTCGTCGCGGGCACCGGACGGGTCCTCGACGCCGTCGAGAACTTCCGGTTCGACGCGGACGTCCTCGCCTTCCTGGGCGAGCGCGGGATCGTGGACGAGCCCACCCTGGAGTGGCTCTCCTCGTACCGCTTCGGCGGGGACGTCTGGGGCTACCCCGAGGGGGAGGTGTACTTCCCCGGGTCGCCGATCCTGCGGGTCGAGGGCAGCTTCGCCGAGTGCGTGCTGCTGGAGACGGTGATCCTCTCCATCCTCAACCACGACTCCGCGATCGCCGCGGCCGCCTCCCGGATGGCCTCCGCCGCGGGCGACCGGCCGCTGATCGAGATGGGCGCCCGGCGCACCCACGAACTGGCCGCGGTCGCCGCCTCGCGCGCCGCGTACGTCGGCGGCTTCGCCACCACGTCCGACCTGGCCGCCGGCTTCCGGTACGGCATCCCGACGGTGGGCACCTCGGCACACGCCTTCACCCTGCTCCACGACACCGAGCGGGACGCCTTCCAGGCCCAGGTGGACTCGCTGGGCCGGGGCACCACCCTGCTGGTGGACACCTATGACGTCGCCGAGGCCGTCCGGACGGCCGTCGAGATCGCCGGCACCGAGCTGGGCGCGGTCCGCATCGACTCCGGCGACCTGCTGCTCGTCGCCCACCGGGTGCGCGAACAGCTGGACGAGCTGGGCGCGCGGGACACGAAGATCGTCGTGACCTCCGACCTGGACGAGTACGCGATCGCCTCGCTGGCCGCGGCACCCGTGGACGCGTACGGCGTCGGCACCCAGCTGGTGACGGGTTCCGGCCACCCCACCTGCTCGATGGTCTACAAGCTGGTCGCCCGTGCCGAGTCGGCGGACCCGAAGGCGCCGCTGGTGCCGGTGGCGAAGAAGTCCACGGGCGGCAAGACGTCCATCGGCGGACGCAAGTGGGCCGCGCGGCGGCTGGACGAGCACGCGGTCGCCGAGGCCGAGGTCATCGGGACCGGGCCGGTCCCCGCCGAGCTGGCCGACCAGCAGCTCCTGGTGCAGCTGATCAAGGGCGGGCAGGTGCTGGCACGCGAGTCCCTCGACGTCGTCCGCGACCGGCACGCCGCGGTCCGCGACCGGCTGCCGCTGTCGGCGGCCCAGCTGTCGCGGGGCGAGCCGGTCCTGCCCACCGAGTACCTCTGAGGTGTGGGAGGCGGGTGGGGTGTGTGGGGCGTCGGGCATGAACGTCCGGTGAGCGGGAATGCAACGGCCAGCGTGCCCGCCCGGGCCCGCGGACGCCGCACCGCCCCTCCCGATCGTCCCGGATGTCTGCCGGACAGCCCCTCCCGCACCGCCCTCGAAGTCTCTAGGCTCGGAAGTTCGACGGCCGGGCCCGCACTCCCCTTTCGCCGACGTTCGCCGACCCCATAGCCGAAGGACACCGCCCATGCGCCGCGCCTTGATCGTCGTAGACGTGCAGAACGACTTCTGCGAGGGAGGCAGTCTCGCGGTGGCCGGGGGCGCCGACGTGGCCGCCGCCGTCACGGAGCTGATCGGGCAGGCGCCCGCCGGCTACCGGCACGTGGTCGCCACCCGCGACGCGCACATCGCCCCCGGCGGCCACTTCGCCGACAACCCCGACTACGTGCACTCCTGGCCCGCGCACTGCGTGGCCGGCACGGAGGGCGTCGGCTTCCACCCGAACTTCGCTCCGGCGGTCGCCTCCGGGGCGATCGACGCCGTCTTCGACAAGGGTGCCTACGCGGCCGCGTACAGCGGCTTCGAGGGGGCCGACGAGAACGGGACCGGGCTGGCGGACTGGCTGCGGGCCCACGGGATCGGCGAGGTCGACGTGGTGGGCATCGCGACCGACCACTGTGTCCGGGCGACCGCCCTGGACGCGGCCCGCGAGGGGTTCCGCACGACCGTGCTGCTCGACCTGACGGCCGGGGTGGCGAAGGAGACGACGGACCGCGCGCTGGAGGAGCTGCGCGCCGCCGGTGTGGAACTCACGGGCAAGCCGGTGGTCTGACCGGAGCGGATCCGCTCGGGGCGGCACACGAACGGAGCACGGACCGGCACACGGACTGACGCACGGGCCGGCACACGGACTGACGCACGGGTCGATACACGGAGCGACGCTTCGTGACACCCCGTGGCGTCCGTGACGGTCACGGCTGCGGTGCCGGGCGTCTGAGCAGCGCTCTGATCGGGTGCCACAGCTCCTGGGTCAGCTCGGGGACGGCGCTGTCGGGCGCCGTCCGCCATATCAGCCCGTCCGGATGGTGCAGGACCGCGGTGATCTCGTCGGGCGTGGGCGGAGCCGCGTTGCCCCGCAGGTAGACGGTGCGCAGCCCCAGATTGCGCAGCCGCGTCAGGGCGCGGGCGCGGTTCTGGGCGACGACGAGGAACCGGATAGAGCCGCTGCCGGAACCTGCCGGACTGGGCAGGTTCAGCGCCACCACGACGCTGCCGTTCGGCAGCTTGCAGAAGCCTCCTGCGGCCATGCGGTCACACCCCCGTGCGATTCGGTGTCAATAAGCCAGGCACAGGACGCACCTAAACACGATCGGCGGCAACCCGCCAGGGGGTTGCCGCCGATACGCTTCTGACCTGCGAAAATGCTGACTACTTCACTGCGGGACCAACCTTGAGGGAGATCGTCGAGCCGTCCTTGGCCTCCTTGACGATCTGGATCTTGGTGTTGGTGTCAGTGATCTTGACGCCACCGGTGGGGTTCCGGTTGTCGTAGTAGTCACTGGTGTGGTCGTTGAAGACCGACACGCCCTTCGACGACGGGATCTTCGTCGCGACGTCCGCGCTGTGCAGCGTGATGCCGTCCGTGCGGTACAGGCTGAAGGGAGAGTCGTAGGCCTGCACGCGGTTGCGCATCAGGGTGCCGTTCTCCCACCAGAGGGCCTTCGGGTGCGAGTCGACCGGCAGCGCCAGGCCGACACCGGGGTGCTGGCTGGTGTTGTTGTCCGCCTGCGAGGTGTCCCACTTCCAGATCAACAGGCCGTTCTGGTACGGGTAGTGCTCCACCCAGTCCGGACGGGTCGTCGAGAAGCCGAAGTTGTACGGGCCGACCTTGAGGGTCTTGTCGTACGAGACGTACTGGCGGTTCTCCGCGATGTAGTACTGCGCGTAGTCCTTGGTGAACGACGCGCCGATGCGGGAGAAGCCGGCAGCGGTCCAAGCGGCGTCCGCCGACTCGGCGTTGTCCGAGAAGAGCGCCGAACCGTCCGCGGTCACGCTGATCTCGTCGGCCGCGAAGCCCTTCTGGGCCACGCCGCCGTCGGTCTGGTAGCGGAACCGCACGTCGATCTTCTTGCCCGCGTAGGCGTCGAGCGGGTACGACAGCTTCGCGTAGGCGTCGATGGTGCCGGTGAGGGCGGGCTTGTCGCTGCCGTCACGCGGGATCGCGGCGCCGTCCACGGTGCCGTCGAGAGCGGTCCAGTTGGAGCCGCCGTCGGTCGAGACCTCGGTGTAGAGGTAGTCGTAGTTCGCCTCGATGTCGTACCAGCCGTCGAGGGTCAGCTTCGCCGACGACTTGCCCGTGAGGTCCACCGACCGGGTCAGCGTGTTCTTCAGGTTGTCGCCGCTGCCGCTCCACCACTGGGTCGAGCCCTGAGCCGGGTTGACGACCGTGGTCGTCACTTCCTTCTCCGGCAGGGTGACGAGGAGCGCCTGCTTGTTCCAGGTGTTGTACTCGGCGATGCCCAGCTTGTGGGTGGACTGCTTGCCGGCCTTGGCGGTGTCGTAGTTCAGCCAACCGAGCTGCAGCTTGTCCCAGGCGTTGAAGTCGCCCGGCAGGTCACCGATCGAGTCCTTGCCGGTGCCGAGCCAGGAACCCGAGGACATCAGGGTCCAGAAGCCGGTGGAGTTGTCGCCGCCGGCGGTGTCGTAGTGGTCCGGCAGACCGAGGTCGTGGCCGTACTCGTGGGCGAAGACGCCGAGTCCGCCGTTCTCCGGCTGGATGGTGTAGTCGCCGACCCAGATGCCGGTGTCGCCGATCTGCGCGCCGCCGAGCTTGTTGTCGCCCGGACCCGTGGCGCCCGCGTCGGTGCCGAAGGCGTACCAGCGGTGGGCCCAGATCGCGTCGGTGCCCTGGACGCCGCCACCCGCGGACTCGTCCTCACCGGCGTGCACGATCTGGAAGTGGTCGATGTAGCCGTCCGGCTCGTTGAAGTTGCCGTCGCCGTCGTAGTCGTAGCGGTCCCACTGGTCGAACCGCGCCAGGTCCGACTTGATGGCGGCGTCGGACTTGCCGTCCTTCTTCTGCTGGGCGACCCAGGCGGTGACGCCGTCGCTGACGACGTTCCACACGCTCGGGCAGTTGGTGGAGCCGCAGGCGTTGTTGCCGTAACGGGCCTCGTTGTACGGGACCTTGACCCAGTCGGCGACCTCGCCGTCCACCGAGTAGCGGCCCGAGGACTGCTGCTCGTAGAACTTCTTCATCGACTCGGTCTTCTTGCCGGTGCCGAAGTAGAGGTCCTGGAAGTGCTTCTGGTTGTAGTCCGCCTGCCAGGCCGTGCTGTTGTCCTTCTTGCGGTCCGGCTTGGCTATCTTGTTGTGCAGCGGGCCGGCCGTGCCACCTGCGGCGGGGTCGGTCTTGTCGCCGAACTCCACCAGGATCGTGAAGATCTTGTCGGTCTTCTCACGGCCCAGCTCGACGTACTTGCTGGAGCCCTTCTTGCTCTTGAGCTGCACAACCTTCGAGCCGTTGCGGTCCTTGACCGAGGCGTCGCCGGATATGACCTGGTTCAGCGCCTCCTGGCGCTGCGCGTTCTGCGTCTTGCTCAGCGGCCCGTCCAGGTCGTGGCCGACCGTGTTCTTGACCGGCTGCGGGTCGTGGCGGTCCACGACCGGTGACTTGGCGGCCGAGTCGGCCTCCGCCACGGCAAACGTCGAGAACGTGGCGGTGGCCGCTGCGAGGGCTACGCCCACCGCAGCTGCTCTGAACGTCCATGGTCTGTTGGTCACTTGATGTCCTCCCCCGCGTCCGTTCACGCGGAGGGGGTTCCGGGTCATGGAGGTCCGCGCGCGCAACGCGATTCAAGTGACGACATTTGACCGGAGTTACCAAAGAAAAAACAGATCTTGACTTGAACCTGGCAAGTGCATTATGCGGAGCTGTCGTTCGCTATCCGGACGCGCTCACAAACCCCCAACCGGCGCGCCGAGATGTCCACTTGGTGGACGTGATGACTCCGTGCGCCCCCTGTGCACCGGCACCGTGGGTAAGGTCACGCTTACCGGTCGTTCCTGTCGGGCATGCAGGCGATTAGAGTCGATTGGCGGAGCGTCGGGAAGTCGGCGGAAAGCCAAGTCGACACCGTTGTCCCACCCCCGATTCCTGTCCGCACCCTCCCCCGTCGCGAGAGGCACCCGGGGGGAGGCACTCCATCCGAGGACACGATTGCCATGCCTCGTCCGACCGCCGCACAGCTTGCCTACGGTTCCTGCACCGTGATCTTCTCCACTCTCGCCATGCTGCTGCTGTCACAGACGAGTTCGAGCCTGGGGATCGTGCTGATCACCCTCTCGGCGCTCGCTCTCGGACTGCTCGTGGCCATGACGGTCCCGCTCCCCAGGCAGGCGCCGTCCGCCGTCGCCCCCGTCGTCCGCGAACAGATGCCGGCGCAGCGCGAGACCGCGTCCGTCTCCGCGGCGTCCGGGCGTCCGGTACGCGAACACGCGGAGCGCTGACGACGCCCACGGACGCCCCGGAGGCGTCGATCCTCGACCACGAACGGCGGGCCCGTGCAGTACGGGCCCGCCGTTCGTGGTCGATATCGAGCCGCCGCCGCGGCACTGGCGGTCAGGTGGTGCGGACCACCACCGTCTTGGCCGCCTTGTCGTGCAGGCCCTGCTTGTAGGGCTTGTCGAAGAAGCTCCAGCCGCCCGCGATCGCCGTCCAGACGCACGCGCAGCAGAACGCGAACGGAAGCCACAGGACCAGCGCGCGGACCAGCGAGGTCTGCACGGAGGGCGTCGAGCCGTTGTCGAGGTTGGCGACCCGGTGGTTGAACAGCTTCTTGCCGACCGTCTGCCCCGTCCGGCTGATCATCACCGTGTCGTAGGCGACGTAGAGCACGGCGGCCACCAGGGACTGACCGAACGACTTGCCGTACTCGATCTTGTCCGAGTCGACGTTGTACTCGGTGACGCCGAACGCCCAGGACAGCAGCCACACCACGATGCCGACCAGGATCATGTCGAGGATCCTCGCGAGCACGCGCTTGCCGCTCTCCGCGAGGGGCGGCATCCCGGCGAGCGGATCGCCGCCGTAGGGGCCGCCACCGCCGTACGGATCCCCGCCTTGGCCGTACGGGGGCTGCTGACCGCCGTAGGGTCCGCCGCCGGGGGGCTGCTGGCCGCCGTACGGGGGCTGTTGGCCGCCGTAGGGCGGCTGCGGGCCACCGGGGGGAGGCTGGCCGCCCGGCGGGGGCTGCTGACCGCCGTAGGGCGGCTGCGGGCCACCGGGGGGAGGCGGGTCGTACGGGGAACCCCCGCCCTGCGCGGGCGGGGGCTGCTTCGTGAACGGGTCGTCGTCCGATGGCTGGCCAGGACCCGGGGGCGGCGGTTCGCTGCTCATGGCCCGAGTCGACCGCGAACCCCCGGCCCCCGCATCCGGCGAGGGGCCGTCCGGGGGACGGATTCCGGGATTCCCGGGACGCCGTCCCCTCCCCGTCAGCGCTGGGCGACGAAGGTGTGGGCCGCCTTGTCGTGCCAGCACTGGCGCCAGGGCCGGTCGAACAGACCCCACAGGACACCGACCACACCGATGGCGAGGAGACCCGGGACGCTGAAGACCAGCCAGCGGCCGAGGGCCCGCCCGAACGTCGGCGGTTCGTGCGCCTCGATGTCGCGCACCTCGACGCCGCACAGCTTCTTGCCCAGGGTGCGGCCCCACTTGGCGGTGGGCAGGGCGTCGTACAGCACGCCGAAGACGAGGAGCACGGCGAGGATGCCGCCGAAGCAGACGGCGGTCGTGCCGTCGAGAAGCCAGACGGTGACCTTCTCGCCGGACAGCTTGGCCGCGTCGATCTTCTCGTCGATGTGGTCCATCGCCCGGGTGCCGAGCGGCACGGCGGCCACGCCGGTGACGGCCGCGAGGACGACGGTGTCGAGCAGGCGGGCGGCCAGACGTCTGCCGAGGCCTGCCGGACGGGCCGCCGACTGCCGGCGGGCAGCGGCCTGGAACACGTCCTCCACGGGAGGCTTCCACGGCGTGACCGGCGCCCCCGGCTCGGCCGGGTCTCCCGCGAGCCGGTGCACCTGCTGGGCCCAGGACGGCTGGCCGCCGCCGGACCCGGGGGCCATCGGCGTTGCGGGGTCCGGCTGTTGGGGCACGGCGGGAGCGGGAGCGGCCTGCGCGGGAGCGGCCTGCGCCGGGGCGGGTGCCTGGGCGGATGCCTGAGCCGCGGCCGTCTGTGCGGCCTGCCCGGCCCCGAACCCGGCCGAGGGGCCGGCTGCGGCAGACGGGCCGGAGGGGGCGGGAGCGGACGCTGCGGGGGCGGCGGGCGCCGCTTCCGGCGTACGTCCGGCGCCACTCGCGCCGCGCGCCCCGCCCTGCCGGTCGGTGCGCGGGGAGAGCGCGCGCATGGCCATCGTCCCCTCGGAAGGGACGGGGTCCTGGGTGCCGGAGGGGCCGGCGGGGCGTCCGGCACCGGGCAGCGCCCGGCCGGCCCCTCCGGCACCCGCCTCCCCCGTACCGCTCGTGCCGCCCGGGCTCTCGGAGCCCGCGGGCCGCACCGGCTCGGTGGGGCGGCGGAAGACCACCGGGCCACCGGGCGCGGGCGACGGCGGGCCGCCCGCGGACTCGGCGGGCGGGATCGTCGCCGTGCCGTCCGCGTGCACCGGCACGCCGTCGGGCCGGGACGCCGTGTCGGCGGGCCCGGCCGAGCGCGGCACCCGCGGGTCGGGGCCCTGCGGCGCGCCCCACGAGACCCGGCGGTCCGGGTCGCCGCCGAAGCCGGTCTGCCGCGAGCGGTCCGCGCCCCACGCGGCGGCGGGCTCGGGCCGGCTGCCGTGCTGCGCCTCGGCGGGCGTCGCCGTACGCGGCTCGGGATCCTCGTCGAAGAAGTGCGGGCCGGTCTCCTCCGCCGGGGCCGGGGCGGGCCCGGGCACGTGCGCGGGGCGTACTCCGGCCGGAGCGACGAGCGGTTCGCCGGCGGACGGCGCCGGGCGGCTGGTGCCCGGCATCCAGGTGGCACCGTTCCAGTACCGGACATATCCAGGAATGGACGGGTCCGGGTAGTACCCCTCGCGGGGCCTGTCGTCACCGGGTGCCGGGGTTGGGGCGCTCATGTCCGTCGTCCCGTATCTGCTCGGGGGTCGTGTTGGGGGTCCACATCTACCAGAACAGCGGGCGCGTCACGGCCGGTCCCGCCGTACCCACCCCTTTCGGGCAAGGATCCGTCACCTCCCGACAGCGGAGTCACGAAGCTGTCCGGCAGGTGTCCGAGAACGAGGGAGGCGGCCCCCGGAAAAAACTTCTCCCGACCCGCGTAATGGTCCGGCCCGGACGCGCTCTCCACTCGTACGGGCCCGCCCAGGGGCCCGTGCACGACGAAGGGAAGGGCATCGACATGCACACCGTGGTGGAACGCGAGCTGGAGCTCAAGCTCGTCCTGTCGCCCGAGCGCAGCATCCCTGTGCCGGCCCGGCTGACGTACCGCACCGACGACCCGTACGCCGTCCACATCACCTTCCACATCGGCTCGGACCATCCCGTCGAGTGGACGTTCGCCCGCGAGCTGCTCGTGGAGGGGGTGTTCCGGCCGTGCGGGCACGGCGACGTGCGGGTGTGGCCGACGAAGGTCGGCGGCCGGTCCGTCGTCCTGATGGCGCTGAGTTCGCCGGACGGCGACGCGCTGCTCGAAGCGCCCGCCGCGCAGGTGTCGGCCTGGCTGGAGCGCACCCTGAGGGCGGTCCCGCCGGGCTCGGAGGCCGGGCAGCTCGGCATCGACGCCGGCCTCGCGGAGCTGCTCGCGCCCTCGCCGAGGCTCTCGGCCACGCTGGAGCAGGGCGCGGCCGCGGCGGCGGACGACCTGTGGCTCCGCGACCCGTGGCCGTCGGACGAGACCGCGGACGGTGAGTAGCCCGGGGTCTCAGAAGAGCTTGCCGGGGTTGAGGATGCCGAGCGGGTCGAACGCGGTCTTGATCGCCCGCTGCATCTCGACGCCCACCGGGCCGATCTCGCGGGCCAGCCACTCCTTCTTCAGGACGCCCACGCCGTGCTCGCCGGTGATCGTGCCGCCGAGTTCGAGGCCGAGGGCCATGATCTCGTCGAAGGACTCGCGGGCCCGCCGGGACTCGTCGGGGTCGGCGGCGTCGAAGCAGACGGTGGGGTGGGTGTTGCCGTCGCCCGCGTGCGCGCAGACGCCGATGGTCAGGGCGTACTTCTCGGCGACGCGCTCGATGCCGTCCAGCATGTCGCCGAGCCGGGAGCGCGGCACGCACACATCGTCGATCATCGTGGTGCCCTTGACCGCCTCGAGCGCGGTGAGCGACAACCGCCTTGCCTGGAGCAGCAGTTCGGACTCGGCGGCGTCCTCGGCGGGGACCACCTGGGTGGCGCCCGCGGCCTCGCAGAGCGCGCCCACGACGGCGAGGTCGGCCGCCGGGTCGTGCGTGTCGAACGCGGCCAGCAGGAGCGCCTCGGTGGTCTCGGGCAGGCCCATGTGGGCGAGGTCGTTGACCGCCTTGACGGTCGTACGGTCCATCAGTTCGAGGAGGGACGGCACGTGGCCGCCCTCCATGATCCGGCAGACGGCGTCGCAGGCGGCCCGCGCCGACCCGAACTCGGCGGCCAGGACGAGCTGTTGCGGGGGCTGCGGCCGCAGGGCCAGCGTCGCGCGGACGACGATGCCGAGCGAGCCCTCGGAGCCCACGAAGAGGCGGGTGAGGTCGTAGCCGGCGACGCCCTTGGCGGTGCGGCGCCCGGTGGACATCAGCCGGCCGTCCGCGAGGACGACGTCGAGACCGAGCACGTACTCGGCGGTCACCCCGTACTTGACGCAGCACAGGCCGCCGGACGCGGTGCCGATGTTGCCGCCGATGGTGCACATCTCCCAGCTGGAGGGATCCGGCGGGTAGTACAGGCCGTGTTCGTTGACGGCTCGGGACAACGCGGCGTTGACCACGCCCGGCTCGACGACGGCGATGCGGTCGACCGGGCTGATCTCCAGGATGCGGTCCATCTTCACGAGGGACAGCACGACGCAGCCGTCGGAGGCGTTCGCCGCGCCCGACAGGCCGGTGCGCGCGCCCTGCGGGACGACCGGGACCCGCAGCTCGCTCGCGACGCGCATGACGTGCTGGACCTGCTCGACGGTGCGCGGCAGGACGACCACGGAGGGGATGCCGGCCTCGCAGAAGCTCGCCATGTCGTTGGCGTACGCGGCCGTGACGTCCGGGTCGGTGAGGACGGCCTCGGCCGGCAGGCCGCCCAGCAGGCGTTCGACGAGGCCGCCGGTCACTGCCGTGTCCTCATCGCGCGGGGCTTCGATACGGCTCATGATCACAGGGTCGCACCCGGGGCCATCGGTGTGAACCCCATCCGCGCGGGGCTTGGCGAGCCGGGGTGTGGTCTTCGTATTGACGCACAGTGAGCGGCATGGACATCGAAGAGCGACAGCCGGTGCCCGCCGGGCCCGGGCCGGGGCAGCCCGCGGGTCCGCGATCCGGGGACGCCGCAGGTCCGGAACGCGGGGAGCCGGGCGGGCCGCCGGCCCTGGATGCCGCCGGTGCGGGCCGCTCGCCGCTCGCCCGGCGCGTGCTGATCGGCGCGGCCGTCGGCTGTGTCGTGCTCGGCGGTGTGCTGGTGCTGCTGCCCTCCGCGGGGCCTGGCGGCGCTCCGCCGCCCTCCCCGGGGCCGGTGGCCCGGGCGATGACGGCGGTGGGGGCCGGTGCGCCCGCCGCGCTGCCCGATCTGGCGGCGCTCATCGGTGACCGCGAGACGCATCTGCGGGCGCATCCGCGCGACGACCAGTCGTGGGCGGTGCTCGGGACCGCCTACGCGGAGCAGGCGCGCCGGACGGCGACGGCCGCGTACTTCCCGAAGGCCGAGAAGGCGCTGCGCACCTCGCTGGACGTCCGGCCGAAGGACAACACCGCGGCGCTGGACGGGCTCGCCGGGCTCGCCGTCGCGCGCGGTGACTTCCGGACCGCGAAGCAGTGGGGAGAGGCGTCGGTGAAGCTGGCGCCGAAGCGGTGGACGGCGTATCCCGCGCTCGTCGACGCGTACACCGGGCTCGGCGACCACAAGGCGACGCGCAGGGCGCTCGACAAGCTGCTGGCCCTGCGCCCCGGTCCGGCGACGCAGGCCGTGGCGGCGCGGGCCTACTGGGACCGCGGCCGGCGGGAGGACGCGGGGGCGGCGATCGCGGACGCGGCCGCCGGGGCGACGACGCCCTCCCAGCAGGCCGCCTTCCTCCAGCAGGGCGGGCAGCTGGCGTGGGAGCGCGGTGACGTCCAGGAGTCGCTGGACCACTACCGGGCGGCGGTGAACACCGACCCCGACGAGCACGCCGCCCTCGCCGGCCAGGGGCGCGCGCTGGCCGCGCTCGGGCGTACCTCGGAGGCGCTGCGCGCCTATCAGACGGCGCTCGCCAAGCGGCCCGCGCCGCGCCAGGCGCTGGAACTGGGTGAGCTGTACGAGAAGCTGGGGCTCCCCGGGGCGGCACGCGCGCAGTACGACCTGGTGCGGGAGCTGGTGCGGCGGGACGCGGCCCAGGGCGTGGACGACGAACTGGTCCTCGGGTTCCTGGAGGCGGACCACGGCGATCCGCAGGAGGCGGTGCGGCGGCTGCGGGCCGAGTGGGACCGGCAGCCGGGCATCGCGGTCGCTGACGCGCTGGGCTGGGCGCTGCACCGGGCCGGGGACGACGCGCAGGCGCTGACGTTCGCCACCCGGACGATGGACAAGGAGCACGGCGGCGAGGTGCGCAGCGCGCTGTACGCGTACCACCGGGGGCAGATCGAGCGGGACCTGGGGAAGACCGGTCCGGCCCGGCGCCATCTCGCGGAGGCGCTGCGGATCAACCCGTACTTCTCGCCGCTGCTCGCTCCCGCCGCGCGGGAGGCGCTGGCGGCACTGGGCGAACCGCCGGCCGAGGGGCTGCCGGACCCGTCGGGGAACCAGGAGGAAGCGGCCGAGGGCGGGGAGGAGTCCGGGGACGCCTCGGGGGCTGCCGGTGCGCCGGGAACGGCGGCCGCGCGGCCCGCGCCGCGTCCGTCGTCCTCGGCCCCGGCGGCTGCTCCGGCCGTTCCGCGATCACCCGCGGCTCCCGCGCCGGGACAGTCGGCGGCGCGCTGAACACCCGTACGGGCAGGCGTGCTTGACGCCTGACATGCCTCGGGTCCGGTGGATGCCGCGCCTCCACCGGACCCGAGGGGGCCGGCCTGTCTCAGGAGTCCGCCCGTCGGCGGGCGGACCCGGTCAGAGGTTGCCGCGCTTGTCCTGCTCGCGCTCGATCGCCTCGAAGAGGGCCTTGAAGTTGCCCTTGCCGAAGCCCATCGAGCCGTGCCGCTCGATCATCTCGAAGAAGACGGTCGGACGGTCCTGGACCGGCTTGGTGAAGATCTGCAGCAGATAGCCGTCCTCGTCGCGGTCGACGAGGATCTTCAGCTCGCGCAGGGTGTCGACGGGGACGCGGGTGTCGCCGGCCCACTCGCCGAGGGTGTCGTAGTACGAGTCGGGGGTGTCGAGGAACTGGACGCCGGCCGCGCGCATGGTGCGGACGCTCTCGACGATGTCGTTCGTGTTCAGCGCGATGTGCTGGACACCGGCGCCGCCGTAGAACTCCAGGTACTCGTCGATCTGGGACTTCTTCTTGGCGACGGCGGGCTCGTTGATCGGGAACTTGACCTTGAGCGTGCCGTCGGCGACGACCTTCGACATCAGCGCGCTGTACTCGGTCGCGATGTCGTCGCCCACGAACTCCTTCATGTTCGTGAAGCCCATGACCTTGTTGTAGAACGCGACCCACTCGTTCATCCGGCCGAGTTCGACGTTGCCGACGCAGTGGTCGACCGCCTGGAAGGTGCGCCGGGCGGGCGGCTCGACGATCGGGGCGGCGGCCGCGTAGCCGGGCAGGTAGGGGCCTTCGTAGCCGGTGCGCTCGACGAGGGTGTGGCGCGTCCGGCCGTACGTGGCGATCGCGGCGAGGACGACCGTGCCGTGCTCGTCCTTGATCTCGTGGGGCTCCACGAGCGGGCTGGCACCGTGCTCGACGGCGTACGCGAACGCGGCGCGCGCGTCCGGGACCTCGATCGCGAGGTCGACGACGCCGTCGCCGTGCTCGGCCACGTGCTCGGTCAGGAACTCGCCCCAGGGCGTCGTCGGGCGGATCACCGAGGTGAAGACGAAGCGCGCCGAGCCGTTCTCGAGGACGTACGACGCCGTCTCGCGACTGCCGTTCTCCGGTCCGGAGTAGGCGACGAGCTGCATGCCGAAGGCCGTGGAGTAGTAGTGCGCGGCCTGCTTGGCGTTGCCTACGGCGAAGACGACCGCGTCCATCCCCTTCACCGGGAAGGGATCGGCCTGCCGGGCGGTGTGGGGGGCGTGGTCTGTGTTCGCAGAGGTCGCAGTCATGTCCGCAGACTCCCGCCGTTCCGCAAGGTGCGCAATAGTTCACGTATTGGCTGAGCAATCTGTACAGCGGATGGCCGACCCATGCGGGCTTTCTGTACAGGATGACCATTCCGGAGGCACCTGTGGCGATCGATCATCTGGACGGGCGGCTGCTGGTGCTGCTGGCGCGGGAGCCGCGCATCGGCGTCCTGGAGATGTCCCGGCGGCTCGGGGTCGCGCGGGGCACCGTGCAGGCCCGGATGGACCGTCTTCAGTCGAATGGCGTCATCCGGGGCTTCGGCCCCCAGGTCGACCCGACGGCGCTCGGCTATCCGGTCACGGCGTTCGCGACGCTGGAGATCAAACAGGGCCAAGGCGCCGACGTACGGGCCCACTTGGCGACCGTGCCCGAGGTCCTGGAGCTGCACACCACCACCGGCAGCGGGGACATGCTGTGCCGCCTGGTGGCCCGCTCGAACGCCGATCTCCAGCGGGTGATCGACCGGGTTGTCGGATTTGATGGCATTGTCCGGGCGTCCACGGCGATCGTCATGGAGAACCCGGTCCCGCTGCGGATCATCCCGCTCGTGGAACAGGCAGCGACCGAGCACCGGAACGAGTGACCGAGGTGACGTGGCGTGAACTTCTGGGAGTACCTGAGCAGCCGCCATGAGCAGCTCCTCACGGACGCCTACCAACACGCCAGCGCGGTCTTCCAGTGCATGGTCGTGGCGACCCTCATCGGGGTGCTGATCGGGGTGCTCACCTACCGCAGCGACTGGGCGGGCAACCTCGCCACCACGACCACCTCCGCGATCCTGACCATCCCCTCGCTCGCCATGATCGGCCTGCTGATCCCGATCGTGGGCCTGGGTGTTCCGCCCACGGTCATCGCCCTGACGCTGTACGGGCTGCTCCCGATCGTGCGCAACGCGATCGTCGGTCTGCGCGGCGTCGACCCCTCGCTGGTCGACGCGGCCACCGGTATCGGCATGTCACGGGTGGCGCGGCTGGTGCGGGTGGAACTCCCGCTGGCCTGGCCGCCGATCCTCACCGGCATCCGGGTCTCCACCCAGATGCTGATGGGCATCGCGGCCATCGCGGCCTACGCCTCCGGTCCCGGCCTCGGCAACGAGATCTTCCGCGGCATCAGCTCGCTGGGCAGCAAGAACGCGCTCAACCAGGTCCTCGCCGGCACGGTCGGGATCATCATCCTCGCGCTGCTCTTCGACGCCGCGTACGTCCTGATCGGCCGGCTGACCATCCCGAGGGGGATCCGTGCCTGAGACCGCCGACACCACCGGGCGCGCCGAAAGGCCCGACACCGACACCGATACCGACGCCGCCACCAAGTCGACCACGGGCGCCACGATCGAGCTGGAGAACCTCACCAAGCGCTACCCGGGCAGCCGGGACGCCGCCGTGGACAGCGTCAACATGGAGATCAAGGCGGGCGAACTCGTCGTATTCGTCGGCCCGTCCGGCTGCGGCAAGTCGACCACCCTGAAGATGATCAACCGGCTGATCGAGCCGAGCAGCGGCCGGATCCGGATCGGCGGCGAGGACGTCACCGACATGGACCCGGTGAAGCTGCGCCGCAAGGTGGGGTACGCGATCCAGTCGTCCGGGCTGTTCCCGCACATGACGGTCGCCCAGAACATCGCGCTCGTCCCGAAGATGGTCGGCTGGCCGAAGGCGCGGATCAAGGCACGGGTCGAGGAGATGCTGGACCTGGTGGGCCTCGACCCCTCCGAGTTCCAGGGCCGCTACCCGCGCCAGCTCTCCGGAGGCCAGCAGCAGCGCGTCGGGGTGGCCCGGGCGCTCGCCGCGGACCCTCCGGTGCTGCTCATGGACGAGCCGTTCGGCGCGGTCGACCCGATCACCCGCGACCACCTCCAGGACGAGCTGATCCGGCTCCAGCACGAGCTGCACAAGACGATCGTCTTCGTGACCCACGACTTCGACGAGGCCATCAAGCTCGGCGACCGGATCGCGGTGCTGCGCGAGCACTCGCACATCGCGCAGTTCGACACCCCGGAGGCGATCCTCACCAACCCGGCCGACGACTTCGTCTCGGGCTTCGTGGGGGCGGGCGCCGCCCTGAAGCGGCTGAACCTCAGCCGCGTCCGGGACGTCGAGATCACCGACTATCCGACGGTCACCGTCGACGACCCGCTCCAGGACATCTTCGCCAAGCTCCGCTCCAGCGGCACGAACGAGATCCTGCTGCTCGACAAGCGGGGCCGCCCGTACAAGTGGCTGCGGCGCGGCGACCTGATGCGGGCCAAGGGTTCGCTGGCTCGGGCGGGCACCCTGGTGCACGACACAGTGACCCGGGACGCCACCCTGCGGGACGCGCTGGAGGCGGTCCTCACGGACAACTCGGGCCGGGTGCCGGTCACCGGGCGGCGCGGTGAGTACACCGGGGTCGTCGACATGGAGACCCTGATGAACTCCGTGCACGAACTCCTGGAGGCGGACCGGCTGGAGGCCATGGAGCACCAGCACGACCTGGAGGAGGCGCGCGCCCAGCAGACCCAGTTCGAGCAGGAGGGCGTCGAGGGCGGGGAGGGGAAGGCGTGAACACTCCGCCAACGGAACATCGCCCCGAGGGCGAGCACGAGGTCAAGGGCCTCGCCTTCCGCGACGACAGCGACGGCGACGGCGAGGGCGAGCGGGAGGCGCCGCCGTCGGCCGAGCCACCGAAGCGCCGGATCGGCTGGCAGAAGCTGACCTTCCTGCCCGCTCTGCTGATCGCCCTGCTGCTGGGCACCTGGCTCTGGTTCGAGCAGGCGGACCTCGACCCGATCTCCAAGAACGCCCTGTCCAACGGCCAGGTGTCCAAGGCCCTGTGGCAGCACATCCAGCTGACGGTGATCTCCACGTTCTTCGTGCTGATCATCGCCATCCCGCTGGGGATCCTGCTGACCCGCAAGGCGTTCCGCAAGGCGACCCCGATCGCGATGACGTTCGCCAACATGGGGCAGGCGACACCGGCCATCGGTCTGCTGGCGCTCCTGGTGATCTGGCTGGGCACCGGTGAGAAGTCGGCACTGATCGGCATCACGATCTACGCGATCCTGCCGGTGCTGTCCAACACGATCGCCGGCCTGAACGCGAACGACCCGACCCTGCTGGAGGCGTCGCGCGGCATCGGCATGTCCCCGCTGGGCGTGCTCACCCGGGTCGAACTCCCGCTGGCCGTCCCGCTGATCCTCGCCGGCGTCCGTACGGCACTCGTCCTGAACGTGGGCACCGCGACCCTCGCCACCTTCGGCGGCGGCGGCGGACTCGGTGTCCTCATCACCACCGGCATCACCACCCAGCGCATGCCGGTCCTGGTCCTCGGCGCGATCCTCACGGTCGCGCTCGCGCTGCTGGTCGACTGGCTGGCATCGCTGGCGGAACTGCTGCTGAGGCCGCGCGGACTGGAGGTGGGGACGTGAGGGGGCCGACGAGAAGGACCCGTACGCTCGCGGCGTTCACCGGGCTGCTGGTGCTGGCGTCCGGTTGCGGGCTGACCAGCGGTTCCCCGATGACGGACGACGTCTCGCCCGGCACGGTCGGGAAGGGCGAGCCGCTCAAGGGCGCCACCCTCACGGTGGCGTCGAAGGAGTTCACCGAGCAGCTGATCCTCGGCGCGATCATGGGCATCGCCTTCCAGGCGGCCGGCGCGAAGGTCATCGACCGCACCGGCATCCAGGGCTCGATCGGCACCCGCGAGGCGATCAAGAACGGTGACGCGGACGCCACGTACGAGTACACGGGCACCGCGTGGATCACCTACCTCGGCAACAGCAAGCCGATCCCGGACCCGCAGAAGCAGTGGCAGGCCGTGCACGACGCCGACCCCAAGAACGGCGTGATCTGGCTGCCGCCGTCCGCCCTGAACAACACCTACGCGCTCGCCATGAACCAGGCCAACTTCAAGAAGTACGGCACGAAGACGCTCTCCGACGTCGCGGCCCTGTCGAAGAAGGACCCGGGCGCGGTCACCCTGTGCGTGGAGAGCGAGTTCGCCAACCGGGCCGACGGACTGCCGGGCATGGAGAAGGCGTACGGCATGACGATCCCGGCGAAGAACGTCACGCAGATGGACACCGGGATCATCTACACCCAGGTGAAGAAGGGCAGTTGCACCTACGGGGAGGTGTTCACCACCGACGGGCGCATCAAGTCGATGCACCTGGAGGTGATGCAGGACGACAAGAAGTTCTTTCCCAACTACAACGCGGCGCCGGTCGTCAACGCCAAGGCCTTCAAGAAGTATCCGCAGATCGCCCAGGTCATCGAGCCGGTGACGAAGGCGCTGAACAACTCGGTGGCGCAGGACCTGAACGCCAAGGTCGACGTCCAGGGCCAGGATCCGCACGAAGTGGCTCTGGACTGGATGACGTCGGAGGGGTTCGTGAAGCAGAACTGAGGGGCCGGGGGCCGGGGGCCGGCGGACCGGCGAACCGGCGAACCGGCGAACCGGCATCCAAAGAAGTAGTTGCAAAGAAACCGTTGCAAGGGAGTCTTTGCAACGCTACCTTTGTACGCATGACGGAGCAGCAGCCACCACACCCCCCGCAAGCCCCCCTCCCGCCGGAGCCGCCCCTGCCTCCGGCACCGCCGCAGCACCGGCGGCTCGACGCCCGCTCCCTGCGCGGCCTCGCCCACCCCCTGCGCATGGAGCTGCTGAGCAGCCTGCGGCGCCGGGGCCCGGCCACCGCGTCGATGCTCGCCGAGCGGCTGAACGAATCCAGCGGGGCGACCAGCTACCACCTGCGCCAGCTCGCCGCGCACGGCTTCGTCGAGGACGCGCCGGACCGGGGCAAGGGGCGGGAGCGCTGGTGGCAGGCGGCCGACCAGGGGCTCGGTTTCGACGAGGAACTGCTCAAGGACCCGGACCCGGCGGTGCGCGGAGCGGCGGACATGTTCCTGCACGAGGTCGCCACCAGCCATGCCCGCGAGTTGTCGACCTGGCTCGGCACGCGGGACGACTGGTCCGAGGACTGGACCCGCGCCACCGACATGAGCGACTTCACGATCCGGCTGACCCCGGCACAGTCCCGCGAACTGATCGAGAGGATGCACGCCCTGCTGGATAGCTACGCCGCCCTCGAACGCCCCGAGGACGACACCGAAGCGGCCCAACTGCGCTTCCACACACACGTGTTCCCGCAGGCGTCCGACTGAGCCACCGGGCCGGTTCCGCGCCGGCCCACACCGAGGACGCCCGGTCGCGACGCCCGATTCCGATGCCCGATTCCGACGCCCGATTCATCGAAGAGAGAGGTCACAGCGATGCACCCGGACACCCAACTCCAGTTGCACCACCTGCGCGCCGCCGAACTGCGGGCCGAGGCGGACACCTACCGGCTCACGGCCGAGGCGCGGCCCCATCGGCTGCGCGCCCGGGTCGGATGGACTCTCGTGGGGGTCGGCCTGCGCCTGGCCTGCGCGCCGAGGACGGCCGTCACGGCCTTCTGACCGGGGCCGCGGGCGGAGATCTGCGCGGGCCGGGGTCTAGCAGCTCGGGATCGAGCCCTTGCCCTTCTCCAGGGAGACCAGTGACTCGACGGCTCCCTGCAGGCTCGTCACCGGAATCAGCCGCAGCCCCTTCGGCAGCTCCGACTTCGCGTCCGAGCACTCCGCCTTCGGTACGAGGAACACGGTCGCCCCGTCGCGGCGGGCCGCCTGCGTCTTCAGGGCGACCCCGCCGACCGCGCCCACCTTGCCGTCGGCGTCGATCGTCCCCGTACCCGCGACGACCCGGCCGCCCGTGAGGTCGCCGCCACTGCCGTCGCCGTCCAGCTTGTCGACGATGCCGAGCGAGAAGAGCAGCCCGGCGCTCGGTCCACCGACGTCGGCGAGCTTGAGCGTGACCTTGACGTCGCCCTTCTCGTGCAGATAGCCGAGCGCCGCCTCGGTGGCGGTGTCCTGGGACTTCTTCATCTCGTTCGCGTTGTGCTGCTCGATCTCCTTGACGCTGCCGCCGCTCGGGTAGACCGAGTCGCGGGGCATCACGGCCTTGTCGGTGGCGAACCAGCCGCTGAGTACGTCCCCGAGGGAGACCTTCGCGTCCGGACCGGTCGCCTCGATCGTCGTCATCCGCAGCTGACCGCGGGTGTCCCGGCTGGGCGCCCCCGTGATGGTGATCACCGGGTCGCCCTTGTTCTCGCCGAGAACGTTCGCCGTCAGGCCGGGCTGCGCCAGGGAGAAGGGCAGCGGCGCGAACACCGCCGTGGCGAGCAGGGCCACGACGGGGAGGGCGCAGACGGCGACGGCCTTGGGGCGCGTGAGGCGAGAGAGCACGGGTTCAATCTAACGTCACCACCCGCCGGACCCTCCGGACAGGTCCCACGGGGCGAGGGTCACCCGGCTCGGGAGGGGCGGCAGAGTCGAGGCGCCCGCGCGATCACGGCCGCGACGTCGGCACAAGGAGCCGCCGCACCCTGGGCCGGCGTGGACACAAGGAGACGGCACGTCGTGGGCCGGCGTCGGCACAAGAAGCGGCACGTCGTGGGCCAACGTGGGCCGGCATCGGCACACGGAGCCGCCGCGTCGTCGGCCGGCGTCAGCGCAAGGAGCCGGAGCGTCGTCGGCCGGCGTGGGCACGAGGAGCCGGAGCGTCGTGGGTCGGCTCCGGCACAGGGAGCCGCCGCGCCCTGGGCCGGCGTCGGCGCAAGGAGCCGGCACGTCTTGGGCCGGCGTGGGCACGAGGAGCCGGAGCGTCGTGGGCCCGCTCCGGCGCGCGGAGCCGGCGCGTCGTGGGCCGGCGTCAGCGCAAGGCGTCCGCGACCTCGCGGGCCGCGTCCATCACGCGCGGCCCCACCCGCTCCGGAACGGCGTCCACGAGCATGACCACCCCCACGCTGCCCTCGACGCCCGTCACCCCGATGAGCGGTGCCGCGGCACCGCTGGCGCCCGCCTCCAACTCCCCGTGGGTGAGCGTGTACCCGGGGTCCCCCACCGGCGCCTGCCGGGCCGCGAGGATCGCGCGGCCCGCGGCTCCCCGGTCCAGCGGATGCCGGAACCCGGCACGGTAGGCCACGTGGTAGTCCGTCCACGTCGGTTCGACGACGGCGACGGCGAGCGCCTCCGTCCCGTCGACCAGCGTCAGATGGGCCGTCGCGCCTATGTCCTCGGCCAGAGCGCGCAGCGCGGGCAGCGCGGCCTCCCGTACGAGGGGGTGCACCTGGCTGCCGAGGCGCAGAACCCCGAGCCCGACCCGGGCACGGCCGCCGAGGTCCCGGCGTACGAGCGCGTGCTGCTCCAGCGTGGCGAGCAACCGGTACACCACGGTCCGGTTGACGCCCAGTTTGTTCGAAAGCTCGGTGACGGTCAGCCCGTGGTCCGTGTCGGCGAGCAGCTTGAGGACGCGCAGTCCCCGGTCGAGCGTCTGAGAGGTCTCCGCGGTCACGACGCCCACTCCTTAGTGGTGAGGTCGACGGCCCTCGCTCGGCGGATGCGTCACCGAGTCCCGTCGGCGACGCGCTTCAGAGGCCGCCGGTCGGCTGGCGACCCGGGCTGTTCCCGGGCGGAGTCGCTTCACGGCTGCGCTCCGCGGCGGCGCTGCCACGGGGCGTGTGCGTAGCGGGACAGTAGCGAGCCGGTCCGCTGAGCGGAAGTCTCCGTCCAGAATCCGGGCATCGGCTCGTACGGACTGATTCCGTTTGTCCCGGAACGCGGGGCGCGCGGCACTCCGCGTACACCGCGCGTGCACGCAGCGCACAGGCGACGGCGCACGCCGGTCCGGAGGGTTGCCCGCCCCTGAGAAGTCCGCGGGGCCGCCTGCCCCGGACAAGGAGGCCGCCGTCCCGCGGCACGGGTTCCGGATACCGGCCGCGCGGAGGTAACCGGTTATCCATGGGCATCCGCGGTCTCCGGTCAGCCGTCGGGACCGACGATCGGCCCGGCCCGAACCCGGGCGCGAACGGCACCGCTCACGGGCCGCGTCGGATACGGAAGTCGGGCACCCGGCGACCACCGCGTCCGCGGATCGACACGTCCGCGGATCAGCGCGGGCCGCGGATCACCGCATCCGGGTGGCCCACTCCTGGACCTTGGCGATCCGCTGGCGCAGTTGTCCCGCCGTGGCCTCCGCGCTCGGCGGACCGCCGCAGACCCGGCGCAGCTCGGTGTGGATCACGCCGTGCGGCTTGCCGCTCTGGTGGACGTACGCGCCGACCATGGTGTTGAGCTGCTTGCGCAGTTCCAGCATCTCCTTGTGGGAGACCACCGGACGGCGCTCTGCGGGCAGTTCGAGGAGGTCCGCCTCGTCGTCCGGCTTCTTGCGGCTGTGCGCGATCTGCCGCGCCTGCCGCTTCTGGAGCAGCAACTGCACCTGGTCGGGTTCGAGGAGCCCGGGGATGCCTAGGTAGTCCTGCTCCTCCTCGCTGCCCGGGTGGGCCTGCATGCCGAACTCGGCGCCGTCGTAGAGGACGCGGTCGAAGACGGCCTCGGACTCCAGCGCCTCGAAGGAGAACTGCTCCTGCTCGCCGGTGTCCTCGTCCTGCTCCTTGTTCGCCTCGTCCATCTCCTGCTCGGACTCGGCGTACGGGTCCTCCTCGGTGTCCTTCTTCGGCTTGTCGAGGGCGTGGTCGCGCTCGACCTCCATCTCGTTGGCGAACGTGAGGAGGTCGGGGACGGTCGGCAGGAACACGGACGCGGTCTCGCCGCGCCGCCGGGACCGCACGAAACGGCCGACGGCCTGGGCGAAGAAGAGCGGTGTCGAGATGGTGGTCGCGTACACGCCGACGGCGAGGCGCGGCACGTCGACGCCCTCGGACACCATGCGGACGGCGACCATCCACCGGTCCTCGCTCGCGGCGAAGTCGTCGATGCGCTTCGAGGCGCCGGTGTCGTCGGACAGGACGACGGTGGCCTTCGAGCCGGTGATCTCGCGGATCAGCTTGGCGTAGGCGCGGGCCGAGTCCTGGTCGGTGGCGATGACGAGCGCCCCCGCGTCCGGGATCCCCTTGCGTACCTCGGTGAGCCGCTGGTCGGCGGCGCGCAGCACGCTCGGCATCCACTCGCCGCGCGGGTCGAGCGCGGTGCGCCAGGCCTGGCTGATGGCGTCCTTGGTCATCGGCTCGCCGAGGCGCGCGGCGATCTCGTCGCCCGCCTTGGTGCGCCAGCGCATGTTGCCGCTGTAGGAGAGGAAGATGACGGGCCGCACGACCCCGTCGCCGAGCGCGGACCCGTACCCGTACGTGTAGTCGGCGGAGGAGCGGCGGATGCCGTCCCGCCCCTCCTCGTACGTGACGAAGGGGATGGGGTTGGTGTCGGAGCGGAACGGCGTACCGGTGAGCGCGAGCCGGCGGGTGGCGGGCTCGAACGCCTCCAGGCAGGCCTCGCCCCAGGACTTGCTGTCACCGGCGTGGTGGATCTCGTCGAGGATGACGAGGGTCTTGCGCTGCTCGGATCGGTTGCGGTGCAGCATCGGCCGCACTCCGACTCCCGCGTACGTCACCGCGACGCCGTGGTACTCCTTGCTGAGCGGCCCGGCGCTGTACTCGGGATCCAGCTTGATCCCTATCCGCGCGGCCGCCTCGGCCCACTGCTTCTTCAGGTGCTCGGTCGGCGCGACCACGGTCACCTGCTGGACCACGTGGTGGTGCAGCAGCCAGGACGCGAGCGTCAGCGCGAACGTCGTCTTGCCGGCGCCGGGGGTGGCGACGGCGAGGAAGTCGCGCGGCTGCTCCTGGACATACCTCTCCATCGCCCCCTGCTGCCAGGCGCGCAGCTTGTTGGCGGTGCCCCAGGGGGCGCGGCCGGGGAAGGCGGGTGAGAGGTGGTGCGAGTGCGAGGAGGCGCTGGCGGCGGTGGTAGTCACGGTCTCCGGTCTGGGTGGCGAGGGGGAGCGTCCGGGTCCGCGCGCGACGCGTCAGGTGTGGCGGTGACGGCGGACGGGCGGTCGGCTCGGCTCGGCTACGTATGACAACCGGGCCACCCTACCGGCGCCCGCGGCGTGTCCACGCGCGGACGACGCCGGGTCCGCCATGGATGGGACTGACGTCACATGACGGTCCGGAGTCGCTCCCGTACCCGGCCGCTGAGGACGGCCGCGGGACGCGCGGGACCGTCACGGCCCGCGGCCTCAGCCTCCGTGTCTGTGTCCGTGTCCGTGTCGATGTCCGAGCGCGGCCGCGGGTCGCCGTTCCCTGACCCGAGTCGTCACCCACGCGCCGATCAGCGCCACCGCCGCCATCGGGAGGAACACCGCCGCGAAGGCGGCCGGGTGGGATCCGTGGGCGCCGACGGCCGTGCCGGTCGCCGCGTGGGCCATGGCGCCGCCGCCCAGCGCCGCGAAGGCGGCTCCGCCGAAGGCGAGCAGCAGGACGTTGCACAGGGCGTCGGAGATCTGGAGGGCGGCCGAGTTCGTGCCGGCCTCGTGCGGGGCCGAGAGCTGGAGCAGCAGCACGCTCGTCGAGGCGACCACGAGGCCCATCCCGAAGCAGCCGAACGCCCAGGCGACGGCGACGGTCCACACCGGCACGGCCGGGATCAGCACGCTGGGCGCGGTCGCGACGGCCGCCGCGACCAGCACCATGCCGAGGAACATCAGCCGCTCCCGGTACGGCTCCACGCGGGGCCGCGCCTGCACCCAGGAGCCCAGCGCCCAGGTGGCGCCGCCCGCGGCGAGCGACAGCCCTGCGAGTGTCGGGGAGAGACCCCGCTGGGTGACGAGCATCAGCGGTACGAAGGACTCGGCGGCGACGAAGGAACCGGCCGCGACGCCTCGCAGCAGCACGACGGCGGGCAGCCCGCGCGCGGCGCGCCAGGTGCCGTGCGGCAGCAGCCCGCGCACGGCAGGGACGAGCAGGGCGACGCCGGCCAGTGCGGGCAGCAGCGAGAGCGGACGCAGATCCTGCGCCGCGTACTGCAACAGCCCGGCCCCGAACGCGATCCCGAACGCCAGCCGGATGCGCCGCCGGTCGAGGGGCGCGCGGCGGAGCGGTTCGGCGGCGAGAGGAGCCCGATCGAGGGGCCCGGCGCCGAGCGGCGCGGGGGTGAGGGGGTCGGTGCGGGGGTCGGACCCGGCTGCTCCGTCACCTGCGGGAAGCGTGGCACCTCCCGCCGCCTTCCTGGCGTCCTCGGCCTTTCCCCTCCGCTCCCCCTTCTCCTCCCCCTGCGCCGCGGGTCCCCCGGCCCGCTGCCGTATCTGAGGGAGGGCGAGGGCGAGGGGGATGCCGACGAGGGCCGGGATGCCGAGGAACACCCAGCGCCAGCCGAGGTGCTCGGTGACCGCTCCCGCGGCGAGGGGGCCGACGACGGAGGGCACCACCCAGGCCGCCGCGAACGCCGCCATGATCGCGGGCCGCAGCCGCTCGGGGTAGGCCCGCCCCACGACGACGTAGAGCGCGACGATGACGAGCCCGCCGCCGAGCCCTTGGACGGCCCGCCCGAGGACGAAGACCCACATGCCGGCGGCCGTCCCGGACAGCAGCAGCCCGGCGGCGAACGCGCCGATGCCGACGGTGAGCGAGACCAGCGGGCCGTCCCGGTCGGACCACTGCCCGGCGAGCACCATCCCGAACAGGCTGGTCGTGAAGTACCCGGAGAAGGCGAACGCGTACAGCGCCACACCGTCGAGGTCCCGGGCGGCGACGGGCATCGCCGTGCCCACGGCGGTCGCCTCGAACGCGATGACCAGCACCACGGAAACGATCCCGATGCTCAGCGCCCGGTACGCCCTCCCCAGCACACCGTCCTCGCCCTCGCCCTCGGCGGGAACGGTCACGACGTCGGGGGTCTCCAGTGTTGCCATGGCCGTCAGCGTAAGGTGCGCAGCCCTCACTGACTCCTGTCGGAAGACGGTGATCGTCCGGTCCTTTGGTCCTACGACCACTCCCCCGCACCGCCCGCCCGGCATTCGTGAACGGCGTGTGGCAGTCGCGTTGCGGCGGCGCCGGACCTCTTGAGCCGGCCGCCCCACCCGCCTACGGTCGACCCATCAGGTTCGGAACGAGTGAGCCGTGCCGCACCTGAGAACGGCCGTGTGCCCGAGTGGTTCAGGGACTCGCCTGCAAAGCGAGTTACGCGGGTTCGATTCCCGCCACGGCCTCCGTGAAGGTCGGCCGTCCCCGGTTCGGGGGCGGCCGCTTCTCGTTTCCCCGCCGGCGGGGACCCCGGGCGCTACGCGTGCAGCGAGCCGCCAGCCCGGTCCTCGAATATCTCGGGCCAGTGGCGCAGGCCGTCGTCGTCCGGGAGGGTCGGGGTGCGGTCGCAGGCCACGGGGTCCACGGTGGCGAGGGTTTCCGTCAGCGTGGCCGCGAGGTGTTCGTAGGAGTCGCTCAGGCCGTGGACCGCGTCCAGGGTGCGCTCGCGGTGCAGGAGCCACAGGGTGAACGCCAGCGTGGAGATGTCCGCGTTGAGCGGGCGCAGGGTCAGGTCCGGCTCGCTCCAGGCCAGCACCGCGCCCGTGGCGCCGTCCACGACCAGGCTCGTGTCCTCCACGAGGCCGCCGAGGCGGATCAGGCGGCAGGCGGTGACCGGGAGGTGGCCGGCGGCGGACGCGTCGGGGCGCTCGTCCGCGTAGTACTCGGTGAGGGCCGGCAGCGGCACCTCCGTGTCCAGCTGGAAGAGGAGCCCGTCCTCGGGCAGGCCGGTCTCGCGCAGGAAGCGGCGGGTCGGCTCGTGCGTCAGCGCGCGCGGGAAGTCGACGTCCTCGAAGCGCATGATCCCGCCAGCGCCGAACTCCTCGTCCAGCAGCCGCTTCGGCAGGCCGAGGACGAGTCCCTCGCCGGGTCCGGCGATCCTGGCCAGCGGGCGGATCAGCGCGGCCATCCGCCAGTACGGCGGCACGTCGGCGCCGGCGGCGTTCTCGAAGACCGAGCCCAGCCGGTCCGACGTCTCCGCGACCGCCTTCGGACCGAAGGGGCCCGGGCGGCCGAGGGGCGCCGTCAGTTCCTCGGTGGCCGCCGCGAAGCGCAGCAGGGCCTCCAGGGAGGGGGCCAGCGGCGACAGGTCGAGGTCGGCGGGGCTTCCCGGGACGCGCGCCGAGGAGACCTCGCCCGTCGTCCCGTCGAGCACGAGCGACTCCAGGTCCCGGTCCAGGCTGCGCAGCGCCCCGATGACGAGCCGGTCGCGCAGCTCTTCGGCGAGCCTGTCGGCGTCGCCCGTCAGGTCGGCCAGGGTGCGCAGGCCGTGCTCCCGCAGCGCGTCGAACCCCAGCAGCGCGCTCTCCGCGGGCAGTCCGGTGCCCGTGAGGAGGTGCCGCGTGGACGGGTGTGTGACGTACGGATCCAGCTCGTGGTCGGACAGTGTGATCGCGCCGCCGACATCGGTGTCAGTCGTGCTCATGGCTCCCCCGCGCATGTGAACGCTTGTGCTTCCCCCGGAGAGAACGGCCGGTCGTCCCACGGCAGTTCCCCATTGAGCGAGAACCATACGCCGCCCCACTGACAACGCAGGGAAGTCGCGGGAAAGGGTCTCCCGCCGGGCGGGGACGCGCAGGTCACGCCCATGATCCACGGGGAGGGAGGAGGGGGCTCGACCGTTCCTCGAGTGGCGCCGGGGCCGTTCGCGAGCGGGGCGCGAGGGGCCGACGGTGGAGGGCCCCGGCGGAGGGCCGAGAGCCGGGTCCGAGGCCATGGCCCCGGACGTCGCGTCTCAGGTGAAGTAGACCCCGCCCACGACGACGACCACCGCCGCCAGGACGAAGAGCAGCACCCAGAAGAAGAGCTTGCCGACGCTGGGCGGGGGTTCGTAGCGAGGTTGTTCGTCGGCGGCCTGAGGGGCGGGAACGCCGGTGCCGGGCGCGGAGTCGGTGCCGGGTGCCGTATCGCCGGGCGCGGGCTCGGGCGCGGTCACGGCGCCGTCACCACCGCTGCCTGCGGGCGGATCGGAAGACGGTTGACCGGTCGGCCGGTGGCCGCCCGGACGGCGGACGCGACGGCGGCGGGTGACGTCACGACCGGCACCGCGCTGGCCGCCTTGGCTCCGAAGGGGGCGACGACGTCGCGCTCCTCGACCAGCTTGACGATCCGGATGTCGGGCGTGTCCAGGGCGGTCGGGAGGGCGTAGCCGGTGAGGTCGGGGTGCCGGACCAGGCCGCGGGCGGTGCGCAGGTTCTCGGTCAACGCGGCGCCGACGCCCTGGGTGACACCCGCCTCGATACGGGCCGTGAGCTGGGCCGGGTTGAGGATCCGGCCGACGTCCTGGGCGAGCGCGAGCTCCACGACCCGGACGGAGCCGAGTTCGATGTCGACGTCCACCACCGCGCGGATGGCGCAGAAGGCGAGGCCCACGAAGGCGTCGCCCTGGCCGGCCTCGTCGAGCGGTTCGGTCGGGTGCGGGCGGCACTGCGCGGTCGCCCACAGCTCCTTGCCGTCCATCGCCTCGGTGACGGTGGTCGACAGGACGCCGTCGTACGAGGTGATCTTGCCGTCGGTGATCTGGAGGAGCTCGGTGGACATGCCGAACTTGTGCGCCAGCGGCTGGAGCAGCTGCGTACGGACCATCTTGGCGGCGCGTTCGACGGCTCCGCCGGAGACCCAGGTGTGCCGGCCGCGGCAGCTGGGACCCGCCGGGGGCTGGTCGGTGTCGACGGGCGCCACGTGCACCTCGTCGATGCCGAGGGTCTCCTGGACGATCTGCCGGGCCAGTGTGGTGAAGCCCTGTCCGGTCTCCACGGCCGCGCAGAGCACGGTGGCGACGCCGTCGTGGACCTTCACGGTGGCCGTCGAGACCTCGTCGGCACCCTCGGCGCCGAGCATGTGGACCATGCCGAGGGCGTAGCCGACCCCGCGGCGTACGGCGCCGGGTTCGCCCGCGCCCTCGAGGCCGCCGGGCAGCAGCCACTCGTCCTCGGGGGTGTCCTTGGGGAGGGCGGGCAGCGGGAAGTCCCGTACGGCCTGGAGCAGTTCGGCGACGGGCGCCGGGCAGGTGACCGTCTGGCCGGTGGGCAGGACGTCCCCGGTGGCCATCACGTTGCGCAGCCGCAGTTCCGCGGGGTCGACGCCGAGCTTCTTGGCCAGCTTGTCCATCTGGGCCTCGTAGGCGGCGCAGACCTGGAGGGCGCCCTCGCCGCGCACGTGGCCGGACGGGGGGTTGTTGGTGCGGACGGCCCAGCCCTCGATGAAGGCGTTCGGGACGACGTACGGGCCGCAGGCGAAGGAGACCGCCGCGGCCAGGGACTCGCCGGAGGTGTCGGCGTAGGCGCCGGCGTCGAGCAGGATCTGCGCCTCGACCTTGACCAGCTTGCCCTCGGCGTCGGCGTGGTGCCGGTAGCGCAGCAGGGTCGGGTGCCGGTGGGCGTGGCCGAGGAAGGACTCCTCGCGCGTAGCGGTGAGTTTCACCGGGCAGCCGGTCGTCAGCGCGAGCAGGCCGAGCGGGAGCTGGAAGCCCTGGTCCTCGCGGTCGGCGGTGGCCCCGGGGACGCCGGTGACGACGACCTTCACGCGCGCGGGGTCCAGGCCGTAGCAGGCGGCGGCGGTGTCGCGGTCGGTGTGCGGGTCGGTGGAGGCGACGTAGAGCTCGACGCCGCCGTCGGGGCGGGGCACGGCGAGTCCGGCCTCGGCGCCGATCGGGGCGGGGTCCTGGCGGCCGATGCGGTACAGGCCCTCGACGACGATGTCGCCCGCGGCGTCCGGGTCGCCGTGGCGCAGCGGGATGTGCCGGATCAGGTTGCCGTCGGGGTGCAGGGGTTCGGCTTCGAAGGCCTGCTCCGGGTCGGTGACCGGTTCGAGCACCTCGTACTCGACGATGACGGCGGCGGCGGCCATCCGCGCGGTGTCGGGGTGGTCGGCGGCGACGGCGGCGATGGGCTCGCCGTGGTGGCGCACGACCTCGGAGGCGAACACCGGCCGGTCGGCTCTGCCGCGGCCGTGCAGGGCGCTGCCGGGGACGTCCTCGTGCGTGATGACGGCGCGCACGCCGGGCATCTCGCGCGCGTGCCGGGTGTCGATGGAGACGATGCGCGCGTGCGGGTGGGGCGAGCGGAGCACGGCGGCCCACAGCAGCCCCTCGGCCCACAGGTCGGCCGCGTACGGGAAGGTGCCCTCGGTCTTGGCGCGGGCCTCGGCGGTCGGCAGGGAGACGCCGAGTCCGTGCGGCAGGGGCTCGGGGCCCGTCTCCGGCGATGCCGGTGTCGCGGTCGCGGCTTGGTTGGTCACGCCTGGCCTCCGTCCTGGCCGTACGGCTGTTCGTGCGAGGCCTGGGAGCCGTAGGCGTCGTCGTCCTCGTAGGCGGACGGGTGGACGCCGCCGGCGCCGGGGCCCGCCTGGTGCGGGATGCGCGCCTCGTCCGCGTCGGGGCCGGTGTCGGGCGCGGACGACGCGTGCTCGCGTTCGGCGACGACCTCGCGCACGGCGTCCAGGACACCGCGGTAGCCGGAGCAGCGGCACAGGTTGCCGCACAGCGCCTGGCGGGTCTCCAGTTCGGTGGGCGCGGGGTTGCCCTCCAGGAGGTCGTGGAGGGTCATCGCCATGCCGGGGATGCAGAAACCGCACTGCACGGCGCCGCACTTGGCCAGGGCGCGCTGCACGTCGGAGGGCTGTCCCTCGGCGGCCAGGCCCTCGACGGTGCGCACCTCGCTGCCGGCGGCGGTGACGCCGGGCACCAGGCAGGAGGCGACGAGCCGGCCGTCGACCTGGACGTTGCAGGCGCCGCACTCGCCCTGCGAGCAGCCGTCCTTGGCGCCCGCGAGGCCGAGCCGCTCCCGCAGGACGTAGAGCAGGGACTCGCCGATCCACGCGTCGGTGACGGGCCGGTCGGCGCCGTTGACGCGCAGGACGTAGGAGGCGAGGGGGTGTTCGTCGTGCGGGGCGGTGGCCGGGTGGTCCGCGTCCGGGCTCTCGTCGTCGGCGTCCGCCGCGAGACCGTCGTCGTGGGCAGTCTCCGGGCTGTCGGCGGCGGGTGTCCCGGTGTCGTCGGACCCGTCGGAGCCGTCGTCCCGGATGTCCTCCGCGGGCGCTTCGGGCGCAGGGTCGGCCACTGGTTCGGCGGCGGCGAACTCGGCGGCTTCGTACGCGGGCTCCGCGGGTCGCTGGGGGGCCTGGGAGTGCGGGGGCGGAGGTGACTGCGGCGCGGGGTCCGCGGGGCCCTCAGGGGCCGCGTCGCGCGGGTCCGTGCTCCAGGCCTGCCCGATCTCGCTCGCCCAGGGCGCCGACGCGCCGCCCGGCAGCGTGGCGGGCGGTGTGCCGCCCCACTGTTCGACGAGTGCCGATGTGGTGAACTCGCCCGATTCATCCGGAAGATCACCTACGGCGACCGGAATCGACCACTGCCCGGTCACGTCGTGCCCGGCGCCGTGTTCACCCTCGCGCGCCGCGTCGTGTCCGCCGTCGTAGCCGGCACCGCGGCCGGTGCCCTCGGGGGCGGTGTCGGCGTATTCGGCGTACTCCCACTGCCCGGTGGCGCCCGGCTGGTAGGCGAACCGGTCGTCGTGGGCGCCGGCCCCCTGCTGCGCGGCGTTCGGGTCCGGCCAGGAACCGCCGCCCTGCGCGCCCCACGTCCCGGCGGCCGCCGGGTCACCGGCGTCGGGCGGGCCGGGCGTCACGTCGATCTGCGGGGGGACGTACCCGTGTCCGGGCGCCGCGAGCGGCTCCCTGGAGGCGAGGAGGGCCTCGATACCGCCCTCGGGGAGCTTGACGAAGGCGGTCGCGCCGTCGTCGTAGTCGCCCTGGGGCAGCGGGTCCCAGCGGCCGCCGCTCCGGCGGGCGCCTTCCTCGTGCTGGTCGTCGGTCACGACAGCGCCCTCCCGAGTGCTCGTCGGGCCAGGGCGGCGACGGTGCGCCGCAGGTGCAGTACCGCGGGCGGAAGCTGTTGCACGGAGCCGTCCTCGGCGGGGACGGGGTCGGGGATGCAGGCCGCCGCGACGTACTCCCCGAAGGCGGTCAGCGCCTCGGGGACGATCGTCCGGCTGTTGTCCCAGTCGATGAGCTGGGCCACCCAGGCCTCGGCGTCCAGGGGCCGCAGCGGCATCGGCGCTATGGCGCCCACGGCGCACCGCACCCCGCGCCGGGCCGGGTCGAGGACGAGCGCCACGGAGGCGATCGCCCGCCCGGGTCCGGTGCGTCCGGTGGCCTTCAGGAAGACCTGCGGGGCGTGCAGCAGCGGCACGCGCACGTAGCCGATGAGTTCGCCGCCGCGGAGCATGTCCACGCCCGCGAGCAGGTGCGACACGGGGATCTCGCGGCGGGCTCCGCCCGGCCCCGCGATGATCAACGTGGCTTCCAGGGCGGCCAGTACGGGCAGCGCGTCACCGGTGGGCGCGGCCGAGGCGATGTTGCCGCCCAGGGTGCCCGCGTTGCGGATCTGCGGCGGTCCGGCCGCTCGCGCGGCGGCGGCGAGCGCCGGGATGAGGGCGGCGAAGTCGGGGCGGCCCATCCGGGCGTGGGTGAGTCCGGCGCCTAGCAGCGCGTGTCCGTCCTGGTACTGCCAGCCGCGGATCTCGCTGATCCGGCCGAGGCCGACCAGCGCGGCCGGCCTGAGCTGCCCGGAGTTGACCGCGGCCATCAGATCGGTGCCGCCGGCCACGGGAACGGCGGCGGGCATGGCAGACAGTGCCGCGACCGCCTCGTCCAGCGAGACGGGCAGCGTCACGGCCTGCGCCGCCTGCGGTGCGTGCGTGGTCAAACCGGCTGCCCCTTCCCGCTGCCCCACCTGGTCCCACCTGTGCTGCCGTACGGTACGTGCTGACAGGGCGGACGTGGCAACTCTGGCACATCTTCCCCGGGGCTCGGCGCGGGGGTCCGCTAGGAGGCATTCGCCCCCGTCACCAGGGAGATGGTCCGTTTTCGCACGGCATCACCGGTGAGCGTGAATTGCCACTCTTCGGTGATGCCTGGGGCCTTTTTCCTTGTGGGGTCACCGCGCCGGGGCGCGCGGCGCGGGGCACGCCGGTCCGCGGCCGCCTCACACGTTCGGGGGCGCTCCCTCGATCGGACGTCCGAGGACGCCGGGGCGCCGCTGCCACGGCAGCGGTCCGGACGGCGGCCGGTAGCCCACCCCGAGGGCGTCGAGGCGCGCGTAGTGGTCGGTCATCCGGTGCTCGAAACCGGCGAAATCCCGTTCGGCGGGCGCCGGAAGGCGGCTCCAGGCGACCTCGGCGAAGGCGGCGAGCCGCGGGAACGCCTGGTAGTCCACGCGCGTGTGGTCCTCCATCACCTCGGTCCACAGGTTGGCCTGCGTGCCCAGCACGTGCCGCGCCTCCGCCTCGGTGAGCTGCGAGGGAACGGGCTCGAAGCGGTAGACGTCCTCCAGGGTGCGCACGTACGCGATGGGCACCGGCTCGTCCTCGCCGGCGGCCTGCCGGTAGTCCAAGTACACGTGCTGCTCGGGGCACATGACGACGTCGTGGCCCGCGCGCGCGGCCGTGACCCCGCCCTGGTAGCCGCGCCACGAGGAGACCGCGGCGCCCGGCGCCAGCCCGCCCTCCAGGATCTCGTCCCAGCCGATGAGCCGACGCCCGCGCTCGGAGAGCCAGTTGTCGAAGTGCCGGATGATCCAGGACTGCAGGGCGTTCTCGTCGGCGAGCCCGAGTTCCTTGATGCGCGCCTGCGCGGTCGCCGACTGCTTCCACTGGTCCTTGGGGCACTCGTCGCCGCCGATGTGGAAGAAGCCGGAGAACTCCGGGAAGCGCGCGGGGTCCGTCGGGAACAGGTCGAGGAGTTCCTCGAAGACCCCCTCGTAGAAGCGCAGGGTGTTGTCGGTGGGGGCGAGTACGTTCTTGGCGATGCCCCAGTTGTCCCAGACGGCCAGCGAGGCCGTGTCGACGACGTCGGTGTTGCCCAGTTCCGGATACGCGGCGATGGCCGCCTGCGAGTGCCCCGGGATGTCGATTTCCGGGACGACGGCGATATGCCGGTCGGCCGCGTAGGCGACGATCTCGCGGATGTCGTCCTGGGTGTAGAAGCCGCCGTGCGGCTTGTCGTCCCACAGGGGCGAGGCCCGGTGGCCGAATTTGGTGCGGGCCCGCCAGGAACCGACCTCCGTCAGCTTCGGGTAGCGCTTGATCTGGACACGCCAGCCCTGGTCGTCGCTGAGGTGGAAGTGGAAGACGTTGAGTTTGTGGGCGGCCAGCAGGTCGAGGTAGCGCAGGACGCCTTCCTTCGGCATGAAGTGCCGTGCCACGTCGAGCATGAGGCCGCGCCAGCGGAATCGGGGAGCGTCCTCGATGGTGCGGGCCGCGATTTCCCGGGACGTCACCGGGCCGACGGGGGCGCGGCGAAAGGCGTCGGCGCCGAGCAGTTGACGCAGCGTCTGCGCGCCCCAGAACACCCCGGCCGCGTCGCCGCCCCGGATCTCGGCTCCGGCGTCGCCGATGTCGAGCCGGTACGCCTCCGCTCCGAGGGTGTCGTCGAGGAGCAGCCGCACTCCGCCGGGAACGTCCTGCGGCGCAGGTCGCAGGGGCAGTCCGAGGGCCGCGCCGAGCGTCGAGCGCAGCCAGCGTTCGGTGCCCTCGGTGCCGGGCCCGGCGGACAGCGTGGTGTCCACGCCGAGGGTGAACGCCCCGCGCCCGCCGCCCTCGACGGCGAGGGGAGCCGGAATCAGGCCCGTATCCATCATGTCCATCAGTCCTTTACCGCTCCGCCGAGGCCGGAGACGAGTCGTCGCTGTACGAGAACGAAGAAGATCAGCACCGGAATCGTCATCACCGTGGAAGCGGCCATCACTCCGCCCCAGTCGGGTTCGTCCGGCTTGTAGAAGACGAGAAGAGCCATCGGCAGGGTGGACTGCGAGGTGTCGCTGATGATGAAGGACTTGGCGAACAGGAAGTCGTTCCAGGCCGAGATGAAGGAAAACACACTGGTGGCCACGAGGCCCGGGAGGACGAGCGGGAAAAGGATCTGCCAGAGGAATCGCGCGCGGCTCGCGCCGTCGATGTACGCGGCCTCCTCCAGCGCCTCCGGAACGGCCTTGACGAAACCGCGCAGCATCCAGATCGCGAAGGGCAGCGAGAAGGCGATGTGCGGCAGGATCAGCGAGCCCAGCGTGTTCAGCTGGCCGGCGTCCCGCATGAGGAAGAACAGAGGGATCGTCAGGGCCTCGACCGGCACCATCTGGGCCACCAGGAACATGATCAGCAGGGTGGTCCGGAATCGGAAACGGAATCGCGTGACGGCGGTCGCGGCGAGAAACGCGATGAGCGCCGACGCGATCACCACGGAACCCGCCACGACGAGGCTGTTGAGGAAGTAACGGCCGAATTCCTGCTGCCCGAAGACGCGGCGGAAGGAATCCAGCGTGGGCGAGGCCGTCCAGGGCCGGGGCGCGGTGGACTCGATCTCCCCGGCCGGCTTGAAGGCGCCGAGCACCATCCAGTAGAGGGGGAAGGCGACCACGACGGCGACGAGCAGGGCCGTCGTCTCGGCGGCGAGCCGCCAGGGACGCCGTGGGCGCCGGACAACGGCCTTGAGCAGGCTCACAGTTCCTCCCCCTGTCGGCGCAGGAGCCGCAGGTAGACCAGCGTGACCGCGAGCAGCAGCACCAGCATCACGACGCCGATGGCCGCGCCGAGGCTGTACTGGGAGGCGGCGAACGCCTTCTGGTAGGCGTAGACGTTCAGGACGAGGTTCTGCCCGGCGATGCCGCCGCCGCCCGTCATGACGTAGATCTGCGTGAAGACCTTGAAGTCCCAGATGACCGACTGGATGGTGACGACCACCAGGATCGGCCGGAGCATCGGCGCGAGCACCGAGCGCCAGATCCGCCACTGCGAGGCGCCGTCCAGGGCGGCCGCCTCCAGGACCTCGGACGGTACGGCGCGGATGCCCGCGTAGACCGTGACCATCACGAACGGGAAGGAGCACCAGACCACTTCGAGCAGGACGAGCGCGAAGGCGCTGAGGCGGCCGTAGGTCCAGGAGTGGTCGCCGAGCCCGAACACCCGGTTGACGGGGCCGAAGTCGGGGTCGAAGAGGAACAGCCAGACCGTGGACCCGGTGACCGCGGGGGTCGCCCAGGCGCCGAGCGCGGCCAGCATCAGCGCCAGCCTCGGCAGGGCCCGTACGCGGGTGAGCAGCACGGCGAGCGCGCATCCGGTGGCCAGCGTCGACACCACGCAGGCCGCGGCGAACAGCACGGTGGCGAGGAGCACCTGCCAGAACTGTTCGTCGGCGAACAGCTCCGTGTAGTTGCCGAGGCCCACGAAGGTGGTCGGTTGCCCGCCGCTGACCTGGGCCTGCGTGTACTCCAGGAAGGAGATCAGGCCGAGTTGGTAGATCGGGTAGACGAGCAGGCCGCCGAGGACGACCAGGGCGGGGGCGAGGTAGAGCCAGGGGGTCCGGCCGGCCCGCCCGCGCGGGGAGGGGCCGGCGGCGGGTCCGCGGGCACGGCGCCCCGCGGGGCGGGGGACGGTCCGGGTGACCGCCCCCCGTCCCGGGCGCTCGGCGAGGGTGTCGGGCGTCGCCATCCGCTCAGCCCGCGGAGCTGAACGCGTCGTTCATCTTCTTCGCCGCGTCGTCGGACGCCTTCGTCACGTCCTTCTTGCCGCTGACGATCTCCTGGAACATCGTCGGCAGGACCAGCGAGGCGTCGATCTGCGCCCAGGCGGGCGAGGCCGGCACGAACCTGGCGCCGGAGGCGAGGGTCTTCACGAACGGCGCGACGAAGGGCTCGCGGTCGGCGACCTGTTCGCGGACGTCGGTGTAGGTCGGCAGGAAGCCCATCGCGTCGAAGAGTTCGCTCTGCGTCTTCTTGGACGCCAACTCCTCCATGAGGTCGACGGCGAGCGTGCGGTGCGCGGTGCTCTTCAGGACGCCGAGGTTGTTGCCCCCGGCGAACGCGGGCGCCACCGAGCCGGCCTTCACGCCGGGCAGCGGTACCACCGCGTACTTGCCCTTCACCGTCCCCGCCTCGACCGCCGCGTGGCTGAAGTCGCCGCCGATCGCCATCGCGGCCTTGCCCGAGGCGAAGGCGGTCACCGTGTCGTTGCCTCCCATGCCCGCGCACTTGGCCGCGGGGCAGTTGGTGTCGCCGAAGAGCGAGGTGTACGCCTTGATGCCCTTCCGGGCCTCGGCGCTGTCGATGGCGGAGGCGTAGGAGCCGCCCTTGCCCTGGGCGAGTTCGCCTCCGTTGGCCCAGATGAACGGCATCGCGCCGTAGGTGTAGGCGCCGCCCACGGCGAGCCCGTAGAGGTCGGGCTTCGCCGCGTGGATCCTCCGCGCGGTCGCGGCCAGTTCGGCCTGCGTCTTCGGGACGGTGAGGCCCAGTTCCTTGAAGACGTCCGTGCGGTAGTACAGGGCGCGGACGCCGACGAAGTACGGGACGCCGTAGACCTTGCCGTCCACGGTGACCGACTGCCGTGCGGTCGGGTCGGTGTCCTTGGCCTCGTCCCAGGCGGCGAAGTCCCCGGAGACGTCGGCGAGTCCGCCGTCCTTCACGTATCCGGCCGTGTCGGTGTTGCCGTACTCGATGACGTCCGGGGCGCTCTTCGGGTCGTTGAAGGCGGCCTTGATGCGCTGGGCGCGGGTCTCCACGGGGATGTACTCGACCTTCACCCGCGCGCCGTCATGGGCCTTCTCGAAGGCGGCCACGGCGGCGTCGACCACCTTCTCCTTGGGCTTGTTGCCGACCTCCTGGAAGAGCCAGACCCGCAGGGTGCCGCTCTTCTCGTCCTTGCCGGACGAGGAGTTGTCGGAGGCCTGGGGGGCGCAGGCGGTGGCGACGACCAGGGCCGCGAGGGCGGCGGCCGTGCGGGCCGCGCGGATTCTGGGAGCAGAGAGCTTCATCGAGCGTCCTCCGGTGGGGGGTTGCGCGCGTTGCAACATGCGCAATGGCGGTTTTGCTCTGCACAACACCCCGGAGGCTATGGAGTACATGAACATGCCCACAAGAGGTCTCAACCACTCTGTGACCACGCGACGCACTCCGTGCAACGCTCAGCCCTCGGCACCCTCCACGTCGCGCTCCTCGTCCCGCTCCTCCCGGGCGGCCCGCCCCGCAGCCCGCCCGCTCAGCACGGACAGCGCGCGGACCGACGCGACGAACACCCACGCATGGCCCCCGAGATCCAGCACCGCCCACTGCCGCTCGGCCGCGTGTCCGATCGCCAGCAGGACGGCACCTCCGAAGAGGGCGCCCGCGACGGCACACTCGAGCTTCAGCAGGGCATGAGGCAGGAGAACCTCCCTCAGGAACCGCTGCCCGTACAGCCATCGCAACAGGCCCCCGGCGCCGGCGAACACGAGGGAGGCGAGCAGGGGCACGGCGAGGACGACCGTCCACGTCGGCAGCGGGTGACCGACGTCGCCCTGTCGCGCGAGCAGAATGCCGCAGCCGCCGGTCGCCGCCCCGCCCAGCGCGATGACCAGCTCGGCCAGGTCCTTCGCCTCCGGTCCCCCGCTGCCGTACAGCCCCGCGTTCGCGGCGCGCGTCCCGGCCACCCGCTTCCGCAGACCGGGACCGAACCGCTCGGCCTCCCGGCCGTACCCCACCTTGCCGAGGGCCGCGCCCAGGAATCGCAGCGACAACTCCGTCCACCCCTTCGCACCCGACCCCGCGCACGACAAGGCCGCGGCGCCCCTCGTCAGGGGCACCGCGGCCGTGCGCGGTCCACGCGGCGTACTGCGCCGGGGCGAGCCGGGGCGTTACTGCTTCTTGTCGCCGCCGCCCTTGCCCTGGTCGCCGCCGGCGCCCATGGACTCGAAGATCTCCTTGCACATGGGGCACACGGGATACTTCTTAGGGTCGCGGCCCGGCACCCACACCTTGCCGCACAGCGCCACGACGGGCGTGCCGTCCAGCGCGCTCGCCATGATCTTGTCCTTCTGGACGTAATGGGCGAAGCGCTCGTGGTCCCCGTCGCCGTGCGACACCTGCGGCGTCGGCTCTACGAGGGTCCCCGTCCCCGTGCCTCGCTGGGGCTGGGTCTCAGGCTCAAGAGTGCTCATGGAGCCAAGGGTACTGGGGCCCGGGGCCATCAGTTGAGGGAAGGGTCGCGTGCCGCTCCGAGGAGCCGCGGGGGCGCGCCGGGGGTCAGTTCAGGGACGGATCGTCCGGGTACGTCGCCACCATCGCCAGCTCGCTGCGCTGGCGGCGCAGGACCTCGCGCCAGAGCCGCTCCGGAGCCGGCGAGGAGACGTCTCCCGGCTCGGACTCCACGACGTACCAGGCGCCGTCGCCCAGCTCGTTCTCCAGCTGGCCCGGGCCCCAGCCTGCGTATCCGGCGAAGATGCGCAGGGAACCGAGGGCGGAGGCGAGCAGTTCCGGCGGGGCCTCCAGGTCGACGAGACCGATCGCTCCGTGCACCCGCCGCCAGCCGAGTGGCGCCCGCTCGGCGGACGCCCCGCCCGGGATGACCGCGACCCCGAGCGCCGAGTCCAGCGAGACCGGCCCGCCCTGGAACACGACACCCGGCTCACCGGCGAGGCCGGCCCAGGCCGCCAGGATGTCCCCGACGCCCACGGGGGTCGGCCGGTTGAGGACGACACCGAGGGAGCCCTCCTCGTCGTGGTCGAGGAGCAGCACCACCGCACGGTCGAAGTTCGGGTCCGCCAGGGCGGGCGTGGCCACGAGCAGCCGCCCTGTGAGCGAGGACACCTCGGTCATGCCAGACATGATCCCGCACATTCCCGTCCCATGGGGAGCCAATACCCGTACGCGAGTGAATGCAGCTCAGGGCGCAACGGAGCGCCGGCCGCGCACACCGCGGGCGGTGACCCCGCGTGCCCGTTTCGGAACGGTTCGTGTTGTGGCAAAGCTATGACGCACCTGAGGCGTCCGCGGGCTTACAGAGGGGGGGTGGGCGGCCATTACCCTTGCTGTTCGGCTCCCGTACGACCGGCCTGCCGACGACTCACACCTGCCCAACTCATCGGAACGCGAGATACATGACCGTCAACGACGATGTCCTGCTTGTCCACGGCGGAACCCCGCTTGAGGGCGAGATCCGTGTCCGCGGTGCGAAGAATCTCGTACCGAAGGCCATGGTCGCCGCCCTCCTGGGCAGTGGTCCGAGCCGACTGCGCAACGTCCCCGACATCCGCGACGTGCGGGTCGTGCGCGGACTGCTGCAGCTGCACGGTGTGACCGTCCGTCCGGGTGAGGAACCCGGCGAGCTGATCCTCGATCCCTCCCATGTCGAAAGCGCGAACGTCGCTGACATCGATGCCCACGCGGGCTCGTCGCGCATCCCGATCCTCTTCTGCGGCCCGCTGCTGCACCGCCTCGGCCACGCCTTCATCCCGGGCCTCGGCGGCTGCGACATCGGCGGCCGGCCGATCGACTTCCACTTCGAGGTGCTGCGCCAGTTCGGCGCGAAGATCGAGAAGCGGGAGGACGGCCAGTACCTGGAGGCCCCGCAGCGACTGCGCGGCACCAAGATCCAGCTGCCCTACCCCTCGGTCGGCGCGACCGAGCAGGTGCTGCTGACCGCGGTGCTCGCGGAGGGCGTCACGGAGCTCTCGAACGCGGCGGTGGAGCCGGAGATCGAGGACCTGATCTGCGTTCTGCAGAAAATGGGCGCCATCATCGCGATGGACACCGACCGGACGATCCGCATCACCGGTGTGGACACGCTCGGCGGCTACACGCACGCGGCGCTCCCGGACCGCCTGGAGGCCGCCTCCTGGGCTTCCGCGGCCCTGGCGACCGAGGGCAACATCTACGTCCGCGGCGCCCAGCAGCGGTCGATGATGACGTTCCTGAACACCTACCGCAAGGTCGGCGGCGCCTTCGAGATCGACGACGAGGGCATCCGCTTCTGGCACCCGGGCTCGCAGCTCAAGTCCATCGCCCTGGAGACGGACGTCCACCCCGGCTTCCAGACGGACTGGCAGCAGCCGCTGGTCGTCGCCCTGACGCAGGCCACCGGCCTGTCGATCATCCACGAGACGGTGTACGAGTCCCGGTTGGGCTTCACCTCCGCGCTCAACCAGATGGGTGCGCACATCCAGCTCTACCGTGAGTGCCTCGGCGGCTCGAACTGCCGATTCGGGCAGCGCAACTTCCTGCACTCCGCGGTCGTTTCGGGCCCGACGAAGCTCCAGGGCGCCGACCTGGTCATCCCCGACCTGCGCGGCGGCTTCTCGTACCTCATCGCGGCGCTGGCGGCCCAGGGCACGTCCCGGGTCCACGGCATCGAGCTGATCAACCGCGGCTACGAGAACTTCATGGAGAAGCTGGTCGAACTCGGCGCGAAGGTCGAGCTGCCCGGCAAGGCGCTCGGCTAGCGGGCAGGGCGTTACGTACGACGATGGGGCGGCCCCCCTGAAAGGGGCCGCCCCATCGGCGTTCCGCGCCTCGTACGCCTCCCGTGCCTACGGGAACGTACCGGCCAGGACCAGGACTACTTACCCTTGGCGGCTTCCTTGAGCTTGCTGCCCGCGGAGACCTTCACGCTGTAGCCGGCCGGGATCTGGATCGGGTCGCCGGTCTGCGGGTTGCGCGCGGTGCGAGCGGCACGGTGGGTGCGCTCGAAGGTCAGGAAGCCGGGGATGGTGACCTTCTCGTCGCCCTTGGCGACGATCTCGCCGACGGTCTCGGCGAAAGCGGCCAGAACGGCGTCGGCGTCCTTGCGGGTCACCTCGGCACGGTCGGCCAGCGCGGCCACCAGCTCACTGCGGTTCATGTCGTTACTCCCGTGTTCTTCTTGCTGTTGAGGCGTGCCACGCGGCGGAGCCGCATATCCGGCACAGTGAAGCCGATGCTGCCAGGGTCCTCGGTCGGCCCCCGGACCCGGGTCCGTAGCCAGACCGTCGCGCCCGAAGACGCATCCTGCCCCCACCTGCGGCGGGAAAGCCAATCCGGCACCCCTGGGAGTCAAACGAACACCCTTGGGGGTCACACGGAAAGGCCTGCGAGGCCTGAGCCTGGCCGCCACCATAGAGGCGGCCACTGGCCCCGCGTTCCGCGACGCGCCGGGTTACGGGCGGTCGTGGCGCCCGTCACAGCCGGGCCACCGGCCGCTTCCGGCCGGTGCTGCGGCTCTGCCCGGCCCGCTCGGCTACGCGGTCGTACCGGCCGCGTCCGTCACCCCCGCCGCCTTCGCGGCGCTGCGCACCGCTCCGGCGACCGCGCCCGCGACCTTGTCGTTGAAGACGCTGGGGATGATGTAGTTCGGGTTGAGCTCGTCCTCGGTCACCACGTCCGCGAGCGCGGTCGCGGCGGCGAGCATCATCTCCGTGTTGACGGTACGCGACTGGGCGTCCAGGAGGCCACGGAAGACGCCCGGGAACACCAGGACGTTGTTGATCTGGTTGGGGAAGTCGGAGCGGCCGGTGGCCACAACCGCCGCCGTCTGGCGGGCGATCGCCGGGTCGACCTCGGGGTCGGGGTTCGCGAGCGCGAACACGATGGCGTTGTCGGCCATCCGGGCCACGTCGTCGCCGTCGATCACGTTCGGGGCCGACACGCCGATGAAGACGTCCGCCTCGCGCACGGCCTCCTTCAGCGTGCCGGTGAGGCCCTCGGGGTTGGTGTTGTCGGCAATCCAGCGCAGCGGCGAGTCGGCGGCCGCGTCGACGAGGTCGGAGCGGTCCGCGTGCACCACGCCGTGGATGTCGGCGACGACGGCGTTCTTCACTCCGGCGGCGATCAGCAGCTTGAGGATGGCCGTGCCGGCCGCGCCCGCGCCGGACATGACGACACGGATGTCGCCGATGGCCTTGCCCGCGACACGCAGGGCGTTCGTCAGGGCGGCGAGGACCACGATGGCCGTGCCGTGCTGGTCGTCGTGGAAGACGGGGATGTCGAGCGCCTCGCGCAGCCGGGCCTCGATCTCGAAGCAGCGCGGCGCGGAGATGTCCTCCAGGTTGATGCCCGCGAAGCCGGGGGCGATGGCCTTCACGATCTCGACGATCGCGTCGGTGTCCTGGGTGTCCAGGCACAGCGGCCAGGCGTCGATGCCGGCGAAGCGCTTGAAGAGCGCCGCCTTGCCCTCCATGACGGGCAGCGCGGCCTTCGGGCCGATGTTGCCGAGGCCCAGCACGGCGGAGCCGTCCGTCACGACCGCAACGGAGTTGCGCTTGATGGTGAGGCGGCGGGCGTCCTCGGGGTTCTCGGCGATCGCCATGCACACCCGGGCCACGCCCGGGGTGTAGATCATGGAGAGGTCGTCACGGTTGCGGATCGGGTGCTTGGACTGCATCTCGATCTTGCCGCCGAGGTGCATGAGGAACGTACGGTCGGAGACCTTGCCGAGGGTGACGCCCTCGATGTGCCGCAGCTGTTCGACGATCTCGTCGGCGTGCGCGGTGGAGGTCGCCGCGATGGTGACGTCGATCTGGAGCTTCTCGTGACCGGATGCGGTCACGTCGAGGCCGGTCACCGAGCCTCCGTTGGACTCGACGGCCGTGGTGAGCTGGGAGACCGCCGTTCCGCTCGCGGGCACCTCCAGCCGGACCGTGTTCGAGTAGGAGACGCTGGGCGCCGTTGCCATGGCCGACTTCCTCTGCTTTCACCGTGTCACTGCGTTTGTGCCGTCCGATCGTCGCACCTACCCCTGAGTACGTGGTAGTCGCCCCGGATTGCGAACGTTTTGTTCGCCAGAGGCCAGCAGATTCGGAAAACGGATTCCACCATACGAGAAACCGTCGGGCAACGAAAGAGGCCCACGTCACGGGGTGACGTGGGCCTCTTCAGGTCCTCCGGGGAGAACATCGTTCAATGACACCGACCCGCCATGCTCGCCTCGCGGCAAGTGGTCGCTCGTAGCGACGAAGGTTGGGCCCGGGGGCTTGGATCGGGCCGGTGTCACGTCAAAGGTAACAAAGGATCCCCGTAAGGCAATTCCCGTCCCGGGAGTTCTTTTTCGGCGGGGCGTGCGAGCGGGAACGGCCGGAGCGGACGGGGTCAGTCCCTGAGCAGGTCGGGGACGCCGGACGCGTCGGGATCGTCGCGGTCGCTGGAGACGACGGTCAGCTGCTGGGTGGCCCGCGTCAGGGCCACGTACAGGACCCGCAGCCCGGCGGGCGACTCGTCCGCGATCTCCGCGGGCGACACGACCACGTTCGCGTCGTACTCCAGCCCCTTGGCCTCCAGGCTGCCGAGAGCCACCACACGGTCCCCGAGCCCCGCGAGCCAGCGGGCGGCCTCCTCACGCCGGTTCATGGCGACGACGACGCCCACCGTGCCGTCGACCCGGTCGAGCAGTCGGGCGGCCTCGGCACGCACGGTCTGGGCCAGGGACTCCCGGACGACGGCGAAACGCGGCTCGACGCCCGTGGACCGGACGGCGGACGGCGACTCCGAGCCCGGCATCGCGAGCGCGAGGACCTTGGCGGCCAGCTCGGCGATCTCGGCCGGGTTGCGGTAGTTCACGGTGAGCGTGAACCGGCGCCGGGGGCGGCTGCCGAGGGCCTCGTCGCGCGCCTCGGCGGCCTCGTCCGGGTCGGACCAGGACGACTGGGCCGGGTCACCGACGACCGTCCAGGTGGCGTGCCGGCCGCGGCGGCCGACCATCCGCCACTGCATGGGCGTGAGGTCCTGCGCCTCGTCCACGATGACGTGCGCGTACTCGGTGCGCTCCTGGGCCAGCCGCTCGGCACGCTCGCGCTGCGTCTCCTCGCGCGTCGGCATCAGCTCCTCGAGACCCGTGAGGTGGGCCAGCGGGTCCAGATCGCGCCGCTTCTTCGGCCGGGCGGGCGCGCCGACGATCGCCTCGAGCTCGTCGAGCATCGCCACGTCGTGCACGGAGAGCCCGTCGCGCTTCAGCGAGCGCGCCACCCGGCGCACCTCGCCCGGGTTGAGGATCCGCCGCGCCCAGCGTCCGAGGCGCCGCTCGTCGGCCATCGCGGTCAGCACGCCGCGCGGGGTCAGCTCGGGCCACCAGGCGTCCAGGAACAGCAGGAAGCTGTCCTCGGAGGTGACGTCCTCGTCGAACGAGGAGCGCAGTTCGGCCGCCAGCTCCGGGTCGTTGTGCCGGGTCCCGGCGCCCGACCTCGCCCACAGCGCGTCGAGCAGCAGCTTGCGGGCGCGCGGGCGCAGCAGGTTGACCGGCGCGGTACCGCTGAGCGCGTTGTGCTTGATGCGATCCAGCTCGGCGGACTCCAGCTCGATCCGGCGTCCGAAGGCCACGACCCGCAGCCGGGTGGGCGGTCCGGCGGGCACGGGGTCCGGCTCACCGAACGCGAGCTGCCCGGAGGCCGCGCCGCCGGCACCGGCCGACCCGTTGGCCCCGTTCGCCCTCGCCGGCGCCTCCAGCGCCCCGCGGGCCGCCTTGCGCAGCACCTTCAGCATCCGGTAGGAGCCCTTGGCGCGGGCGACCGCCGGAGAGTCGTACAGCGTGGCGCTCACGCCGTCGACGAGTGAGCCGATCGCGCGGATGGCGACCTGGCCCTCCTCGCCGAGCGAGGGCAGCACGCCCTCGGTGTAGGCGACGAGCAGCGGGGTCGGGGAGACGATCAGGATGCCGCCCGCGTACCGGCGGCGGTCCTGGTAGAGGAGGTAGGCGGCCCGGTGCAGGGCCACCGCGGTCTTGCCGGTGCCGGGGCCGCCCTCGACATAGGTCACGGAGGCGGCGGGGGCGCGGATGACCAGGTCCTGTTCGGCCTGGATGGACGCCACGATGTCGCGCATGGAGTGGCTGCGCGCCTGCCCGAGTGCGGCCATCAGGGCGCCGTCCCCGATGACGGAGAGCCGGCGGCCGTCCAGCGTGGCCGTCAGCTCGGGGCGCATCAGGTCGTCCTCGACGCCGAGGACCTTGCGGCCCTTGGAGCGGATGACGCGCCGCCGTACGACGCGGCCCGGGTCGACCGGGGTGGAGCGGTAGAACGGGGCCGCCGCGGGCGCCCGCCAGTCGATGACCAGCGGCGAGTAGTCGGCGTCCAGGACGCCGATACGGCCGATGTGGAGCGTCTCCGCGATGTCGGCCGTGTTGTCCTCGCGGACCGCGCCGTCGGCGGGCTCGACCGCCGTGTACGCGCCGTCGGGGCCCTTCTTGCCGTCCTTCCCGAGGAGCAGGTCGATCCGGCCGAAGAGGAAGTCCTCGAACTCGTTGTTGAGTCGGTTGAGGTGGATTCCGGCGCGGAACACCTGGGCGTCGCGCTCCGCGAGCGCCCCCGGCGTGCCGACCTGACCACGCTGGGCGGCGTCGTTCATCAGGAACTCGGCCTCGTGGATCTTCTCCTCGAGGCGCCGGTAGACCCGGTCCAGATGTTGCTGTTCGACGCCGATCTCCCGGTCCCGTACGGAGTCGTCCTGGGCGGACTTCTCCGCTGCGGACGGACGGACCGAACCGACCGCGGATTCCTGCTGAGCCTGAGCGGCCACCGGGCCCCCTTCTGACGTGCTGGGCAGCCGTCAACCGTACGCGAAGGGGGGCCCGCCGGGCTACGTGCGCGCCCGGGGTTCGCTCACGCGTCCACTTCGACGAGCCGTTTCCCGTCGAAGGTCATGACCTCGAAGTGGTCGATCTGGTTCGGCGTGAAGGCCGCGCCTCCGTGCACGTAGAGCGGCTGCTTCGCCTCCTCGGCCTTGGCGTTGGGGATGCCGTAGCCCCACTTCGGGACCGCCCAGGAGGTGACCGTCTCGCGCTCGCCGTTCTTGCCGACGGCGATCAGGGAGCACTTGAGCGGGCCCTTGACGTTCTTGAGCTGGAGGACGGCGTGGGTGCCCCAGTCCTTCGGCTCGACGGCGACGACGGCGTTGACCTTGGTGGTCGGGTCCGTGGCCTGCGTCTTGTCCGTCATCACGTCGAAGGCCGCCTTGGCGGGGCTGGTCGCGTGCGCCTGCGGCATGTTCGTACCGCTGTCGCTGCCGCCGTTGACGGCCATGACGGTCAGCGGGCCGCCGATGATCAGTGCGGCCGCGGCCGCCACCAGGTACATTCCACGCCTGCGCTTGTGGGCGCGGCGTGCCGCGACCTCGTCGACCAGCCGCTCCGCGAGCCGTGGGCTCGGGCGGGCGGACAGGGACTCCGCGATGGCCGGGCTGCCCTGCGAGGCGGGCAGGTCGGCGAGCGCGGCGAGCATCGGTTCCATCCCGGCCAGCTCGTCGAGCTGCTGGGCGCACCACTCGCAGGTCGCCAGATGCTCCTCGAAAGCGCTTGCCTCGGCGTCGTCGAGAATGCCCAGCGCGTAGGCGCCGACGGTCTCGTGGATGTCGCCGGGGCCCTGCTGTCCCCGCGGACCCTGCATGGCTCCCGGACCACCCGTTCCGTAACCCCCGTACGTGTTCATGCCGTCACCCCCCGCTCCTCCAGCGCCAGCTTCATCGACCGCAGGGCGTAGAACACCCGGGAGCGCACGGTGCCGCTGGGTATGCCGAGGGTCTCGGCCGCCTCATTGACCGTACGCCCTTTGAAGTATGTTTCGACCAGTACCTCCCTGTGAGCAGGGGTCAGGTCGTCCAGCGCGTCCGACAGTGTCATCAGCCACAACGCCTTGTCGATCTCGTCCTCCGCGGGGATGACCTCCAGCGGCGACGGGTCGACCTCCTGCGGCCGGGCCTGCCGACTGCGGTGGCCGTCGATGACGATGCGTCGGGCGACCGTCACCAGCCAGGGGCGTACCGAACCGGTCGCTCGATTGAGCTGGCCGGCGTTCTTCCAGGCACGGATGAGTGTTTCCTGCACGACGTCCTCGGCGCGCTGCCGGTCGCCTGCGACCAGCCGCAGCACATAGGCCAGCAAGGGCCCCGCGTGTTCCCGGTACAGCGCACGCATCAGCTCCTCGTCGGGTTCGGTCGACGAGGACTGCTGAGACATGCGATGTCGGGCCCTTGGCCTGCGTTCATCAGCCACGGCGGAATCCTTGCGCACGCCTACCTCCGGTGTCCGGGGGTTCCCCCAGTCGGTCGCTCATCACCGGGTACGTGTGCTGGTACGCGGGTGTTCAAAGTGCACAGGGTTTTTTCTGTTTGAGTTGTGAAGAAGCCGAAAAGGAAGCGTATCGATCACTTCTGGTCACAGGATGATCACGGACGGGTGTGATCAGGCGCGAGCCAGAGCAGCCCGGCGGCGGTGCCGGGCCACCCGCTCCCGATTGCCGCACACCTCGCTCGAACACCATCGTCGCCGCCGGCCACGCGAGGTGTCCAGGTAGACGATCGGGCAGTTGTCACCTTCGCACTGTCGCAGACTCGCCCGCGCGGCAGGGTCGGTGAGCAGATCGAGGGCGTCCCGGGCCACCACGGCGAGCAGTTCGGCGCAGCCGGGCTCGGTGTGCAGCCGGCGGCGCAGCGAGCCGTCGTCGGCGCGGACGGCCCAAGGAGCGGGCGGCGCCGCCAGGGCCGCGGCGTTGACCCGCGCGAGCGCGTTGTCGGCGGGCCGGCCGTCCAGCTCGCCGCGCACCAACTGGGAGATGTGGCCGCGCAGTTCCCGGAAGCCGAGCAGCCACAGGGTGTCCACCGAGGTCAGCGGGGTGGCCGCGGGCACCAGCCCCGACGCGACGACCCAGGCCCGCAACCGGCCCGCGGAGTCGAGCCGTTCGTCGGGATGGGTGGTGGTCGTCAGGTCCAGGCAGATCCGCCCGGAGTCGAACCGCAGGTCGTACGAGGCTGTGGCCGTGCCCGCTGCCATGCGCCTGTCACCGCCTTGGGGTCACCCGCCGTGGTCCCTCCTACAGTGCATGCCCGCACGCCCTGCCGGAAGACTCCGTACCGCCCCGTACCGGACACGTTCACGACACCCGCGCGCCGGCCGTGCCCCGGGCCGTCTCCGGGCCGGCTCCGCGCCGGTGAAAGGGTGGACGCCCGCGTATGCGGCCGCGCTCCTCGGCCATGTCACCCGTCGGGCCGGGCCGCTTGACTGACGGACATGACGACCGACGCGCACACCACGAACACCGCACACCCGGCCGGCGCCAGTACGGGGCCGCACAGCACCGCAGGGGCCGTCCTCGGGGCGGCGACCGTCGCGACGGGCCTGATCGCCGGGGTCTTCTACATCTTCGCCTGCGCGATCATGCCGGCCCTGGCCCGCAGCGACGACCGCGTCTTCATCGAGGTCATGCAGAACATCAACGACGTGATCCAGAACCCGTTGTTCTTCCTCGGCTTCGTGGGCGCACTCGCCCTGACGGCGGTCGCCGCCCGGCAGTCGCGCGGCGCCCCGAACCGGTGGTGGGTGTTCGCCGCCCTCGCGGCCTACGCCCTCGTCGTCCTCCTCACCGTGGCCGTGAACGTCCCGCTCAACGACGACCTGGCTTCCGCCGGCGCCCCGGCCCGGATCGCCGATCCCGCCGCGGTGCGGGACCACTTCGAGGACACCTGGGTGGCCTGGAATGTCGTACGAGCCGTGCTCTCGACCGTCGCGCCGGCCTGCCTCACCCGCGCGCTGTTCCTGTTCCGGCGCCCTCAGCCGTCGGCGTACTTGGAGTCCGCGACCGGGTCGAGTGCGAGCCGGTAGCCGCGCTTGACCACCGTCTGGATCAGCCGGGGTGTTCCCAGTGCCGTACGCAGGCGGGCCATCGCGGTCTCCACGGCGTGCTCGTCCCGTCCGGCGCCGGGCAGCGCGCGCAGCAGCTCGGCCCGCGCCACCACCCAGCCGGGCCGGCGCGCGAGGGACCGCAGCAGCGACATCCCGGCGGGCGGTACGGGCCGCAGCGAACCGTCCACGAGCACCGCGTGTCCGCGAATCTCCACGCGATGCCCGGCAACGGGCAACACCCGCACTCTCCCCGGCAGTTCCTTGCAGAGCACCTGCACGAGCGGCGCGAGCCGGAACCGCTCGGGCTGCACGGTTTCGACGCCCTCGGCCTGCAACGGCAGCGCGGTGACCGGGCCGACGCACACCGGCAGCACGTCGTGGCGCAGGGCGGCGACGACATCCGCGCGCAGCCCGCGGTCCTCGGCCCGGGAGAGCAGCGACGCGGCCGCGGGCGCGCTCGTGAACGTGAGCGCGTCGAGGCCACGGGTGAGGACGGCGTCGAGCAGCCGGTCGACCGGCCCGATGTCCTGCGGCGGCATCCACCGGTACACCGGCACGGGCACGACCTCGCCGCCTGCCGCGCGCAACGACTCGACGAACCCGGGCAGCGGTTCACCGTGCAGCAGTACGGCGACACGGCGGCCCTCGACTCCCTGGTCGAGCAGCCGTCCCAGTACCTCGGACATCGACTCGGAGACCGGCGACCACGCCTCGGTCAGCCCCTGGGCCCGGATCGCGCCCTTGACCTTGGGACCCCGGGCCAGCAGCTCGGCCTCCCCCAACCGCGCGAGCAACTCCTCACCGAGCCCCCACCCATGGGCGGCCTCGACCCACCCCCGAAAACCCACGGCGGTGCTGGCCACGACGACATCAGGCCCCCGCTCGACCAACTCCGCCGTCACCGAACGCAGTTCACCGTCATCGCCGAGAGGCACGATTCGCAGAGCGGGCCCGTGCACGACGGCGGCCCCCCGCCTCCGCAGCAACGTCCCGAGCTCCTCGGCCCGACGCGCGGCGGTCACCCCCACGGTGAACCCGGAAAGCGGCCCGGGCACACCCCCCGCCCCTCGGTCCGACCCCTGCTGTTCGTCGTACATAGACCGGCTCTCGCCTCGCACTCGTCGAGTCGTGTCCGGGGCCGAGTACGTCAGCCACCGGGTGGGGGGGTTGTCATCCGTCCACGAATGACCGGGAGCCTGTCAACGCCCCGTGACAGCCAGGGTTCCCCACGATGTCGGGGTTGTTACGACGGACGTCGGGGCGGGGCGAAGGGGGTCCGGGATGGCAGGGAGGACGAGAGGGGACGAAGGCCGAGGTGGGGGCGGGGGCGGGGGCGGAGGTAGGGGCCGAGGCGGAGGAAAGGTATACGGCTCGCCCGCCCGGGGGGGGGCGACGGAGGCGGGAGGAGGCGGGGATGGGGACCGCCGACGGGGGCGGAGGGGTGGCGTCGGTCGGGGTGGGGCTACGGCTGGGCGGGAGGCTGGGGGTGGCCGGTGTAGGGGTTGGGGGCGGGCTGGTGGGGGTGCTGGGGCGGCAGGGCGCCGGACGGGTTGTACGGGCCGGGGGCGGGGGGCTGAGTGGGGGTGGGAGTGGGGGGCTGCGGGGCGTACGGGACGGCTGGGGCGGGGTGGGCCGGCTGCGCGGGGGGCTGGGCGTAGGGGCTCTGTGGGGTGTGGGCGGGCTGGGCAGTCGGCTGGGTGTAGGGGCCTTGCGGGGTGGTGTGCGGGGCCGGCTGGGCGTAAGGGCCCTGCGGGGTGTTCGGGGCCGGCTGGGCGTAGGGACCCTGAGGGGTGTGCGGGGCCGGCTGGCTGAGGGGGGTCTGGGGTGAGGGGGCGCCGTAGGGGCCGTACGGGCCGGGGGCCTGCCCTCCGTATCCGGCACCGTATCCGGCGCCTGACTGCCCGCCGTAACCGCCGGGCCCTCCGTGCCCTCCGTAACCGGCGTATCCGGCCGTCGGGGGCAGGTACCGCACGCGCCCGCCCTCGTCCGTCACGGGAGCGAATCCGGCAGCTTGCAGCCGGGCCGCGAACTTGGCGTTGCGCTTGCGTGTGACGACGATTCCGATGCCGAGGACGACCATGAGGACGGCCCACAGGATTCCGGCGACGGTCCAGGCGACGGAGTCGCCGCCGGTCCGTACGCCCAGGACGACGCAGGCGAGGGTGAGACCGACGAACCCGTAACGCATCCGCTTCTCGGCGTTCTTGCCGGTGAGGTCGAAGTTGATCCGGGCCTTGAGGAGTTCGAGGGCGTCGGGCACGACCGGCGGGAGGGAGACGCCGTCGCCGGCCTTCGGATACTGGGCCCAGTTCTGCGCGGCACGGGCCTGGGCCTGCGGGGCGGGGTCCGGAACGATGAGCATGGTGAGCGCGTTGTTGCGGCCGCTGCCCTGCCGTACGTCCGCGTACTCGTACCCGAACTGCTGCGCCAGGAAGGCGATTCGGGCGAACTTCTTCACGGAGGCCATGGGGCTGGTGAGCTGCACGGGCTCCCCCGTGGCCATCAACCGGAACATCTGCCGAACCTGCCGCTTACTCATTCCGCCCCCAACTCCCCGCGCTCCAGACGCGTTCACAACAGCAACGGGGGCCAGCCTTTCATGGGGTCGGGGGTGCGTAGAAGCGTGGAGGGGTCGGTTTACTGGGGCTTGACCGGGGGGCGGGGAGTCTGACTCTCGCGGAGATCGTCGGCCCCGCCAGCAGAATCAGGCACGAGCGGGTCGTCGAAGCTGACGAACTCCGCGATCTCGCGGAGAACCGCTCGATAGTGTTCACGATGAACCACGGAGACGGTGCTGAGAGTGAGAATGGCGAGGCTCCTGCCATCTGGGTGAGGAAGATGCGCGTGGATCTGCAGCAGGGGACCCTGCGGGAGGCCCGATTCCGCGGGTGTCGTGCGCACGATCTCACTGAAAGCGGCTGGCCCACAGGCAAGTTCTCCATAGCCAACCTCTGAGTGGCCGTGGGCCGTGGCCACGATTCGCGCAACTGTCACCCTCCTGGGGGCCCAAGCCGTATGCACCCAGGTGACGGTCAGAAAAGAGAGGAGCGGACCGCTGCTCTCTCCCGTCGTATCGTCTCGATGCAACCCCAACGAGCAATAGGTTGTCCCTTCGGATGTGAGGTTCCGGAGCATCTGCTCGACTGGGCCGAGCTGAGCAATGAGCTGGTTTCGCGCGGCCTCATCCGGAGCGGACTCCAGCAGAGGGGTCAGCGCCCCAGGGATACGTCCCTCGCGAACTTCGCCCGTTGCCTCCAACAGGGCATCGAGAGGCACCTGCACAAAGCCGGCCGGAACAGCGAACCAGATACCCGGACCTGGATCGAAGACGCTCGGATGGAGCGTGAAGGACGATGTGGTCATCGCCTTCAGAGCTTCTCTGCTTGCGGAATCGAGACATGCAGCTGGGCGCCGGCACAACGCGCACGCTCCATGTCCTCCACGTTGACGCTCCACGCAGGAGTCACCGAGGGCCGACCAAATGCCGCACGCTGATACAACACGTGCAAACGCACGGGGAGGCATCCATCCTTGGAGGGGGCCGCAACAACTCCGACGAATCGAGGGTCACCGGAGAACCAAACCGGCTCGATCTCCGCCTTCAAGGCAGGCTTGGTTCGGGGACCGCCAATCCGCTTCATCCACCAATGCGACCGTTGATGTTTGATGAAAACCAGCGGAACCTTCTCGTCTAGATTCTCCGGATTGCGGAACTCGAACCACATGCCATCATCGCCCGCTTGCGGATGTTTCTTCAGACCTCTTGGGAGATCCGGGAGAATTGACCAGGGATACTCTTTGAAAATGCGACGCATACGAAAAGCCCACGGGAAATAGGAGAGTTGGACAAAGACTCGATAGAACCCATACAGGAAGTAAGGCATGAAGATCCATGCAACCCACCCTGGAGACCTCACAGAAATCCCGAGCAATGCCATCCACGCTCCGGCCCAACAAGCGAGCCCCGCTACATTTATGGCCATATGCCTGCGCCAGGCACGCCGTGTAGGGACGTACCCCCAGGCGGTCAACGGATCGGTGGGATTCATGTCAGCTGCTTTCATTGGAAGATGCCTGGCACGATGCCCCCGGCCGGCTCACTGGAACGCGCGTCGCACGAGATCAATGGTCTCGCCCCCGTCGACAGGACCCAAGAACGTCCCGTCAAGCGTGGTGCCGATCTTCGCTGCCGTGTCGTTCTCAACCTGGCCGCCTTACGGACGGAGTGCGCCGCGTTCTTCAGGTTCAACGGCAGCGGCCCGCCGTCAAGCTGCTCCCGGAAGGCAACAGCGGCGTCACCCTTCCAGTAGCTGCCCTCCATCAGCTTCGTCACCAGGCCATGCGTCTCTTCGAGGACCTTGGCGCAGTTACCCAGCTTCTTGGACAGGGCACGCACGGTGTCAGGGCTGCCCGGAACTGGATTGAACCCAAGGTGGGGGTAGTTGGGGTTCGGGATGGTGGGGTCGTACGGCGAGGACTTAAGGCCCTGTGGAAGGTCACCGTTGTGCCGAGCAGCGGAGTCCGAGAAGGGGTCGGTCTCGGCCCCGGGGGTGTAGCTCACTTCGCGCCCTTCCCCCGCGTGCTCTTGGACTTCCTCAGCGCTTCCTCCAGCGCCTTGTCGACCTCGCGGTAGCTGTCCTTGCTCTGACCCACGATCTTCGCCAGGTCCTCGGTCTGCTGACCGATCTCATCGGCCCCGTACTTCCAGTCCTCCTGGAAGTCCTCACACGCCGAATCCAAGTCATCCGTACCGAGGCCGGCGACCGTTCCGTCGCTCAAGGCTTTGCGCAGCCCCTTCAGCGAATCGGCGGACTTGTTGAGCATCTTCATGAAGTGCTCAAGTTCGTCCCCGTCAACGGCAAGGCGCTCTGCCACGCGTCCCACTCCTCGATCGCACACCAAAACCAGAAGGGTATCTCCGGTCGGCGGGCAGCCTCCCGCCCGCGGTTCCCCTGGCCAGCGTGCGCAGTGCTCTCTACCCTCAGCGGTTGACGGACTGGATCTCCTGCACGACCACGTCCTGCTCAGCACCGAACGTGCCGTCGGGCAGATCCTGCGCGGCAGCAACGCCCGTGCCCGTCCAGTGGATCTTCCACGTGATCGTGGCCCGCAGTTTGAAGGAACCGTCGCCCGACGAGCGCAGGTACTTCACCCCACAGGATGGCGTCTCGTTCGCCTTGCCCTTTGCGTACGCCTCACCGATGCGATCGCCGGCTATCTCGCAGACACCCGACGCCGGATAAGTCGTCGCGTCCGGCGTCCCCGCCTCGATCTTCAGGGAGACCGGCTCGGCGGTGGTCGTCGCCGACACGTTGAGGAGGGGCACCGACGCAGTCACCGAAACCGGCTTGAACTTCGCCGTGTCCAGCCACGCCCACGTCGGCAGATTCACCTTCGTCGTCCCCGCAGGAGCCAGGTCGACCTTGGTCGACGGCACGCGTATCTCGGCGTACGCGAGCTGCGCGAGGATCTCCGGGCTGACGGCCTGTCGGATTCTTGCGGGCGGGGCGTCACCCGTGTCCACCCAGAAGGTGTCCTCCACGCAGTCCGTCGCACCGGGGTCACCCTCACGGCCCTGGGTTACGTACGAGTCCCACCAGTAGCCCTTACCTGCTTTGTCCTTGTTGAAGTCCTTGTACGGGTGCCCGTTCACGTATTGGTCACGCTGCTCGGCATCCCACTGGTAACCCGTCGAATCGACGCCCCAGATGGACTCCTTGTACTTCTCCAGCTGCGCTGGCGTGTACTTCGGGGCGTAGTAGCAGGCGGGTGGTGTCCAGTTACCCGATGAAGACGTCACGCGGCCCGTCGAGTCCCCCGAGCCGTTCTTCGAGCGGTCGAAGACGACAGCTCCGGCAGTGGCGGACAATGTGCCGTCGTCGGTTGCGTTGCCGCCGGGCTTGGGAGGGTTCTCTGAACCCTCCCCACCACGGCCGCCGGCGTAGGCGGGTTGCGCGCCGAGCATCGTGACGCAAAGCAGCGTTACGAGTGTTGCCGCACCGACTGAGCGCTTCACGGCTGGCACTGGTCAGCTCCTCGCTTCGAGATCACGTTGGTGGTCTGCCACACGCCATCCGCGTTCTTGACGAGCTTGGTGTTGTACAGAACGTAGCTGTCTGCCGAGGTGGGCGTCTTCTCGGCCTTGTTCGTCTTTCGGTTCGTAAGGAACGACTTGCTTTCATCCGAGCAATAGATGACGACCGCGCTGCCGTCGCTTCGGAAGGACACTTGGCGGTCGAAGTACCGTGTGATGCCCGTCCATGAGCGGTTGTCGTCCAGGTAGCCCTTGACGAACGATCTGGCGCTGTCCAAAGCACCTTCTGCGCTGTAGAACCCCAAGGCCTCAGTGTTCACGCTTCCCCGGAAGATCGCGTCGTCCACCGAGTTGATTCGCTGAGCGTTGTCGGCCAGAACGGCGTTCTTCTTCGCGTCCCCGGTCTTCTGCCCCTCGAACACGTTGCGTGCGTCGGAAGGGAAGGTGATCTTCGGCCGTCCCGCCGGCTCGCTCGTGCTCGCGCTGGGCGAAGCCGACGTCTTTTCGCCGGTGTCCGCGCCCGCGATCTTGTCGTTGCCCTTGGACTCGTCCGCGCCGCCGCCGCAGGCGGTCAGGAGCAGCGCGGCTGTCGCGCCGACGGCGGCTGTTGCAAACAGGCGGGGACGGCGGTTCACGGCGGGCTCCTGTGCGGCGTGGGGTGCGGAAGGGCAGCAACACGCTATCGGGGGCCCGCGGGGCGACACCAGAGCGAAGAGCATCAACTGGGCAACAGTGGGCGGGCAAAGGCCGCCAAACAGTGATCAACCTGTCCCAGGAAACCTTCGATTGAGTGACGGGACGGCGTGGGATGCGTCACCACGTTGGCCACCGCAAAGCCTCTGAGGCACTCAGGCTCTGCGCCTCTGCGGTGGCCAACTCGCCTGCGTCACGGGTGGGTCATGGGTGGGACCGGACGAGGCCCATCCCCTTCGCCCTCGCCCCTCGGCCCCCGCCCCAGCTCAGTCCCGTCCTCGATGCCCCTGTCGTCTGGGGCTCGCGCCGTTCGGCCACAGCCTCGGTGACCGCTTCGCCGCGATGTCCTCGATCCAGCCGAAGGTGAGGATGGCCAGGCCGATCAGGGGCCAGACCAGGACGAACATCCAGAGCGAGTACGTCTCGTCGAGGGCGGCGCCCGCGCGTTCGCTGTCCATGAAGGGGAGGCCGTACGCCTGGTCGAGGATCGGGACCGTCGCCATGATGAGCATGTTGTGCCAGAGGTAGATCGTGACCGCGCGGTTGTTGGACAGCGTCACCAGCTTGTCCCACCTGGCCAGGCGGCCCGGCAGTTCCTTCCAGGACGGGCTGTACTGGAGCAGGATCACCACGAACCCGAAAGACCACAGCGCGTCCGCCAGCGGGATGTCGTTCATGTCCCAGCCCTCGGGGCCCAGATGGCCCGACGCCCACCACAGGGCGAAGCCCATCACCAGCGCAGAGCAGGAGATCGCGACGTACCGCGGGACCTGGGCCAGTTTGCCCTCGTGGTGGGCGAAGCCGAGGACCCAGCAGCCGCCGTAGACGGCGAAGTCGGTGACGGCATTGCCCGTTTCGCCGGGGATGGTGACCAGGCCCGTGCCGACGACGGCCGTCAGCGCGAGCGGCGCCAGCAGGGTCGCCCACGGGACGCGGCGGAACGCCCACAGCAGGACGGGTGACGCCACGACGAACCACAGGTAGGCCCGCAGGTACCACAACGGGCCCGCGCCCTGTTCCGCCCACGTGGCCTCCAGCAGGCCCGACTCGGAGCCGACGTGCGCGGGATACGGCGGGGCCCCCACCGGGACGATGTAGTTGAGCACGTCGATGACGCCCCACGCGCCGCCGCCGGTGTCCGGGTCGTGCGCGGGGTTCCAGCCGCCCGCGAACATCAACGCCAGCGCGACCGCGCTGAAGGCCCACAGCGGGGGCAGCAGACGGCGGACGCGCCCCCGGATCACACTCCATGCCGGCCGGCTCAGCGAGCGTGCCATCAGCGAGCCCGCCAGCGCGAACATCACGCCCATGGAAGGGAACAGGACCGACAGCCACGCCCACCCGAAGAGGTGGTAGACGACGACGCGGACCAGGGCGATGGAGCGGAGCAGGTCCAGATAGCGGTCGCGGCCCGGGCGGCGGGGGGCGGCCTGGGGCTGTTCCGTGGCCGGTTGACCGTCGGACGGCTGTCCCGTACGCCGGTGCCCCGCGCCGCGCGCGTGTTCCGGCCCTCCTCCCCCGTGGGACCCGCGCCCCGGAGCGGGAGCGACCCCCGGCCCCGGCCCGGGATGCGCGCCCGCCCCCTCCGGCTGCCGCGGAACCCCCACCCTCGGCGACCCCAGCGGCGGCGTGGACCCCACCGGGTACTCGTGCGTGGTCATCCGACCGGCCTCCGTTCGTTCCCGTCCTGCGGCTCCCGCGGGCGCGGGGCCGATCCCGGTGTCCCCACCACGCCCGTGCGGCGCAGTTTCTGCCAGCGCAGCCGGCCGCCGGTGAGGGCGGTGATCCAGGACTGGAGCAGGACGACGTACATCAACTGCCGGTACAGGACCTGCTGGAGGGGGAGTGAGATCAGGTGGGTCATGCGTTCCTTGTCCAGGCGGAAGGCGTAGGCGGCGCACACCGCCTGGATGGTGAGGACTCCGAGCCAGGCGACGACCGTCTTCTGCGTCGGGCCGAAGACGACGCCGTACAGCAGGAAGATGTCGATCAAGGGTGCCAGCAGCGGTGCCAGCACCATGAAGAGGGACACCAGGGGCAGACCGACCCGGCCGAAGCGGCCCGAGGGGCCCCGTTCGATGAGGGCCCGGCGGTGCTTCCAGATGGCCTGCATGGTGCCGTAGCACCAGCGGTAGCGCTGGGACCACAGTTGCTGGACGGACTCCGGGGCCTCGGTCCAGGCGCGCGCGTTCTCCGCGTAGACGACCCGCCAGCCGTCGCGGTGCAGCGCCATCGTGATGTCGGTGTCCTCGGCGAGCGTGTCGTCGCTCATACCGCCGACCCGCTCAAGTGCCGTACGGCGGAAGGCTCCCACGGCACCGGGGATGGTCGGCATGCAGCGCAGCAGGTCGTACATGCGGCGGTCGAGGTTGAAGCCCATGACGTACTCGATGTGCTGCCAGGCGCCGATCAGGGAGTCGCGGTTGCCGACCTTGGCGTTGCCGGCGACCGCGCCGACGCGCGGGTCGGCGAAGGGCTGGACGAGTTCGCGGACGGTCGCCGGTTCGAAGACGGTGTCGCCGTCCATCATCACGATGATGTCGTGACTGGCGTTCGCCAGGCCTCTGTTGAGGGCGGCGGGCTTTCCGGCGTTGAGCTGGCGCACGACGCGTACGTTGGGCAGGTCCAGGTCCTCGACGATACGGGCGGTGCCGTCGCTCGATCCGTCGTCGACGACGAGGATCTCGATGGGGTGTTCGCTCTCCATCAGGGAGTGGACGGTGTTCTCGATGCACTTGGCCTCGTTGTACGCGGGCACCAGCACCGACACCGGTTCGGTGATCGGGTTGCGGCCCCAACGGAAGCCCACCCGGCGGACCTTGCGCGCGTGGGTGGCGGAGAGCAGCAGCATCAGGCCGAACCGGGTGAACACGAGCACGCCGATGACGGCGATGCCGACGACCAGGACGTCGGTGGTCTTCTCCGCGGCCTGGACGAGGAAGATCCAGGCCCGGCCCTTCCACAGGTCGAGGCCGGTGACCGGGGTGTGCGCGCTCGGCGCGTCGAGTGCCTCGGTGAGGTTCTCGAAGTCGTAGCCCCGCTGCTGGAGTCCGGGGATGAAGCTGTCCAGGGCCTGCACGGTCTGGTGGCGGTCGCCGCCGGAGTCGTGCATCAGGACGATGGCGCCCTTGCCGCCCTTGGGCGTGGCCCGGCGGACGATCTCGGCGACGCCGGGCTTCTGCCAGTCCTCACTGTCGGTGTTGTTGACGACGGTGATGTAGCCGCGGGTGCCGATGTACTTCGTCACGGGCCAGGACCGGTTGTCCATCGCGTCGGCGAACGAGGAGTACGGCGGGCGGAACAGGGAGGTGCGGATGCCGGCGGCGCCCTCCAGCGCGAGCTGGCTCTGCGACAGCTCCCAGTCGATGCGGCTCTTCGACTGGTACGAGAGGTCGGGGTGGTTGAAGGTGTGCAGGCCGACCTCGTGGCCCTCCCTCACCATGCGCTCGACGAGGTCCGGGTAGCGCGACGCCATGGTGCCGGTGACGAAGAAGACCGCGTGGGCGTGGTGCGCCTTGAGGACGTCGAGGACCTTGGGCGTCCAGGTCGGGTCGGGGCCGTCGTCGAAGGTGAGGACGAGGCGGTGGTCGGGGATGCCGAGGCTGGTCGTGCGGCCGCCGCGGGTGTCGATGACGGGGCCGCCGTCGAGGATCTTCTCCGGCACCTTGCCCGTGGCGGCCTCGGGCTGGATGCGGTGGTCGGCGAGGATCTCGCTGTGCACGTAGCCGCGCAGCATCAGCATCGCCATCATCGCGAGCAGGATGAACATCGGCAGCAGGAAGCGCATCGGCAGTCGCCGGCGCCGGGCGTCACTGTGACGCTTCGGGGTGGTGCGTGTGCCATGACCAGGCGCCTTGGGCGCCGGACCGTGACGGCTGGTACGGGAAGCCATCAGAGAGGGTTCTCCGGGAACGAGTGACGAGTGAGGTGGACGGGGAACTCGGGACGCCCGGCCACCCGGACCGGACGTGATCCGGCGCGGCGACCGGTCCCGAGGGACCACAAGCGGAGACCGGTCCCGAGGGACCACATGCGGCGACCGGTCCTGAGGGACCGGGTCCGGTTCGGAGCGCCGTCGACAGCGACGCCCACGGCCGTGGCCCCCGCCGCGGTCGTGGCCGTACCGGCCGAGGTGCCGCCGCGTGCGATCCGGTACGGCGGGTGCCGAGGTGCGACGGCCTGCGGCCCCGAAGGACGCGTGCCGGTGAGCCGCCTGAGGCTCGGCGGACGAACAAGTGCTGGTGAACCGCCTGCGGGCCGATGGCGACGGCCGGTGAACCGCGACCTGCCGGGTGGCGCGGGCACCGGTCGACCGTCTGCGGCCCGGTGGGCGACGGCCCGCGAACCGCGGCCGCCCGGCGGGGTGGGTGCCGGTCGACCGGTGGCCGCCGGGGCGGACAAGTGCGCCCGCCTCGACAAGTGCGCCTGCCTAGTGCGCCGTTCCCCACCGCGGGTGCCGGTGGACCGTGTGCGGAACGACACGGCGGATCCCGGGTGACTACACGCCGCTCGGGGCGGCGGACGCCGACGAGCTCGTGTCGCTCGGGGCGGGTGCCGAGGGGGTGAAGCCCGCCGGCTGGGCGCCGGTTCCTCCGCCCGCGTCACCGCCGCCGGTGGCCGGGGGCTCCGAGGGCGGGGGTGTCGTGGGCGGGGTGGTCGTCGGGGTCGGTTCGGCGGGCGGGTCGACGACCGGGTTCGACGGCTTGGGGTCCGGGTCCTTCGAGGTGACGCCGGGCTTCGGCTTCTTCGTCGTCGACGTGCTGGGCTTCGGCTCGGCCGAAGCCCCCGGGGCCTTGGACTTGCCGGAGGCCTTGGCCTTCGGGGTCTTGCCGGGCGAGGGCGTCGAGCCGTCCACGGCCGTCGCCACCGTGCCGGGCGCGGCCGCGTCCTGCGGGGCGGACGGGTCGACGGCCCGGGAGGGCAGCGGCGAGGTGTCGACCTTGCCCGCGGGCTGGTCCTTCTTCTGGCCCGGCACCGGCAGCCAGGGCGCGTTCGAGTTCCCGGACAGCAGGGTGGCGACGATGACGACGGCGTAGACCGCGCAGGCGGCGGCGACGAAGATGCCGAGCCGGCGGTAGCGACGGCTGCGGCGGCCGGACTCGTCGACGAAGACCGGGCGGTCCGACTCCTGCCCCGACGCGCCGCCCTCGGTCTGCTTGACCAGCCGGTCGTCCAGCCGCCGTCCCGTTCCGTCGAGTTGGACGGTGACCTCGTGCGGGTCGTGGTTGTGTCCGGGGACGTCGGGCTGCTCCCAGGACGGCGGCAGCGGACGCGAGTCCGCCGACACGGAGTCCGGGTCCTCCCCGGATGTCGTCACGGTTCCGGTGAGCACCTCGGTCGGCGGCTCCGATCCGGCGGCGTCGGCGGCCGGCGGATCGGCGAAGAAGGGCCGGCCCTTGGCCCGCCGGCCGCGGGACGACGCCCCGCCCTCTCCCGAACCGCCGAAGCCGAAGCGCGACCGGGCCGACCGTCCCACCCGGGAACGCCCGGCCGGTGGTCCCACCTCGGTGTCGGCTCCGCCGGACAGCGGTTCGCTGTCCGGCGAGCGGCCGGACAGGAGACCGGTGTCTCCCGCGGTGCCCGGGAGGAGGCCGCTGTCGGACGCGCGGCCGTGGAGCAGCGCCGCGGCCTGCTCCGGGGTTCGTTCGGAACGTCCGCCGAAGCCGCTGACGGCGCTGTCGGCGCGTTCCCCACGCTCAGGACTGATGCCAACTCCCCTGCTCGGCCACGATGCCGTTCTGCCGCCGGCCTCCGGCCAGACGACCGGATCCGCGGCTCCTGGGCCCGGGGACGGTTCGGCTGTCCGCCCGTCCCGCTGATCGACGGATCGTCGATTCGGTTGGGCGTCTTCTCGCCAGTTCTCCACGCGCACGTGCTTCCCCCCACGGGACTGTTCACGGGGTGCGCGACGACTCCGGGCCTACATCACTTCGTCGTCCCGACCGGGCCCCCACCCGGTCAAAGCGCCCCCAAATATCACACTGCGCCCGGAGGAAAAAAATGTAGCGCCGTGAGGGACTCGTGGGGTTACGTCTCATGCATCGGTCATCAGGATGAGTGATTCCCCGGGGGGAACCCACCCTTCCAGGTGACTCATGAGCCATCCTTCCTCGCCCGCAAGTTCGGAGGCAGCACGCCTGAGGGCGTCGATCCCGGGGTGCGCGTGTCCCTTGCGCCACACCAGGGACACGGGTGACAGGGGGACGGGGTCGACCAGCGGTCTCAGTACCGTTCCGGCCAGGGCGGGGAAGTCCACCACGGCGAGGACGGGGGTACGGGTCTTCGCCATCACCCGCTGGAACTCCTCGGGCCCGACGGCCACCGGGGCGGGTGACGCGAGGCCGATCCCGCGCCCCTCGAACAGGTGACGCGCCAGGTCGGTCCACTCCAGCGTCCGGGGATTGCCCGCCCCCGCGTACACGGTCTCGCCGGCGAGCGCCGCCAGCGGTACCGCGTCCAGTTCCGCGAGCCGATGGTCCTCCGGCAGGACCACGGCCATGGGCTCGTACCGTACGAAACGATGCTCCAGCCGGGCCCGCACGGCCGGGTCGAGCCCGGCGAACCGGCCGAACGAGGCGTCCAGGCGACCGGCGAGCAGTTCCGTGGCGGCGCCGGTGAGCCCGCTCTCGTAGCGGGCCATCAGTTCGCTGCCCGGGGCGAGTTCGCGGGCCCGTTCCAGGATGCGGCCGGCGACGAGGCCGGGGGTGTTGACGTCGACGAGGAGCGGGCGCTCGGCGTCGCCGGGCCGCGCGAAGGCGGCGAGCAGGGCGTCGTGCGCCGCGAGGACGCGGCGCGCGTACGGCAGCAGCCGCTCGCCGTCGGCCGTCGGCGCCACCTGCCGGGTCGTCCGGACGAACAGTTCGGTCCCCAGTTCCCGCTCCAGCCGGCGGATGTCCCGGCTCAAGGCCTGCTGGGCGACGTACATCCCGGCGGCGGCCCGGGTGAAGTGCAGTTCCTCGGCGACGGCGACGAAGGCGCGCAGCAGACGGGGGTCCAGGTGTCCGGGAAAGGGTCCGCGAGAGGGGCCGGGCAGCGGGCCGGGGAGGGGATCGGGAAGGGGGCTTCGACCAGGCATCACGCGAACCTACAACCCAGGCGCGTGAATCGTCACGGAACAGGTGTTGGACCGCGCGCGGGGTACCGGACGAGGGTTGCCGCATGTCACCCCTCACTCCCTACCGCCGTCTTTTCGCGCGCCCGGGCACCCGTGCCTTCACCCTCGGCAACCTCGTCGCGCGGCTGCCCATGGGCATGTTCAGCGTGAGCGCCGTGATCATGATCGCGAGTGCCCGGGGCTCGTACGCCCTCGCGGGCGCGGTCACCGCGACCGGTCTGGCGGCGACGGCGGTGGTCGCCCCGTGGACCGCGCGCCTGGTGGACCGGCACGGGCAGGCCCGGGTGGCGGTGCCCGCGACGGCCGTCGCGCTGCTCGGCGGGATCGGGCTCGTGCTGTGCGTGCGGTTCGGCGCCCCGGACTGGACGCTGTTCGCCGGGTACGCCGCCACAGCCACCACCCCCAACACGGGCGGCATGTCGCGGGCGCGCTGGGCCCACCTGCTCCGGGACGACCCGGCGGCGCTGCACACGGCGAACTCCTTCGAACAGGCCGCGGACGAGCTGTGCTTCATGCTGGGCCCGGTCCTCGCGGCCCTCCTGTCCGGGACGCTGTTCCCGGAGGCGGGCATGCTGGCGGGATCCGTCCTGCTGATGACGGGTGTCCTGCTGTTCGCGGCCCAGAGGTCGACGGAACCGCCGCTGCGGCCGCGGACCGCGTCCCGGTCACCCGTGCGCGCGCCCGGGATGCCTCCGCTGCTGCTCGCCTTCCTCGCGACGGGCGCGGTGTTCGGCGCGATGGAGGTGGTGACGATCGCGTTCGCGGACGCGCGGGGGAACCGCTCCGCGGCGGGAGCGGTGCTCGCGCTCCAGGCGGCGGGATCGTGTGTGGCGGGGCTGCTGTACGGATCCGTGCGGCAGAACGGGACCGATGCACAGTCGCTCGCGGAACGGCGCTTCCCGCGGTGTGTCGCCGCCATGGCCGTCCTGCTGACGCTGCCGCTGCTCGCCGTCGTGCTGACGGGTTCGCTGTCGCTGCTCGCGGGTGCGTTGCTGGTGGCGGGCATGGCGACCGCTCCGACGATGGTGACCGGGATGACGCTGGTCCAGCGGCGCACGCCCGAGGGGCGGTTGAACGAGGGCATGACCCTGGCGGTGACCGGCCTGCTGGGCGGGATAGCCGCCGGTTCGGCGGCCGGCGGCTGGATGGTGGAGCACGTGTCCCCCGAGGCGGGGTACGGGGTGCCGGTCCTGGCGGCGACGGTGGCGTTCGCGGTGGCCGCGCTGGGTGCGCGGCCGGGCGCGGTACGGCGGAGCCGGGGCGCCGGGGCGGGCCTCGCCCTGCCGGAGCGGGAGCCTCGGATCGAGCACGGGAACCCGGTCGCGGACACCCCTGCCGTGGGCGCTCCGTCGTCCGACCCGTCGAACCCCTGCGCCAATTCCGGCGCAGCCCATTGACGGGCTCCCCTCCCCCACCTACCTTCCCCCGTCGAAGCGCTTCGACGTCACGCATCGAAACGATTCGACAATCACCGCGTGACGCTCCCGATACCCATCCAACTCCCCTGGAGGCAGTGGATGTTGACGAAACGAAGGCGTGCGGCGCTGGCCGCCGTGGCCCTGACGGGTGCCCTGCTGGCCACGTCCTGCGGCAGCTCGGACAGCGGCTCGTCGGACGGCCGGACGCTGCGGCTGTGGCACTACGAAGGGCCGGACAGTGCGATGGGGGTGGCCTGGAAGGAGGCCATCAAGGAGTTCGAGGCGCAACACCCCGGCGTGAAGGTGAAGTTCGAGGAGAAGGGCTTCGAGCAGATCCAGAAGACGGCGCCCATGGTCCTCAACTCGAACGACGCGCCGGACCTGATGGAGTACAACAAGGGCAACGCGACCGCGGGCCTGCTGTCGAAGCAGGGACTTCTCACCGATCTCACTCCCGAGGTGACCCGCCGCGGCTGGGACAAGAAGATCACCGGCGGTGTGCGGACCATCAGCCGGTACGACACCAACGGCGTGATGGGCTCGGGCAAGTGGTACGGCGTGCCCGACTACGCCGAGTACACGATGGTCTTCTACAACAAGGACCTCTTCAAGAAGTACGGGATCGCGCAGCCCACCTCGCTCGACGAACTCACCGCGGCGATGGACACGTTCGTGAAGAAGGGCATCACCCCGCTGGCCAACGCGGGCGCCGAGTACGTCGCCCAGCAGTACCTGTACCAACTGGCGCTGACCCGGGCCGACCGCTCCTGGGTCGACAGCTACGAGCTGTACAAGGGCCGCACCGACTTCCACGACGCGGCCTGGACCTACGCGGCCGAGACCTTCGCCGACTGGGTGAAGAAGGGGTACATCGGAAAGAAGTCCACCGGTCTCAAGGCCGAGGACGCGGGAGTCTCCTTCATCCAGGGGAAGAGCCCGATCCTGTTCAGCGGCAGCTGGTGGTACGGCCGCTTCAAGGCCGAGAACAAGTTCGACTGGGGCACCTTCCTGTGGCCGGGCAGCAACCTCACCCTCGGCTCCGGCGGCAACCTGTGGGTCGTCCCCAAGGGCGCGAAGAACAAGGAACTCGCCTACGACTTCATCGACATCACCCTGTCGAAGAAGATCCAGAACCTGCTGGGCAACCAGGGCGGCGTCCCGGTGGCCGCCGACCCGGCCGCCGTGACCGACCCGCGGGCCAAGACACTGATCGCCGACTTCAACTCCCTCTCCGGCAAGGACGGTCTCGCCTTCTACCCGGACTGGCCCGTCGCCGGCTTCTACGACGTCCTCGTCTCGGAGACGCAGAAGCTGATCACCGGGAGCGAGAAGCCGGACGACTACCTGTCGGCGTTGCAGAAGGCGTACGACAAGGGCGTACCGAAGACATGACCGCCACCGTCGAACGGAGTGTGCGGGTGGTGCGCGGGCGGCGCGGCGGAGCGTCGCGCCCGCGCCGCCCGGGCTCCTCCTACGCCCTCTTCCTGGTCCCGGGGTTCGCCGGGTTCCTCGTGGTGGTCGTCGCGCCGTTCCTGATGAACACGGGGGTGAGCTTCACCGACTGGCAGGGAGTGGGCACCCCGCACTTCACCGGACTCGCCAACTACCGGGGGCTGCTGGGCGACGCGGAGTTCTGGGCGTCGTTCCGGCACAGCCTGTTCATGGTCGTCGCGATGGCCGTCGTGCCGACCGCGCTCGGACTCGTACTGGCCGCCGCCCTGTTCGACTTCGTCGGCAAGCACTTCGGACCGCGGACCGCCTCCGTGCTGCGCGCCTGTTTCTATCTCCCGCAGGTCCTGCCGATCGCCGTCGCCGGCATCGTGTGGAGCTGGATCCTCGCGCCCGACGACGGCTCGCTCAACGACCTGCTGAAGGCGGTCGGCCTCGGGTCCTGGCAGCAGGACTGGCTGGGCGATCCGGACATCGCGCTGTACAGCGTCATGGGCGTGATGGTGTGGGTGCAGATCGGCTTCCCGCTCGTCGTCTTCATGGCGGGCCTGCAGCGCGTGGACCCGCAGTTGTACGAGGCCGCCGAGCTGGACGGCGCGGGCTGGTGGCGGCGGTTCTGGCACATCACGCTGCCACAGATCCGTCCCGAGATCTCCGTCGTGCTGCTGTGGTGCACGATCGCGGCGCTGAAGGTGTTCGGAGCGGTGTACGTGCTGACCAAGGGCGGCCCGGGCGGCGCCACCGACGTGCCGTCGTACTTCTCGTTCACGACCTTCTTCGAGAAGACCCAGGTCGGCTACGGCGCCGCCATCTCCACCGTCCTGACCGTCGTCATCCTCGCCCTCGCGCTGGTCGCGCTCGGGTTCCAGTCGCGCGCCGAGAACGCCGAGGAAGGGGGCGGCGGATGACCGCGCTGCGCAGGTATCCGGTGCTGCTGGCGCTCGTCGTCGGCGCCCTGTTCATGGTGCTGCCGTTCGTGGTGGTCGCGGTGAACGCGGTCAAGTCGCCCGCGGAGTACGCCGAACACGGCCCGCTCAGCCTCCCGCACGGCCTCTATCTCGACGGGCTGAAGGACTTCTGGGAACGCGTCGACTTCGGGCGCAAGCTCCTCAACTCGGTATTGATCTCGGGCTCGGTGGCGGCCGGGGCCGCGGTGCTGTCGGTCCTGAACGCGTACGCGATCGGCATCGGCCGGATCAGGGGCCGCACCTGGGTGCTCGCGTTCTTCGTCCTCGCGAACACGCTGCCGCAGGAGGCGCTGGTCTACCCGGTCTACTACCTGAGCAAGCAGGCCGGCCTCTACGACACCCGGCTCAGCGTGATCATCGTGTTCACCGTGATCCAGGCGGCGTTCGGCACGTATCTGCTCTCCGCGGTCCTCGGGCGCTTCCCGCGCGAGATCATCGAGGCCGCGCGGATCGACGGGGCGAACCGGTGGCAGGTGCTGTGGCGGATCGTGGTGCCGGTCAGCCGGCCGACGATCGGCGTGCTCCTCGTCTTCTTCTTCATCTGGACGTGGAACGAGTTCCTGCTGCCGCTGGTCATGCTGATCTCGAACGACAACCAGACGGTGTCGGTGGCCCTCGGTGTCCTCCAGGGGCAGCGTCTGATGGACGCCACGATGACGAACGCGGCCGCCCTGCTGGGCGTCCTGCCCGCCATCGTCTTCTTCCTGCTCTTCCAGCGGACCCTGACCCGCGGTATCGCCGTCGGCGCAGTCAAGTAAGGGGTACGACAGTGAAGTTCACGGACGGCTACTGGCTGCTGCGCGACGGTGTCACCGCCGCCCACCCGGTCGAGGTCCTCGACGTGACCGCGGGACCGGGCGGCCTGGAGATCCACGCGCCCACGCAGCCCATCCGGCACCGCGGCGACCTGCTGAAGGGACCGGTCGTGACGATCAGCGCGCACGCGCCGATGCCCGACGTCATCGGCGTCACGTTCACCCACTTCCAGGGGGAGCGGTCCCGGGGACCGCATTTCGAGCTGCGGACCGGTGAGTTCGAGCCCCTGGTGGAGTACGACGACGAGCACGCGACACTCACCGCGGGCGCGCTGTCCGTCCGGGTGGACCGCACCGCGCCCTGGCACATCGACTTCCGCGCGAACGGCCGCACGCTCACCGGCAGCGGTCCCAAGGGCATGGGCATCATGCGGGACGCGGACGGCGCCCACTATCTGCGCGAGCAGCTGAACCTCGGGGTCGGCACCCAGGTGTTCGGCCTCGGCGAGCGGTTCGGCCCGCTCGCCAAGAACGGCCAGGTCGTGGACATGTGGAACGCGGACGGCGGCACGGCCACCGAACAGGCCTACAAGAACGTGCCGTTCTATCTGACGGACGCGGGCTACGGCGTCTTCGTGGACCATCCGGGCCGGGTCTCCTTCGAGGTCGGCTCCGAAGCGGTCTCCCGGGTCCAGTTCAGCGCCGAGACACAGCAGTTGACGTACTACGTCATCCACGGCCCGACCCCGAAGGACATCCTGCGCCGGTACACCGAGCTGACCGGCCGGCCGGCGCTCCCGCCGCCCTGGTCGTTCGGGCTGTGGCTGTCCACGTCGTTCACCACCTCCTACGACGAGGCCACCGTCACCTCCTTCATCGACGGCATGCGGGAGCGCGAACTGCCGCTGTCCGTCTTCCACTTCGACTGCTTCTGGATGCGCGAGTTCAACTGGTGCGACTTCCGGTGGGACCCGCGGGTGTTCCCCGACCCGGAGGCGATGCTGGCCCGGCTGAAGGACAAGGGGCTGCGGATCAGCGTCTGGATCAACCCCTACATCGCGCAGCGCTCACCGCTGTTCGCGGAGGGCCGCGAACTCGGGCACCTGCTCCGCAGGCCCGACGGGAGCGTCTGGCAGTGGGACCTGTGGCAGCCGGGCATGGCGCTGGTCGACTTCACCAGCGCGAACGCCCGTCAGTGGTACGCCTCGAAGCTGGAGGCGCTGCTCGCCCAGGGCGTCGACTGCTTCAAGACCGACTTCGGCGAACGGGTTCCGGTCGACGTGGCGTACGCCGACGGCGCCGACCCGGAGCGGATGCACAACTACTACACGTACCTCTACAACCGGACCGTGTTCGACGTGCTCCGCAAACACCGGGGGGAACACGAGGCCGTCGTCTTCGCGCGGTCGGCGACCGCGGGGAGCCAGCAGTTCCCGGTGCACTGGGGCGGCGACTGCGAGGCGACGTACGCGTCGATGGCCGAGTCGCTGCGCGGCGGGCTCAGCCTCGGCATGTCGGGGTTCGGGTTCTGGAGCCACGACATCGGCGGATTCGAGGGGACGCCGTCGCCCGCACTGTTCAAGCGGTGGATCGCGTTCGGGCTGCTGTCCTCGCACAGCCGCCTGCACGGTTCGTCGTCGTACCGGGTGCCGTGGCTCTTCGACGAGGAGGCCGTCGACGTACTGCGGCTGTTCACCCGCCTCAAGCTCCGCCTCATGCCGTATCTGTACGAGGCCGCCCGCACCGCCCACACTGAGGGGGTGCCGATGATGCGGGCGATGGTGCTGGAGTTCCCGGACGATCCGGGGTGCGCGCATCTGGAGCGGCAGTACATGCTCGGCTCCGACCTGCTGGTCGCGCCCGTCTTCAGCGACGAGGGCGACGTCGCGTACTACGTGCCCGAGGGTGTCTGGACACCCTTCCTCGGCGGGCCCACCGTGACCGGGCCGCGCTGGGTGCGCGAGCGGCACGGCTTCCTGAGTGTTCCGCTGCTCGTGCGGCCGGGGGCGGTGATCCCGGTGGGGTCGGTGGAGGACCGGCCCGACTACGACCACGCCGACGGGGTCACCCTGCGCGCGTACGGGCTGGAGCGGGGCGCGCGGGTGACCGTGCCGGTCGGCGCGGTGACCTTCACCGTCGTCCGTGAGGGGAACACCCTGCGCGCGTCCTGTTCGGATCCCGCGGCGCCCTGGGGGCTGGCCGTGGACGGGCGCGAGGTGCGGGCCGCCGCCGGCACCGGCTTCCTGTCCCTGGAGGTGGAGTCCGCCTGATGGTCAAGATCACCGATGTGGCCCGGCACGCCGGGGTCTCCCCCAGCACCGTCTCCTACGCGCTCAGCGGCAAGCGGCCGATCTCCGAGGAGACCCGGCGCCGCGTCGAGGAGAGCATCCGCCGGCTCGGCTACCGGCCACACGCCGGTGCCCGGGCTCTCGCCAGCAGCCGCTCGAACGTGCTGGCCCTGGTGGTGCCGCTCCGGGCGGGCATCCATGTGCCGGTCGTGATGCAGTTCGCGGTGTCGGTGGTGACGGAGGCGCGGCGGCACGACCACGACGTGCTGCTGCTCACGCAGGAGGAGGGCGAGGAGGGGCTGCGCCGGGTCGCGGACACGGCGCTGGTGGACGCGTTGATCGTGATGGATGTCCAACTGCACGATCCCCGGCTGCCGTTGCTGCGGGCCCTGGACCGGCCGTCGGTACTCATCGGCTTCCCCGCCGCGGCGGAGGGCCTCACCTGCATCGACCTGGACTTCAGGGCCGCCGGCGAGCTGTGTGTGGAACGGCTGGCCGAACTGGGGCACCGGGTCGTCGCCCTGGTCGGCTCACCGCCGGAGGTGTACGTGCGGGGCACGGCGTTCGCGCAACGGGTGGTGGAGGGGTTCACGGCCGCCGCCGACCGGGGCGGGCTCGTGTCGTCCGTCCACCCCTGCGAGGCCTCCCCCGCCGCGGCACGCCGGATGGCCGATCGACTCCTGCGGGAGCAGCCGGGCCTGACGGGCGTGGTCGTGCACAACGAGCCCGTACTGGAGCCCCTGATCGACGCCTTCGAACACCTCGGCCTGCGCGTCCCGGCCGACCTGTCGGTCACCGCGATCTGCCCGGACGAACTCGCCGAGGGCCTCCGCGTCCCGGTGACGTCCGTCGCCATCCCGTCGGCGGAGGTCGGCTCGCGCGCGGTGGACCTGCTGATGCAGAAACTGGCGGGCACCCCGGTCGCGGAGGCGACCCTGCTGACGCCACGGTTGGTGGAGAGGGGGAGTACGGGGGTGCGGGGCGCGCTCTGACCCGGACCGCGAACGCGTGTGGCCGGTGGCACGGAGATCAGCGGTTCTCCCCGTCCACCGGCCACGTTCAGGCGGTACCTACAGCCGCCGGTCTCCCTGCCATCTGAGCACCGTCATCCGGCCAAGACCTCCGTGGGCCAGGCCCTTGTAGGTCACCGTCCGGCCCGGACCCGTCTCGTGCGCGACCCGCCGCGCCAGCTCTGTCCCCTCGTGGAACAACCGGTCCCAGTCGTCGTCGTACCTTCCGTCCACCCGGTCGCGAAGTTCCCGGTTGAGCGTCGCGTCGATGCTCTGGGCCCATCTGTAGAGGCCGGCGACGAGTTCGTCGGACAGGTCCAGGGCGGCGGCGGGATCATCGGGGAAGAAGTCCCCGAACCCGTCCGAGCGCAGCGGACCGTACCTGAACTCGCCCTCGACGGTGAGGTCGACCGGGTGCGGCGGCGTGCCGTGGCTGTCGCGCTCCCAGTGCAGGCGGTCGCATCCCCAGCACAGCCACTTCGCCGCCCCGAGCTGCTCGTCCCAGTAGCGCACCGACCACGACGGCCCGAGTTGTCCGGCCAGCCGCTGAGCGGTCTCCAGCCCCCGCTTGGCGTGCTTGCGCAGGTCGGGGCGGGAGGTGAATCCCTCCGGAGGACGGGACAGCGACCAGGAGCGCAGCGCCTCCGCCAGCGCCGCCGGGAGAGCCAGCCTGTCGTCGGCCAGTGGAACGCTACGAGTGAAGGCGTCGGGACCGTCGCCGGCCCCGGCATCCTCCGGTTCGTACAGGGGTGAGGGCTCGCCCCGGGCGTGCACGAGCACGCTCCGCGGTTCTTCCGACATCATGCGATGTTCGCTCCGATCACGAATCCGTTGTCCCCCACGCTAACGGCCACCTTCAAGGGCTTGCCGTTGAAGACAACCTCGTAGATGGGCCGGCCGGCCCCCTGGGTGCCGACCTTCGTGCCCTCGGTCAGGGCCTTGCCGACCACGGCCGGGATGTCCTCGATGCGGACCCCCGCGGCGGCGAACTCTCCGGCGTGCCGGAAGATGATGTGGGTGAGCCCGGCGTTGACGGTCCCCTTCTCCAGCCAGGCGAGGTTCAGACCGGGCTTGGCGTACTGGACCACCCAGATCGTGTCCGCCTTGTTGAATTTCACTCCCGCGTTCTGGAGCTTCTCCAGCAGTTTGGGGTCCAGCGCGCTCGCGGCGATCTTGGCCCGTTCCGCAACGGCCTTGGCGATGCGCAGCGCCATTCCCGCCTCGCTGGAGCCGTCGGCGAGCGCCTGGGCGGCCCCCGCCTCACCGTAGATCTTCTTCAGGTCCGCAAGCACTTCCGCGGCCTTCGAACCGGTCTTGATGGCCTCTTCGATCCGAGCGGCGAGCTTGACGCCCTCCGCCAGCTTCTCGGCCATCGACGGCGGTACGGCCAGCGCGGCGGCCCAGGCGCAGCTCGACCCGTCCCCGTGGTAGCACTTGGCGGCGTCGCCCAGCACGATCTCGTACAGGACCAGTCCGAGTTTCTCGCCGAACAGGTTCTGCCAGCCGAGCCGGGTGATGTCCCCGAAGCTGAAGTGGTGCGTCCAGTTGTTCTTCTGATCCTTGAACGTCTCCGTCTTGAGGAAGATCCAGTCCGCCTTCGGGCAGCCGGCCTCGGTGGCGGGGACATCGGGATTGGCGCAGTAGTAATAGCTGGCCGTGACATTGAGGTGCAGCTCGTACGTGACCGTGCAGCCCTGCGGGACGTAGTCGCACGTGTTGAGCTGCTTGCCCGGTGCCGCCTCGGTGACCTTCTCGACGACGTAGAAGACACCGGCCACACCGGTTCCCGCGCCTGTCTGGACCTGTTTGTTCGCTTCCTCTCGTTCGGCCTGGTCCGCGGCCTCCTGGGCCGAGTCCGCGTACTTCTGGGCGTCCTTGGCCGCTTCCTCGGCCGCGGTGGCCTCGGTGTCGGCGCGGGTGGCTGCCGCGCGGGCGTCCTTGGCCGCCTGTTCGGCCTCGGAGGCCGCCGTGCGAGCCGCGTCGGCGTCCAGGGCCGCCTGGTCGGCGGAGGAGCGGGCGTCGGTGGCGTACCCCTCGGCGCTCCCGGCGGCCTTGTCGGCCGCGGCGGCGTCCTTGGTGGCCTGGTCGTCGTACTCGATGGTGCGGGCCAGGGACGACTGGGCGTCCGACGCGTACGTCGCCGCGTCGGCCGCGTAACCCAGTGCCTCCTTCGCCGACTTACGGGCGTCCGCCGCGTGTCCTGCCGCCTCGGCGGCGATGGTGTACGCGGCCTTGGCGTCACCGGTCGCCGCGTTCGCGAGACTGGCGGCCTGCTCGGCGTTCTTCTGTGCGTTGACGGCGTGCGCGTCGGCGACCGCCTGCTGCTGCTCGGCGATGCTCTTCGACGACTGGCCGATCAGCACGACGAGACCGGCCGCGAAGTCGGTGTTCACATAGGGCGAGCCGAGCTGGATCGCGTCGTTGGCGGGGGCGGCCACCTGCTGCGCCGAGGCGCCGGCGTCGTCTGCGGCCTGGGCGGTCGTGTACGCGTGACCGGCCGCGTCCGCCGCGCCCTTGACGGCCTTGACGGCTTCGCCCTTGGACGCGTCGGCCTGCTTCTTGGCGTCGGCCGCGTCCTTCTCGGCGTCGTCGGCCAGTTTCACGGCGGTCCGCGCCGCGCTCGCCGCGTCCTGGGACGCCTTGATCGCGTCCGCTGCGGCACTGGTCGCGGTGCGCACGGCGGCGTCCGCCTTCAGCTTGGCCGCCTGGGCGTCGTCCGAGTCCGAACGGGCCCGCTTGGCCGCGGCCTCGGCTCGCGTCGCCGCGGCGTCGGCGTCGGCCGCCGCCTTGGTCGCCGCGTTCGCCTCGGTACGGGCCGAACCCGCTGCCGTCTCGGCGTCGTCGGCGGCCTTGTCGGCGTCGTCGGCCGCCGCCCGTGACTCCACCGCGTCGTCCGCGGAGTCGTGGGCGTCGGCGTAGGCGTCCTTGGCGTCGGCCTTTGCGCGGGCGGCGTTGGCCTCGCTCTCGGCGTCCCAGGCGTCGTCGCGCTTGCCCTTCGCCCGGTCCCGTGCGCTCTCCGCGTCCTCGCGCTTGGTGCGGGCGGTGGTCTCGGCCGTCTCCGCCCGGCCCTTGGCCGCGGTCGCGGTCTTCGCGTAGCCCTCGGCGTTGGACTTGTGCTGGGCGGCCTCGACCTGCTTGAGGGCGGCGGTCTCCTTCTCCGCCTTGGCCGTGGCCTCCTCCGCCTCCGCCGCTAGCCGCTTGGCGTGCGCGGTGGCGGCGGCCGACTTCGCGTCCGCCTCGGCCTTCTGCGTCTCGACCAGCTTGGCCTTCGCGGTGTCGCGGGCGGTCTTCGCGGTCTTCGCCTGTACGGCGGCGGCGTCGGCGGCGGCCTTCGACTGGGCGTTGGCCTCCTGCGCGGCGGCGGTACGGAAGGCGGCCTTCGACTGGGCTGCCTGCGTCAGGGCACGGGCGGCGATGGTCGCGCTGTCGCCGGCCGAGGCCCGGGTGGCCGCGTACGCGGTGTCACCCGCCGTGGACAAGGCGGTGAGGGCGGCCGCCGATGCCTTCGTCACCTGGGCCTTCTGCTGTCCCACCAGCAGACCGCGTCCGCGCGGGGCACCGGCGGTGTCGGCGATCGCGTAGGCGGCCTTCGTGGCGGTGTCCGTGTCGGTGGCGGCCTTCTGCGCCGTGGTCGCCTGTCCCTTGAGCAGATCGAGCTGCTTCTTGGCCGCGGCCTGCGCGTCGGTGATCTGCTTCTTCACCTTGTCGAACTGGGCCTTGGTCGGGTAGTCCAGATCGTCGGTGCCGTTGTGGCCGGACGGCGCGATGTCGAACTTCTGCGGGTCGGTGCCCTTGCAGTCCCACATGCGCGCGTCACGGCTGTTGTCGTAGGTCGCGAGGTCGAGGCAGTTGCCCGTACCCGGGTTGTACAGGCGCGATGTGGCGTGGGTGTTGTACTGCCACTTCTGGCCTGCGCTGCTGTTGCACGTCAGGATCTGGACCACGGTGCCGTTCGCGGTTCCGTTGCCCTTGATGTCCAGGCACTTGCCGGAGTTGACGTTGACGAACGAGTCGCCGCGGATCTCCCACTTCTGGCCCGCGGATCCGTTGCAGGTGTAGATCTGCGCCGGTGTGCCGTTGTCCTTCTTGCCGCCTCCGACCTCGAGGCACTTGTCGGCGGCGCCGTGCGCGTGCACGACCATCGGGCTGGTGCCGATCCAGCCGGGACCGCCCGCGGACCAGTAGTCCTGCCAGCGGGTCAGGTGATCGGCCATCCACGACTGGCCGAGCATCTCGCCCAGCGACTTCGAGCCGGCCGCGAGGGCCTTGGTGGCGTCGCGGTTGGCGCCGAGGATCTGGTTGCGCTGGGTGCCCTGGGCGGAGATCTCCTGCTGCCACTCCGCGGAGGCGGCGGCCACCTCCCGGCCGAGGACCTTGCTCGGGTCGGTGGGGGTACGCCACGCGCAGGAGGCGAACCGCGACTTCAGGTCCTCGACGGCGATGCGGTACTCGACGCTGTCCGGCTCGGGTGCGGTGCGCGGGAAGCCGCCGGAGGACAGGAACACGCGGGCGTTGTCGGCACCGGTCGGCTCCATGGACCAGTTCACCAGGTCGTCCCACGCCTGGTGCTCGGCGTACGCCTGCTGCCACTGCTGAGGGGGCATGCCCGGGTCAGGGCTGTTGCCGTAGAGCGGAGTGCCCAGGTCCTTGACGGCCTTGAGCGTGGCGTCGTCCGCCTTCGGGGTCGGATCCTCGTAGAAGTCGCCCTCGGACTTCCAGAACTGTTCCCAGATCCACCGGGACAGGCCGGTCTGGCCGAAGAAGTTGTCGCGGCTGTCGCCGGGCAGGCCGGGCGGGTCCTCGAAGTCGGCGACCGACTTGAAGCCCCCGGGCGTGGGCAGACCCGAGATCTTCCAGTCCCGGACGTGCTCGTAGAGGGCGGTTCCCTCGGCGTCGGCCGCGGTCCTGTCCTTCTCGAACGTGGTCGACAGAGGGGTGTCGTTCCAGTATTCGCGGTTGGCCGCCGTGTGCAGCTTCTCCGGGGTCTGGTTGAGCCCGTCCTGTGCCGTCGTGTACATCGAGGGCCCGCCCCTGCGCAGCGCCTCGCTCAGCAGGCACTGGTCCTCGCGGAGCTGCTCGGCGCCCTTGGCGTCGAAGCCGTCGTAGCTGTCGGCCACCGGGCTGGAGTCGCCGTCGCGATGCGTCGGCAGATCCGGCACCGAGGCGACCCCGACGAGGACGGCGAGCGCCACGACGGGCGGAACAAGCCGGTTGAAGGTCCCGGATTTTCGCCTCGAGGGCGCGCGGAACCATGGTCTGGAACGCAAGAGAGCATCCGTTCTTCGTGAAGAGTGCAGGCCGGGGCCCGGCCGAAGAGGTGAAGTGCCGTGGAGGCGGTCAGGACTCCGTACGGCGTGGATGCGCAGGTGCGTGTGCGTACGGACGCGTCAGCAGTCGCGGCATGGCGATGTACCCCTCCCCGTAGCGACGGTGTCCCCCCGGTCGCTGATTGGCTTGCGCGGCAGCGGAGTTGGTCGTCTCCACCCGGCGCGCGGCCACCTCGGTCACGGGCCCGGATGCGCGGGACGGAGCCACGCGGAACTGGGCCTTCTGCCGAGAGTGCGATCGAACTGTACTCACCCTGTGCACTCTCTGTGAAGTGAGGGGCTGAAGTTGTTCGATGCGCTAGCAAATTTTGACTGTTTCTGTGCAACTGCCGTTGTACAGAACGAGCCTGACGTCACGTCGGCCTCACGTCGCCCGGCCTCGCGCACCCTGGGGTCTACGCGGCGGCGGCACGGAGAGGCGCCGCGCCCTCCCCGGCACGACGTCAGACATGACTCGGACATGACTCAGGCCCCGCAGCTCGGAAGCCGCGGGGCCTGTGCCCACATGGGATGAGTGGAGATGGCGGGAATCGAACCCGCGTCCAACGGTGCAAAATCAGGGCTTCTCCGTGCGCAGTTCGCTGTGATTTTCTCAGCCCCGGCGATCACGCGAACAAGTCGCCGACGGGCTCAGTCACTGTTTGATTTCCCAGCGAACCCCGTGACCGGGCTCGATGGTTTAGTCCCCTAGATTATGCCAGGATCCGGGTCGGGAACACTCCCGGGCTGACACCCATTAAGGGTCCTTCACTCACTGCTTATTAGGCAGCGAGGGCGAAGGACTGGGAATCGCTCTTGGAATTGGCGATTATTTTTTGCGACATATGGTTAACGAGATCATTGCCGCTTCCTCGACACGCTTCCCCTGCTTCAACAGCCGCTGTCGAAACCGATCATCCCCATGTTGATTTTTCAATGTGTCCGCGGAGGCCGCCTTAACCGACCGTCCTGTGACACCCGGCCCTCCGAGGAGGAACCCACACCCGCTGTGAGGTGCGTTGCCATCGTACGTGACCAACGCACGACGGTGCCAGCCTATTCCCGCCGGGCCGCTCTCACGCGCCGCGCTGCTTCCGCTTGGCCGACGCGATCGCCCGGTCCGACTCGCGCCGGTCCTGCTTCTCCCGCAGGGTCTGCCGCTTGTCGTACTCCTTCTTGCCGCGCGCGAGCGCGATCTCCGCCTTCGCCCGGCCGTCCTTGAAGTACAGGGCGAGCGGAACGATCGTGTGACCCGTCTCCTGGGTCTTCGCCTCCAGCTTGTCGATCTCCTCGCGGTGCAGCAGGAGCTTGCGCTTGCGCCGCACGGTGTGATTGGTCCAGGTGCCCTGGCTGTACTCCGGGATGTGGGCGTTGTGCAGCCACGCCTCGTTCCCGTCGATCTGGACGAAGCCGTCCGTCAGCGAGGCCCGTCCCTGCCGCAGCGACTTCACCTCGGTGCCGGTCAGGACGAGCCCGGCCTCGTAGGTGTCGACGATCGCGTAGTCGTGCCGCGCCTTCTTGTTCTGCGCGACGATCTTGCGCTTGCCGTCCTTGGCCTTGCCGGAGGCCTGGCCTCCCTGCTTGGGCTGGGACTCCTTCGGTACGTACATTCCCTTGCTCATAGTGCTGGCCATTTTCGCACTACAGGGGGGCTCGGGGGAAAGCCGATTACCGGGACGGGGTCCGGCGGGTCACGAAGGGTCGCCCAGACCGCTCAGAACGGTCTCGGCCCGCTTCAGGGACTCCCGGTCCGCCTCCAGGTCGGGCGTGATGCCCCGGCCGTCGACGGAGCGGCCCGCCGGGGTGCGGTAATGGCCGACGGTCAGCTCGGCGACGGAGCCGTCGGGCAGCCGGCTCGGCATCTGGACCGAGCCCTTCCCGAAGGTCCTGGACCCGACGACCACGGCGCGCCCGCGGTCCTGGAGTGCCCCGGTGAGCAGCTCGGCGGCGCTCATCGTGCCGCCGTCGACGAGCGTGACCAGGGGCCGGGCGGTGTCGCCGCCGGAGTCGGCGTGAAGGGCACGCTGGGCGCCGTTCACGTCGTACGTGGCGACGAGGCCCCCGTCGAGGAAGGCGGAGGCGGCGGTGACGGCCTCGGTGACCAGCCCGCCGGAGTTGCCGCGCAGGTCGAGGACGATGCCGCCGCCCCGGGGCGCCCCGTCGACGGCGGTCCGTACGGCCTGGCCCACACCCTTGGTGAAGGCGGCGACCTTGATCACGGTGGCGTCGTCGGGGAGCCGGTCGACGGTCACGGAGTCCGTGGAGAGCCTGGCCCGGCGCAGGGTGCGGCTCCAGTTGCGCGAGCCGCGCTCCAGACCGAGAGCGACCTCGGTGCCGGCGTCGGCGTCGTCCGCCTCGCCGCGCAGTAACGCGACGACCTCGGTGACGGGCCGGCCGTCCACGCGGGTGCCGTCGACGGAGCGCAACAGGTCGCCCTCGTGGATGCCGGCCGCGGCGGCGGGCGAGCCGGCCGCGACCCGGGTGACCTCGATCCGTCCGTCCCGCTCACGTCGGGCCCAGAGGCCGACGCCGGTGTACCGGCCGTCGAGCGCTTCCTCGAACTCCTCGAACTCGCCCTCGGAGTAGACCGCGCCCCAGCGGTCGCCGCTGCGGCTGACCGCGCGTTCGGCGGCCTCCATGGGGGACTTGCCGTCGGCCATCGCCTCGGCGGCGGCCCGGGTGACGGTCTCCTGGTGGCGTGCCGGTGTCGGGCGGGGCGCGTCGGCCGCGGTCTTCGGTGCGGTGTCGGAGAAGGATCCGGTCGCCGCACCGGCGACGAGGACGCTCGCGAACACCAACGTCAGGGCCGCCCCGCGGCACATGCGGCGGGGCTCGCAGATCGGGTCACGGCCTGACATGCCGGTGAGTCTAGGACAACGCGAAGGGCCGCACCGCCGGTTGACGGTACGGCCCTCTTGGCATGTGTCACACCTTCAGGTACTTGCGCAACGCGAAGAACGCGGCCAGCGCCGGCATCAGCAGACTCGTCGCGAGGATGAGCGGCAGCTTGGTCAACACGGCGTCCCAGCCGATGAAGTTGATCAGGTTCAGCTTCTCGGACAGGGCGAGGCCGTGGTCGATGATGAAGTACCGGGCGACGAGCAGGAACCCGCAGGCGACACCGCCGCCGATGAGTCCGGCGACCGCTGCCTCCGCGATGAACGGCGCCTGGATGTAGAAGCCGGAGGCGCCGACGAGGCGCATGATGCCGGTCTCACGGCGCCGGCTGAACGCCGAGACGCGGACGGTGTTGACGATCAGCATCAGCGCGACGACGAGCATCATCGCCATCACCGCGCGCGCGGCCCAGTTCATGCCGTTGAGGAGTCCGAAGAGGTTGTCCAGGATGCCCTTCTGGTCCTGCACGGACTGCACGCCGTCCCGGCCGTCGAAGGCGGTGGCGATGACCTGGTACTTCTCCGGGTCCTGCAGCTTGATCCGGTACGACTCCTGCATCTGGTCCGGCGTGAGGCTGCTGGCCAGCGGGGAGTCGCCGAACTGCTCCTTGTAGTGCTTGTACGCCTGGTCCGAGGACTCGTACGCGACCTTCTGGACGACGGTCATCTTGTCCAGGTCGGCGAGGATCTGCTTCTTCTGGTCGGCGGTCACCGCGCCCTTGGCGCAGTTGGGGTCGGACTCGGCGTCGCTCTTGTTGCAGAGGAAGATCGAGACGTTGACCTTGTCGTACCAGTAGCCCTTCATGGTGTTCACCTGGTCGCTCATCAGGAGCGACCCGCCGAACAGGGCGAGCGAGAGGGCGACCGAGACGACGACCGCGAAGGTCATGGTCAGGTTGCGGCGGAGACCGACACCGATCTCCGACAGAACGAACTGCGCGCGCATGGCGTCTTCCTCAGACCTTTCCGTGGTCGATGATCAGTGCTGGTAGCCGTAGACGCCGCGTGCCTGGTCGCGGACGAGTCGGCCCTGCTCCAGCTCGATGACGCGCTTGCGCATCTGGTCCACGATGTTCTGGTCGTGGGTCGCCATCACCACGGTGGTGCCCGTCCGGTTGATCCGGTCGAGCAGCTTCATGATGCCGACGGAGGTCTGCGGGTCGAGGTTTCCGGTCGGCTCGTCCGCGATGAGGAGCTTGGGCCGGTTCACGAAGGCTCTCGCGATGGCCACACGCTGCTGCTCACCACCGGACAGCTCGCCGGGCATCCGGTCCTCCTTGCCGCCCAGGCCGACGAGGTCGAGCACCTGGGGCACGGACTTGCGGATCTCGCCGCGGGACTTGCCGATGACCTCCTGGGCGAAGGCCACGTTCTCGGCGACCGTCTTGTTGGGCAGGAGACGGAAGTCCTGGAACACGGTCCCCAGCTGGCGGCGCATCTGCGGCACCTTCCAGTTGGAGATGCGCGCGAGGTCCTTGCCCAGGACGTGCACCTGACCGTGGCTGCAGCGCTCCTCGCGCAGGACCAGTCGCAGGAAGGTGGACTTTCCGGAGCCGGAGGAGCCCACGAGGAACACGAATTCTCCGCGCTCGACCTCCAGGGAGACATCCCTGAGGGCGGGGCGGGTCTGCTTGGGGTAGACCTTGGAGACGTTGTCGAATCGGATCACGGATGCACCACGGGTCGCCGGGGGTAGGTGTGCGTGACCATACGCGAACCGGGTGTGCGAGCGCAGTCGGCGTACGGGGTTGCGCGCGGCTTGCGCGTTTTGTCACGGATCTGAGGTCCGATTCTCCCCGGTTCTTTCCTGGATCCGAGCGGCTGGCGGGCTTCTCGGCGGGGCAGGATAAGGCGAGCCGCGCCGAAATCCGCGGAACCTGGCACAGTGGAAGGGGAACGGTTGCGTTCCCCGCAGCGTTAAGAGAGCGACGCGCACGCAGGAGTCGGTGCGGCGCGGAGACAGCGCAAGGAGGGCCGGCGCATGACGTACGACCGATTGGTGTGCGCTAACTGTGCGGGGCCTGTCAGCGAGGGCCGCTGCCGCGTGTGCCGCGCGAACCGTGAGCGGCTCCAGCAGGAGAGCCCCTTCGCGGGCATGAACCCCATGGCGCTGATCGCCCTGCTCGCGGTGCTGGTCGCCGCGCTGGCGCTGGTGGCCCACCAGACGGTGTGAGCCTCTCGCGGCCGATCCGGGCCCGAGGGCGATGACCTGCCCCTGACATGACGAAGGGCCCGGAGCGTGCCGCTCCGGGCCCTTCGTGGTGCGCGTGTGCGTCAGGCTGCGGTGGTGCCGCGGCCGCCCGCGAGACGCGGGAGCATCCGGAAGCCGATGCCACCGGCGATCATCGTGGCGGCGCCGATCAGCAGGAACGTGGTCTGACCCGCACCGGTCTCGGCCAGTTCGCCGTCGTTCTTGCCCTGCGGCGCGGTGTCCGACCCGGTGTCGGTGAGGGCGGAGGAGCCCTCGTCCTGGGCGGAGGAGCCGCCGTTGGGGTCGGCGTCATTGCCGCCGGTGCCCGTGCCGCTGGTGTTGTCGTCCGAGGGCGCCGAGGTGCCGGAGGTCGGCTCCTCGGTCGGCTCGGTGGGCTCCTCCGTGGGCTCGGTCGGCTCCTCGGTGGGCTCGGTGGGCTCCTCCGTGGGCTGAGTCGGCTCCTCGGTGGGCACCGTGGGCTCGTCAGTCGGCTCAGTGGGCTCGCCGGTCGGGATACCCGTGTCGGTCGGAGTGGGCGTCGGGTCGTCGGCCGTGGTCGCGCCGATGCCGACATTGAGGTCGAGCGCCGAAGCGGCACCCGCAGCGGTGAGCGAAGCACCGGCGGCGATCACCGCACCGGCAGCTATTCGCGCCACGCGGATCCGCGTCTTCTTGGTCATCTGCCTGCTACCCCCAGTAGCTGATCGTCAATGGAGCAGCGCCCGGGGCCACGGCGTCACAGGCGGCCTCTCTCGGCCTCCCGGTTCACATGCGCCCCGGAGATACGCATGCCACGCGTCACCCTTCCCAGTTTTCACAGCAACGTCAAGGTCGTTGCGTACGCGATGTCCGGAACAACGTCTTTTGCCTGTCGTGAGGACATGTGACTGTGACGTAAAACCCAGACAACCCCCACAACGAAGGCAACTGCCGTCCGATGGACGGCAGTTGCCTTGTCGACATCGGGAGCAGCTGGCCCAACTGCTCGACGCCGCGGGCGAATCCGGCTTCGGGGTGCAGGTCCTGCCGTTCGATCAGGGCGGGCAC